>JANRKR010000025.1:0-6300 GCA_033763375.1 Rickettsiales bacterium
AATTGCGGCAACATATCCACCCGGACCAGCGCCGATTACTACTACGTCGAAATTTGTTTCAGTCATTTTCAGAAAAATTAAGGTTGTTATAAGTTAAGAATTTTTTTCTTTTTCTTGCAAAAATTTAATCATTTTAATCACACGTTTTTTTAGTTTGGGTAAATCAGATTTGATTATTGAATAAATTTCGTCTGGCTCAATTCCAAGATAATCATGCACTAAAACATTTCTAAATCCAGCAAGCGAATGCCAAGGAATCTCGGCTGCAGTTAATTTTAAGGACTTGGAAAGTCTTTGAGTTGATTCCGTCATTATTTGTAACTCTCTTATAATTGCCGATTCAATCATTTCTTGATCGATTGATTTTTTTCTTCTGTATTTAACAAATCTCTCAATTTTATTTATGGCACTCAAGATGTGTTCTAAATATACTAAATCTGTTTTAGTCATAATTTTTTGGTTTCCTTAAGGATCTGTTTTTTGATCAAAGGATGCAAAGATTTTTCTGTCAAAACATCAGTTTTAATTTTTAGGAATTTTTCAATTTTATCTTTAAAATCAACGCGAGCAAAACCGCTACCATAGTTTTTATAATTGATGTCAACCAGCAAATCCACATCCGATTTTTTTGTCTCTTCGCCGCGTGCCACCGAGCCGAAAACACGGATATTGGACACACCGTATTTTTCAGCTATTTGGTAAATTTTTTTGCGATTTTTTTGTAAAAAAGTAAGAGTATTCATAAAAAAGTTTATTTTCCGCAAATTTAAATTTTAACATTCCTAAATCAATAAATTATTGCGAAGGCTCTATACCAAATAAACTATCTCTTGGGTTATTACTTTTTATCCCAATTAACTTTATCTTTTTGGCTAAAAATTTCAAAAAGCCTTGAGTCGTATTGGTATACGACTCGCATTTTTTAAAATTTTTATCTCAAAAATATTTTGTTAATTGGGACAATAGATAGTTTATTTGGTATAACTTAGTTAGCGCGCAGCAATGCAAAATAGTCTAAATTTAAACGAAGTTTGAATTTAATTTATTCAATTTCTTTGGTGATCCAGCCGCCGCCTAAAACTCGCGAATCTTGATAAATTACGCAGGCTTGTCCCGGTGTGATGGCGCGGGTTAGTGATTTCATTTCAACTTCGGCTTCACCATTTTTTAGAATTTTTATCGTCGCATTTTCTTCTTCGTGATTAGAGCGCAGGCGCACTTTTGCTTCAATTTCTTTGCCAAAATTAATTTCATCAATCAACCAATTTAAATCGCGAATTTTGAATTTGCGGTTTTGTAAAAATTTTTCTTCGCCAACAAAAACTATATTTTCTTTGGGATCAATTTTTACCACGTAAAGTGGCTCAGGATAAGCAATTCCAATGCCGCGGCGCTGACCCAAAGTGAAATTTATAATTCCAGAATGCTTGCCTAAAACTTTTTTGCTTTCGACATGAACTAAGTTTCCTTCTTTGAAAGCCATTGGTCGATAGCGTTTTATTACAGCGGCGTAATCGCCATTTGGTACAAAACAAATATCTTGCGAATCAGGTTTGCCGGCAATTTCTAAACCCAAACGCTGCGCTTCTTGACGCGTTTGTTCTTTGGTATTTTCGCCTAAAGGAAAACGTAAAAAGTCGAGCTGTTCTTTGGTGGTGGCGAATAAAAAATAACTTTGATCTTTATCGTCATCAATTGCTTTATGCATTTGCACTTCGCCGTTTTTTGCAACTTCACGACGCACATAATGACCAGTTGCCAAAGCTTCAGCGCCAAGGTCGTGCGCCACTTTTAACAAATCGCGAAATTTTACTGATTGATTGCATTTTATGCAGGGAATTGGTGTTTCGCCTTGTAAATATGAATCAGCAAAATCATCAATTACCGACTCTTTAAAATTATTTTGGTAATTCAAAATATAGTGCGGAAAATCAAATTTTTCGGCAACTTTTTTGGCGTCGTAAATATCGGTGCCAGCGCAACAAGCGTTCTTTTTTTTCATAGCGTCGCCGTAATCGTAAAGTTGCAGCGTAATGCCAATCACATCAAAACCTTGCTCTTTTAACAAGCAGGCGACAACAGAAGAATCAACGCCGCCTGACATGGCAACTACAACTTTTGTGTCTTTAGGATTTTTGTTAAAATTAAGTGAATTCATTTCTGGAAAATTTCTTGAAAAAAGAAGTTGGCTAATCAACATCGAACAAATTATTATCCTCACAAAACTTAATCAATTCCTGATTTATGAATCAATCCGCCAAACTTGACGACAAACTTGCTGCCAAACTTATTTTACCAAACGGCAAAGAAATTAACCTGCCAATCCGCAAAGCAACAATTGGTCAAGATGTGATTGATATTAGCCAGCTTTACAAAGAAAGCGGCATGTTCACTTATGATCCGGGGTTTTTAGCGACAGCTTCTTGCGAATCAAAAATTACTTTCATCGATGGCGATCAAGGCATTTTAAGGCACGGCGGTTATTCAATTGAAGAACTAGCCAAAAAAAGTGAATATCTGGAAGTAGCTTATTTGTTGTTAAATCATGAATTACCAAACGCCGCGCAATATAAAGAATTTAGAACTGGCATCATCAGAAACATGCTGGTTCACGAGCAAATTGGCATTTTATATCGTGGTTTCCCAAGACGCGCTCATCCAATGGCAATCTTGGTTGGAGCAGTTGCATCACTTTCGGCATTTCATCACGAAACCATGCATATTAATACGCCAGAAGGACGCATGGATGTGGTTTATAAAATTATTGCCAAAATGCCAACTCTTGCAGCGATGGCTTATAAATACTCAATTGGCGAACCGATAATTTATCCTAACAAAGAATATGGCTTTGCCGAAAACTTTTTGCACATGCTTTTCGACAAACCAAATCATCCGCACAAAGTTAGTCCAACAATTGCCAAAGCTATGGAAATGATTTTTGTGCTGCACGCCGATCACGAACAAAATGCTTCAACTTCAACAGTGCGTTTGGCTGGTTCATCTGGTGCTAATCCTTTTGCCTGTATTGGCGCGGGAATTTCTTCGCTTTGGGGTCCAGCTCACGGCGGCGCTAATGAAGAAGTAATTGAAATGTTGCAAGAAATTGGCAGCAAAGAGCGTATTCCTGAATTTATCGCGCGCGCTAAAGACAAAAATGATCCGTTTCGCTTGATGGGTTTTGGTCATCGCGTTTATAAAAATTACGATCCGCGCGCTGCCGTTTTGAAAAAATCTTGCGATGAGGTTTTAAGCGAGCTTGGAATCAAGAATGATCCGCTTTTGACAATTGCAGTTGAGCTCGAAAAAATCGCCTTAAATGATGAATATTTCGTCTCGCGCAAACTTTTTCCTAACGTCGATTTCTATTCAGGAATTATCTACAAAGCGCTTGGAATTCCTTCAAATCTTTTCACCGTAATTTTTGCAATTGCCAGATCAGCTGGTTGGATTTCACAATGGAAGGAAATGATCGAAGATCCAGCTTTTAAAATTGGTAGACCACGCCAACTTTACAGCGGCGAGGTAAAAAGAGATTATATCGCAATTGAAAAAAGATAATGAACTTATTCAAAAGTTTTACCAAAAAATCAATTGATAGCGCTAATAAAGCAGTTGCAGCGAAGCCTGACGCAGACTTTATTCCTTATGTTTGTCATTTCGATCCTCATACAATTATAACCAAAAATGGCGAGTTATTACAAACTATTCGTATCACTGGTTTTGCTACTAGTTCAGTTGCAACCAGTATTTTATCTTTGCGTGATACTCTTCGCGATTCAATAGTTGCGCATGTTAAAGAAACTGAATTTGCTTTTTGGTTTCATACTTTTCGTCGTAAAAAAAATATTATTCCCAAAGGTGAGTTCAAAGATTTTTTTGCTCAAAAAATAAATCAAGTCTGGGATGAAGAAAATAACTGGTCGGACAAATATGTTAATGAGCTTTATATCACTATTATAACTGAAGGTTTTGATACTTCGATTGGCAATTTTAATGCTTTTTTGCGTTCTTTTTCTTACACAACTACCAAAAATATTCATCAAAATCATTTGCAAGCGGCGCATAAAAAATTGTCGCAAGTTGTCACCAGCATATTAGTTGATATTGAAGAATATGGCGCCAAATTGCTTGGTATTGCTGATTGGCAAGGTGTTTTATATTCTGAACCAATGCGTTTTTTTGGTAAAATAATTAATCTTTATGAAGAGCGTTATCCACTTTGGATTAACGATATCGCTTCTGATCTTGCTAGTCATAAATTTGCTTTTGGTGATCGCGCATTAGAAGTAATTGGTTATGATAATAAAAATTATGCTGCAATTCTGTCGCTAAAAGAATATCAGGAAGCTTCGGTTGAATCTTTAGATCGCGTATTGCAACTGCCTTTCGAATTTATTATTAGTCAATCTTTTGATTTTAATTTTAATAAAAAAGATCTCGAACATTACGAATATCAAGATTATTTGCTCAAAGTTAGCGGCGATGAAGAATGTCGATATTTAAGTGGAATTGCTAATTTTGTTGAAGGTGGATCAGATTCATCAACCAGTTATGGCAAGCTACAAACCACTATTATGATTATTAGCAAAAATAAAGAAGAGCTGGAAAAAGATGTTAAAGTAGCAATGGAAAAATTTTCATCACTTGGCTTGGTTGTAGTTAGAGAAGATGTTTTTTCTGAACATTGCTTTTGGTCGCAATTACCAGGAAATTTTCGTTATTTACGACGTCAAAAAATTATTAATACTTATCGAATTGCTGGTTTTGCTGCTTTGCACAATTTTCCTTCCGGCAAAATGTCTGGAAATCATTGGGGTTCTTCGGTTTCAGTTTTAAAAACTGTTTTAAACACGCCGCACTTTTTTAATTTTCATGAAAAAGATTCGGGTCACACTTTTATTTTTGGACCAAAAGCTTCCGGTAAAACTGTTTTGATAAATTTTTTATTAGCACAAGCACGAAAATTTAATAATAAATTATTCTATTTTGACTTAAATCAAAGCTCTAAGCCCTTTATTAAAGCTCTCAACGGTCATTATTATGACTCGCTATATCAAGAAAATAGTCCAGAATTTCTCAAGCTTAATCCGCTTTCTTTGGCAAAAAATGACAATAACAAGAATTTTTTAAGTCTGTGGTTTCAAAGTTTAGTTGCTTTTGTTAAAGATGCAGTTCCGAAGCAAGAGTTAGAAAATATCGCGCCAATAATTGATAAAATTTTTGCTGCTGAAGTTAATAATTTTGCCTCTGCAATAGAGTTTTTTAACGTTGCTGAAACTCAAAATATTTATAAAAAGCTAAAAATTTGGAACAGTAAAAAACTGGCACCTATATTTGGCGCTGATTCTGAAATTGTCTGGTCTGATCCGATAATTGCTTTTGACTTAACTAATCTGATTGATCAAAAACCGGTCTTAATTCCAATTGTAAATTATTTATTACATAAGATTGAAGAAAGTCTTGATGGCTCACCAGCAATTGTGGTTTTGGATGAGGCTTGGAATTTAATTGATAATGTAATTTTTGCACCGCAACTTGCTGAATTTTTACAACGCTTGAAAGAAAAAAATTGTTTGGTGATTTTTTCTGCCTCTGATTCTAATGCAATTAGCAACAGCGATATTATTTTCGAAATTAAAAAAGCCATTTCTTCAGAAATATACACTGCCAATAAAAATCCTGACGATTGCTATAAAAACATTTTAGAGCTCAAAGATGATGAAATTGAAATTATTAAAATGCTTGAAGATGACGAAAAACATTTCATCTTCAAAAACAGCAGTGAAGCCGTTATTGCCTCACTTAATTTGCAAAAATATCCAGATATTTTAAAAATTTTGTCAGCAGATGCTATAACTGTTACCGCTGCTCAAGAAGTGATGCTTGCCAATATTGACGAGTCAGGAAAAGTGGCTGAGCCGCAAATTTGGTTGCCGCAGCTTTTTGAAATTTTACAAGAAATTGAGCGTGATCAAAAAGAAGAAATAAGAAAAAAAGAAATTGCCGCTATTGCTGCAGAAAAAAAACGCAAAGAAGAATTAGAGCTTGGTTTGTAAGAAAATCTAATTGAAGAAATCAATTTTTCTAAAAAAGCTTCAGCCTTACATAGATAATACCATTTCCCATCTTAAATGATGCAATTGAATTTTTCTAAGACTCATCTTTGCGCACGTATATCAAATACGCTTACGCAGATTCGCCTTCAAATTCAAAGCCTGATTTAAGATGGGAAATGGTATAATACTTCGTTTTTTTACAATTTTTCCTCAAAATTTATTTGTTTAAAAGTGTCAATTATTT
>JANRKR010000026.1:0-2759 GCA_033763375.1 Rickettsiales bacterium
AATCGTCTTCGAGTCGATTAGACGAGAAAAGCGATTGTGAATTTTCTTTATTTCTGGGATTATAGCTCAGGTTTTTGCATCCAGAAAATGTGCTAAACGCACATTTTTAGCAAAAACGAGCGGACAAGCGAAAGCGACGCAACGCCCAGTTGAACAATCGTCTTCGAGTCGATTAGACGAGAAAAGCGATTGTGAATATTACTTACGATTATGGGATTATAGCTCAGTTGGTTAGAGCAGGATGCTCATAACGTCTTGGTCGTAGGTTCGAGTCCTACTGATCCCACCAAAAAGCTTCGGCTTTTGTAACATCTGCGTCGTTGTATTTAATTTTGCGACGCTTACTGATTCACAGGTTCCAAAGGCAATCTACCTGAGTTTCTGCTTATTAACTTTAATTACAAAATGACATGCCAAAAATGAAAACAAATAGCGGGGCGAAGAAGCGATTCAAAGTCACCGGAAGCGGTAAAATTGTTCATAAACAAGCCGGAAAAAGACATAACTTGGGCAAAAAAAGCCAAAGTCGTATCAGAAAATTGCGTCAAGGCGCTGTTCTTTCTGAAGGACATTCAGCCAGTATTTTAAAACATAAAATGCCTTACAATCGCTAATTACATACTAAATCTGATTGAATAATTCGATTTTTTAAAAATAAAAAATCTATTGCGGATTTGCAGATTTATTCGGCGCGTAGCAATTCAATTGAGACCAAATTCAAACAAAGTTTGAATTTGATTAAGTACAATAGCTAATTAACTAAAATTTTTTCGGAGAACAAATGAGTCGTGTAAAAAGAGGTGTCACTAAAAAAGCTAGACACAAAAAAATTCTAAAACTTGCTAAGGGTTATCGCGGACGCGCTAAAAACTGCTTTCGCGTTGCTATTGAAAAAGTTGAAAAAGCATTGCGTTACGCTTATCGCGATCGTCGCGCTAAAAAAAGAGATTTCCGCGCTTTGTGGATTCAACGTATCAACGCCGCAGTCAGACAACATGACATGATTTATTCAAAATTTATCAGCGGTTTAAAAGCAGCACATATTGATCTTGACCGTAAAGTGCTTTCTGACTTGGCTATTAAAGAACCAGAAGCTTTTGCCAAAATTGTCGCTAAAGCCAAAGCGGCATTAAAATAGCTTAATTATGAAAACTTATAATGCGTTAATCAAAAAAAATCAGGAAGGAAAAATAACCGACTTTCTTTTGCTTAAGGAAGGTTTTTCTTTTACCGCTTTTTTGTTTAGCGCGTTATGGTTTTTATATCACAAAATGCCTAAAGAATTTTTTGTATTATCACTGATCAATATCATTTTTGCCTTCGCCCAAAAAATAAGTTTTTTATCCGGCGAAAATAAATTTATCTTGGAAATCGCTTTCTTTTTTATAGTGGCAATCAATGCCAATTACTGGTTTGCCAATGATTTAGAAAAAAAGGGTTATGAATTTGTCGGCGTGGTTTTTGGCGATAATTTAGCCAGCGCTAAAATTCGTTTTATTGAGAATCTCAAAGCTGATAATCTGCTTGATAAAATTGAACTCACGAATTTTAAAGCATGAAAACCGTCATAATCAATTATGGCTCCGGCAATATCGAATCAGTCTTTAACGCCGCAAATTCAGTCAAAAATCCCAATCATGAAATTATAATTTCAAATGATTGTTCAATAATAAAATCGGCTACTTCATTAATTTTACCCGGCGTTGGTAGTTTCGCCGATTGCATGTCTGGCTTAAAATCAATTTCAGGTTTGGTCGAAGAATTGCGCAAACAAGTTATAGTTGAAAAAAAACCTTTTTTGGGAATTTGCGTTGGTATGCAAGTTTTGGCTTCAATCGGCTTTGAAGATGGTGAACATCAGGGTTTAAATTTTATCAGCGGTAAAGTTGAAAAAATTATTACTGCAGAAAATCTTAAAGTTCCACATATGGGCTGGAATGAAATCATCATCAAACCCAATAAACATCAAGTTTTACAACAAATTAAAAATGGTGAACATTTTTATTTCGCCAATTCTTATCACTTTAAAAGCCAAAACGAAAATAATGAATTAGCACATTTTGAATATGGTGCTAAATTTTGTGCCATAATTGCTAAAGAGAATATTTTTGCCGTTCAATTTCATCCTGAAAAAAGTGGCGAAGCTGGTCTTAAATTATTAAAAAATTTCCTCGATTGGCGACCTTAGTTCTCTGGTTTGTCAAAATCAGATTGACGCGTCGCTGGCGCTCCCAGTGAGTTACGATTGTCTTGTCATTGCGAGGAGCGCCAGCGACGCGGCAATCTAAAAATTCTGGCTTAAAATTTCCTAAATCCACTTCATGAAAATTTCACGCTTCATGTCAGAAGCTCTATTTAAAGATGAAACTGGTTACTATCGCACTAAAAATCCAATTGGAAAAAATGCTGATTTCATTACCGCGCCAGAAATTTCCCAAGTGTTTGGCGAAATTTTAGCTGCCTATTTTTTGCAAATTGCTGACAACAAAAAATCCAAAATTTCCAAAGAAAAAATTGCCAAAAAGAAAATTAGCTTTGTTGAAATGGGCGCTGGCAAAGGCACGTTGTTTTTAGATATTTTAAATTCGATTAAAAAACTTGCCTTAAAAAAAATCCCCCAAGCCCTTGATTTTCTTGAAGCTACAACTTTTCATATTATTGAAATCAACGAAGTTTTGCAAAAAATTCAGCAGCAAAATTTACAACAATTTAATAATATTTCTTGGTATAAAAATTTCGCCGATTTTGCTCAAAAAAAT
>JANRKR010000027.1:0-16544 GCA_033763375.1 Rickettsiales bacterium
TTGTTGATGGACTAGAAGTTGGTGGGCTTGATGGAGTAAGAGTTGGACTCTCTGATGGATTAGTAGTTGGAGTTGTTGATGGACTAGAAGTTGGTGGGCTTGATGGAGTAAGAGTTGGACTCTCTGATGGATTAGTAGTTGGAGTTGTTGTTGGACCAGAACTTGGTTTATCAGAAGGAGTAAGAGTTGGACTCTCTGATGGATTAGTAGTTGGACTCTCTGATGGATTAGTAGTTGGAGTTGTTGTTGGACCAGAACTTGGATTTACTGATGGAACAAAAGTCGGTGGTGAAAGATTTATTGGAGCCGGAGTTGGAGGAGATACAGGTTTAGCGATCGGAACAATCTGACCATCAGCAGCAAAATTAAAGAGATTGCGATAAAAAGAAAATCCAGCACCAAGAGAAATAAGTTTTAAAATTTTTGCTGGATTTAAATTTATCGGATAGCTTGATGAAGAATTTGTCGCTTGCGTTTGTTTTGATGATTGTTGTTCACTTTTT
The DNA here is from genome assembly GCA_033763375.1 of Rickettsiales bacterium. Lineage (GTDB taxonomy): Bacteria > Pseudomonadota > Alphaproteobacteria > Rickettsiales > UBA1997 > UBA2645. Next base: position 504 of record JANRKR010000027.1, read on the forward strand.
TGCGTTTGAACTTCTTCTTTCGATATTTCTTGTTGATTAATTTGTTGTAATTGTCTTGCCAATTCTTGCCCCAGATCTTGGAATTGTTCTAAAGAAAGATTTTTTAAAACTTTGCCTTCTTTGTCAGTCAATTGGCTATTATCATTCACCGATAAGCTTCCATCAGCCAGACCATAAAGAATGTCAACAGCTATAAAATGATTGTAAGCGTTAGTATTAGCGGCTGTAATTTTGATATTAGCCTTGCCTTCAATTGAAGGTTGAATTTGATTGGTTGTATTTACCTCTTTTACTATTAAACCATTTTTTTCTGCAAAATTTTGTAGCAGATCTTGGATATAGTTTGGAGCGAAAGATGTAGATTTTGATAAAAAAGAATTTGCCTCTTCTCTTCCAGTAATAGAGTCAGCAATGCTTTTGATAATATTGGTAAATGGAGCAAATAACCCAGTACTTTCTTCTAAATGAGGTTGAGAAATAGGAGTTCCTATCAAATCAATGCAGTTAAATATCAGTTCATTTTTATCATTCTTTCTTATCTGAAAAACTACATCACGACCATCTCTTTTAAAAGAACCTAAAAGCTGACTATTTTCATTTTTTTTAAGATTTTCTAAACTTGATTTAAAGTTTACTAAGTTATCTTCGAATAATTTTTGCTGCTGCTCTAAAATATTTTCATTTGTGCTATTAGTGTCTACTACATAGCTTGTTTCCGGCTCTTCTAGCCAACCTTCTTCACCATCTTGGTTATTATCTTTATTTATTTGTTCCTCATCGGTCTCTTTTTTGATTTTACGGATCTCTGGAAAATTAATAAAAGCAATTTCTTGTTTAACAGAGTTTTCTCCAGATTCTGAAGTTTCAGAACCTGGATTAATTTCTAAAGGACCTTCTACTGACTTCATTTGCTACAAAATATATTATGAATTAAAAACGATATGACAAACCAGCTTTAAAGATGTGAAGGCTACCAACAAATTCTGCACTTCTTAGATAAACTAGAGAAGCATCGGACACTTTGGCTTTGGCAACGTATCTTTGATAATTATATTCAAGATTCAAATCTGTGTTTTTTAAGAGATTAACTTTAATTCCAAATCCACCAAAAATATTGCCATCATTTGAATTTTTATAGCCATTTAAAACAACTTGATTTGGAAGCTTATCATAATCTAGACTTTGATATTTAGTTTTATAATTTACCCAAGCATATCCACCTGTTAAATATGGCGCAATGTGATTGGTAACATCATATCCAACATCAACTTTTAAACCATAACGATTTCTAATTTGTGCCGAAGGACCATTTCTACCTTGTTCTTTAACGACATCAACTTTTGAATCTCCAAAAGAGTTTTTTTCTAAAATAAAGCCAGGAGCAATGAAAAAGTTATTAAAGTTGAAAGCGTATTTATAACTTAATCCAGCACCGCCAGAAACGTGATAAGTTCCGTTTCCTAGATATACTCCGTTTGGCTCAAGATAACTTCTTTGGTAAGTACTAACTCTGGTTGCTATGTAATCAGCGCCAATATAAGAGCCTTGGGTCTTAGAAAATGCAGAATTAGACAACACAGAAAGAGTTGCGAAGGCAATTAGAAAAAGTTTTTTCATAGTTTTGGGAAATTTAATTTAAGCTTTAACTGACAATTACGTTAATATTTAGTAACTGTTTTTGGTGATTTGTTTGCGAGTTTTACTATTTACGAAAAAATTATTTACAAAGAATAAAAAAATTAGTGTTTCTTTTTTGGAAAAATTTTTCGAGAAAAGATTTTTTAAAAGAATCTGATCACAAAAATAAAATGCTAAAAATAAATTTTTTCTGAAATTAAGAATTTATTTTTAACATTTTTTATCGCTTAGAACTTTTCTTAAATTTCGAATTTTTTAAGGCAAGCACAATTTTGTTAATCCAAAAAAGCACAAGAGATGATTAAAATAAAATCCAAAACACGCCATCAGCTTTATATTAGCATTGAAGATATTTAATCATTCTAAAACAAAAGCTGGACACCTTAAAAAATTAACGGAATTTGTGAAAGATTTTACAAAAGAATTCGGTATGAATGATGTAACATTTTATTCAAAAAAACTCTACAACACTTTGGAAGAATTGCAGACTGATATTGATAAGCGGCATTTAAACTATTACATTTAATTTTGACACTCATAAAATACTACCCTTGTCTGGAATTTTACCTGAAGCTTTAATGGAAGATTGAGGTTTAACAGATGCGTAAGGATGTTGTTCTTCTTCTTTGGCATTTTGATTATCGAACTGATTCAAAAATGACAAAACTAACTCATCATTCATTAAAAAAGGACTTGTATTAAAACTTTTTTTGCAGTTTGGATTTTTTGCGTAAAAACTTTCTAGTTCTTGAGGTGTTGCTTTAAAAAACTCTTCAGTAGGACAAACGCTTGCTGATTGTTTATTTTTAAAGTCATCAAAAACATATAAACCAATCTTTCTGAAAAAAAGTTCTGATGCCTTAAAAAGACCAAATATTTTAAAATTACTTGGCTTAGAATGTTGCCATAAAATATCTATAGCTTGATCCATATCAAGGCATCCACACGGATCTTCCAGAAAAAGTTTTAATGGTTTGTTATCCTCGTCATAATATCCTCTTCCGATTTCTGATATTTGACGCTTTGGACCTTCTATTTCATAGGTAATTACAATAGAACCAATTTCTTCCTTATTTAACTTTGTCAATCGATCTAATAACATCTCTTTGCTCATCACAATTGGTGGCAGAGCAAGAATTGGTCTGCAGTAGTTTTCATTAATCGATGTTAATCTGGAAAGTAGCGCCGTTTTCAAATCTTCATTTTCTATAGTCCAATCTTGATATAAATCATAAGCATCATCGACACTAATCGAGTTTGAGAAAGATTCGAATAGAGCATCAATTTTGATAAATTCTGTAAACTTCGGATGCTCTAGGCTAAATTCTTTAAACTCATCTTTTGAAATGGCTAAGTTTGTTGGATAATCATAAGCAGTTCCATTTGCGAATTTATAAATTTGAACTCCTGTGATGTTTCTTAACAGCAGATCAGAATATTTAAATCCTCTTCCAGATAATACAAAATTTCCTTTATCTGTAACATCCCATAATTTTTCCGTTAAATCATCTAAGTTTTCTATAGCGATTTCGTTTTCATTATTAGAAAGATAAATTTTACCACTGCTGCTTTGATAAATTGAATTGGTGTGCTCACCGTTTTCAGATTTTGAATGTATTAAGATAATATTATTAGGTTTAACAACTTTTTCCAATCGCGTTTTAAGCATTTTTTTTGTAAGAACTAAGCTAGAATCATAATCAAAGCTTTTAATAATATTGCCTCGGAAAGTATCCTGCAAAACTGTTTGACCTGGCGTAAGTTCCAAGGATGGATCCTGGCTGGGATAAAAAATAGCTATGGGTTTGCCAACTTCAAGATCAGCTCTTTGATAGAGTAGTATATTGGAAATCAAACGCTCAATATCAGCAACCTGTTGTCTATCTAATTGATCTTCTTGGTTGTTCCAGTCAAGCAGAGTAGTCTTAACTTTATTGAAAAAACTTATGCTGTCCGTTGAATTTCTTTCTATCTCGCCTTCGTCTTCTATCATTCTGCCATATGCTTGCAACACAGACAAACCATGACATTGACCCTTCGATTTCTTGAAATATTCAATAACTTCAAGCCGGTTTTCTCGATCTTTTGAGTCGCTAGATTTCTCCAGCTCCTTCTCTAAAAAAATTATAATTTTATCAACAAAACTTGTCATAGCTTATTAGTTGCATTTAGTTATTAAGCATAACCAAAAAATATTTGGCAGAAACCAAATTTTTTTTCCAACCAATTTCTTCTCAATTTTTTGTGTTCTCGCGAGACTGGATTTATAATCCAGTCTCTTAGTTTTAGCTATCAAATCTCTATCGCTTAAATTATTTCTTCAAATCAAAGCGATCATTGTTCATAACTTTTGCCCAAGCTTTGACAAAATCTTTGATAAATTTTTCTTTAGCATCATTGCTGGCATAAACCTCAGCAATTGCGCGCAGTTCTGAGCTTGAGCCAAACATCAAATCAACCGAAGTTGCTTGCCATTTAGCTTCACCACTTTTGCGATCATAAGCTGCAAAAATATTCTCAGCATTTGGTAACTTTTTCCATTCAATTGACATATCAAGTAAATTGACAAAAAAATCGTTACTTAATTTACCTGGATTTTTGGTTAAAACTCCGTTTTTTGAATTGTCGGAGTTTATATCCAAAACACGCAATCCACCAAGTAAAACAGTCATTTCTGGAACTGTTAAATTTAGCATGTAAGCGCGATCTATCATGGCGTTAACAGGAGAAATTTCAGCTTTGCTGCTGTAAAAATTTCTAAAGCCATCGGCTTTTGGCTCAAGCGATGCAAAAGAATTTACATCGGTTTGATCCTGCGAAGCATCGCCGCGACCAACTGCAAAAGGAACTTTAATTTTATAGCCCGCATCATTTGCAACTTTTTCAATTGCTGCCGATCCGCCAAGAACAACAACATCAGCTAAAGAAACTTTTTTACCGCCGCTTAAAGATTGGTTAAAATCTTTTTGCACTCTTTCTAAAACTGCTAAGGTTTTAGCCAATTCTTGCGGATTATTTACTTGCCAGTTTTTTTGTGGCTCAAGGCGAATTCTTGCACCATTTGCGCCTCCCCTCATATCGGTTTGACGATAAGTTGCAGCCGATGCCCAAGCGGTTTGAATTAATTTAGAATTACTCAAACCTGATTGCAAAATTTTTGCTTTTAATTTTTCAATATCAGCAACATCAATTGCTTTATATTTTACTTGCGGGATTGGATCTTGCCAGATCAAGACTTCATTTGGCGATTCTTTGCCAACATATCTGGCGCGCGGACCCATATCGCGGTGAGTTAATTTAAACCAAGCTTTGGCAAATGCTTTTTCAAATTCTTTTGGATTATTCATAAAGCGCTTGGAAATTTCACGATATTGCGGATCCTCTTTTAGCGACAAATCAGTTGTAAGCATGATTGGTTGATAAGATTTAGAAACATCATGCGCATCAGGAACAGTTCCTGCAGCTTGATTTTTTTCAGGAATCCATTGAATCGCACCTGCCGGGCTTTTGGTTCTAACCCAATTATAAGCAAATAGATTATGCAAATATTCCATTGTCCATTTAGTTGGATTGGATGTCCAAGCACCTTCTAAACCACTGGTTGTAGCATCAACACCTTTGCCGCTGCCACATTTATTGTGCCAGCCAAAACCTTGCGCTTCAAGAGCACTTCCTGCCGGATCAGCACCAATACATTTTTCTGGTTTGTGCGCACCATGAGTTTTGCCAAAAGTATGACCACCAGCAATCAAAGCAACCGTCTCTTCATCATTCATCGCCATATTAGCGAAAGTTTCACGAATTTGCGCTGCCGCAGCAATGGGATCGCCACTGCGATTTGGTCCCTCAGGGTTGACATAAATCAAACCCATAGTTGTAGCACCTAACTTTTTAATCAATTTACCGTCTTTATCAAAACGATCGCTGGCCATGAATTTATTTTCCGGACCCCAATAAACTAGATCAGGTTCAAAGTCATCAACTCTGCCACCGGCAAATCCAAATGTTTTAAAGCCCATAGATTCAAGAGCAACATTACCGGAAAGCACCATCAAATCTGCCCAAGAAACTTGACGTCCATATTTTTTCTTAACCGGCCATAATAAGCGTCTGGCTTTATCAAGATTGGCATTGTCTGGCCAGCTATTAAGCGGTTCAAATCTTTGTTGTCCACCGCCAGCGCCACCACGACCATCTTCTAGCCTGTAAGTTCCGGCGCTATGCCACGCCATACGAATAAAAAAAGGTGCGTAAGTTCCATAATCCGCTGGCCACCAATCTTGTGAAGTAGTCATGACTTTTTTTATATCTTCTTTCAATGCGGCAATATCAACTTTTTCAAACTCTTTAGCATAATTAAAATTTGCACCATAAGGATTTGATTCTTGTGATTGCTGACGTAATGGCGATAAATTTATTTTATTTGGCCACCAAAACTCATTTGATTTTGCTTCAAAGCTGGCTTGCTTTGAAAGCTGATTATGATTGGTTGAACAGCCAGCGATTGCAAGAGAAGTAATAATGAGAAGTTTATTTATTTTCATGACGATGAGCTTATTGTTAATAGTTGAAGAAGTTTGCTTACAAAAAGATAAAATTGCGCGATACGAATTTTATTAATTGTTAGAAACTTTTTTAAGTAAAATATAAATTAATTATCACTCTAATAGGTTTTAACTATGTGTTTTTACGGCATATAAAAATCTAAATTTGTGATTTGTTCTAGCCTCAAAAACACCAGCACTTCAGTGAAACTTTTTAGGCGATTTGTTTGCAGCAGGATAGACTTAATCTCAGCGAAATATCTGTCATATCAAATGGTTGTTTTTACACTTGCAGAACTGTAGAAGTTCGAGCTGTTACAAGCCAGATTACGATACAATTTGCAACATTCGATTGTAAAAAGATTAATAAATTTGGCTTTTCTTTGTGTTGAAGTGATCATGCCACAAAATCTTCAAAATTAATTATCAATAAATTGCGGGTAGATCTTATGGCAGAAACAAAAACTTGTAGTAAGTGTATCTTAACATCTCAAGTCCCAAACATTTCGTTTGATAAAGATGGTATTTGTAATTTTTGCATCGATTACGAAGAAGAAAAAAAATATCTTGATCGAGACTATGAAGCTCTTGAAGAAAAGATGCTATCTACACTTAAAGTCAGCAAAAAACATCCTTACGATTGCATGGTTTTATATAGTGGCGGCAAAGACAGCACCTACATGCTTTATCGACTTGCCAATCACTACGGATTAAGAGTTCTTGCATTCACATTTGATAATCATTTCATCCCACCAGAAACCTACGCCAACATCGATCGTGTTCTTAAAAAGATTAATGTTGACCACATTGTTTATAAACCATCATGGAATCTTAATAAAACCATTTTCAACGCCAGCTTCCAAAACTCGTCACTCCAAGAAAGATCAAAAGAATTAGCATTCATGATTGGTCATGCTTGCTGGCCATGCTTTACTCAAATTGCTCTTCATTCTTTCAAATTAGCTGCTGAGAAAAATATCCCAAATGTTGTAGTTGGAACAACTCCAGGTCAATTAAGGCAAAAAAAATATGATCTAAAATCAAAATTTGATGGTTTAGCAGATGCTCATAAACATATGATTGCGCCAATGATTAATCTTTTAAAAGTTCTTGGTAAAAAGGATGCGATAAGCGCTCTTGATGCTTCTTTGTGGATCAAATTAAAGATTGCCAGAATGAAGCTAGTACCATTCTTTGAGTATAATAAATACAACGAGCATCACGTTTATGAGACAATTGAAAAAGAGCTTGATTGGCGCAAAACCAAAAGCACCGATTCTTGCTCTACTAATTGCCAGTTAAATTCCCTTGGTATCGCAATTCACCAAAAGAAATATAACTTGCATCCTTATGTTATTCCTTTGGCAAGAGATGTAAGAGAAGGACTGATGACAAGAGAAGAAGCTTTCGCCGCGGTAAGTGGTCAAGTTAATGAGAAGCTAGTTAACCACATCGCCGAGAGCTTCGACCTCGATTTAGGTAGAATGTAAAATTTTTTCTACTTTGGAATTTGAAGAATTGGATCACCATTTTTTCCGGAGAACGGTCCAAGATTAAATTTGTACTTGTCAAGCAACTTGTCAACGAGATCAATTTTTTCAACATCAGGAATTCCAACTACAAAATCTTCGCTGATTCCTTCTTTCCAAGCCACATAACCTTCTGCACAACAAGTATAACAATCTTGAAGAGTTGGTAATCTAAAAGGAAAATTTGTACTAAATCCTTCTGGACCTCTTGCGTAGCACTCAACATATAAAGTATCATTTCTTGAACCAAGTTCAGCTTCAAGGCTTGCGGCGCGAGGATGAGAATCATCAATCCAAAATTTTGCCGTTCTTAAATCATTTTCAGTTAAGTAAGGAACGCTGTTATTACTAACCAAAATCGCACCATCAAATTTTGGTATTACTGTTGAGGCTTCAAAACAATAAATAGAAATTTTCAAATCTTTGCGTTTAGTGATTTTCATCATCTCTTCAGCTTGGGTTTTGAGTAATGCCATTTTGTCGTAAAGATCGATCAGAATTATTTCTTGCGGAGGTTCTGAATAAGCAATAAATTGACTAACTGCTTTTCCAAGCCTTCCTGCAGCACCAAAGATCGCCAACTTAATTTTTTTGTAATCGCAGTTTGTTTCTTTAGCAGCATGAACTGCCCATTTTTTTAAGGTTGCGGCAGTTGCAGCATGTCCAGTTGTGATGAAGGGATTTGCTAAAGGTCTTGGAAGTTTGCCGTAATTACAGACATAAGGAGTGGATGCGCCCATTGCTACCATTTTCAGATTGCATTGATTCGCTAATTCCAAAGCTGGAAAAAATTGTTTTGCACGAAATTCTCTAAGACCACCGGAGCTTCCAATCCACATATCTATTGGGACAGGCATCACGATGTTTACACCTACTGGCTTGTCTCCAACCTTAATAAATGATGGTATAAAAGGTCTATGTTCCCAAAGCTCTTTTTCGAAAGAAGGACTTTGTTTTTTTGTATTATGAAAGATGAAATCTAGAGTTTTCCAGTCAGTTGCATGGAATAAGAAGCCAAATCCACCTTCTTTTGGCAGTAGAGATTTTACATGTTCTGCTGATAGATCTCTTCTTAGTTTTAACTTTTTCGAGAGATTCATTTGAAGACTTCAATTTTTTAAAATCTATTTCAGCTGAATATGTTCTAAAGTTACCCAGAAAGTTTCATGATAATTTTATGGTTTTGCTAAAGAGGATTAATTTGTGTGTCAAATTTGTGAACTTATTGAATAAGGGCAATTAGATTCTAACTTTTTATTTTAAAAAAAAGCGTCTGAAATATCTAAAACACTAATCAAGAATTAATTTAATAGCTTCAGAATTTTATACAATTTGTTGAATAACTTGAAAATTAAATTAGATCAATCGGGTCGATAAATATTGTTAACACTTAAATTTGGAGTTGCCGTAAGTTGAAATTTAATCTAAGGCTTTACCTAAAAAATGCTTTCTTCAAAGGAACATCAGTTAATGACTATAATCTGAAAGCACTGGTGATTGTAGGTACTGTGAGTCATCCAATATTTGCAGCTTTACACTTGTATATTTTTAAAATGCCTTGGGATAGCCTTATTCTTAAAGGCGCTGCTGGAATTATCTGCTTACTTTTAGCTACCAAAGACTATTGGTCTGGGAAGTTTAAACCACTATTCTCCTTTTATTGGCATTTCATGCTAATTTATAATCTTCCATTTTTAATAACTCTAACCGCTCTCAATAACGCCTTCATTAAAACTTGGTTTTTATGGGAAGTTATCATGGTTTACATTCTAATTATGTTTGTACCTCAATGGTTAATATTCTTTATTGATTTATTAATTGGGACTATTTCAGCATTGTTTTGTTATAAGTTATTTTACGGAGGAGGAGTTATCTTTGAGCCGGTAATAAACCCAACTGCATCTCCTTTGGATATTGTTCTCTATTTATCAACATTCGCTTTTGCTATAATTTCGGGACTAATTTTTAGCTATAGCAATGCTAAGGGAGTCGCTTTTGAAGAAAGAGCAAAAATCTTTAAATCTTTAGCTGCTTCAATTGCTCATGAGCTAAGAAATCCGCTGAACGCTATTAATTTGATAGGAAGTCAAATTAATGATTTGGCGCCGAAATTTGATAAACAAAATGGAGATGAGCATTCCACAAATTATGATGAACAAAACTCGAAAATTTCAGACCTGACATTATCTACAAGTCCAAAGCTTAAGCTTTTGAAACTGACATCACATATATCGGATTCAATCTCTAATGCTAACAACATCATTAATATAATTCTTAGCGATTTAAGCGGAAAAACTATAGATTCAGATGATTTGATTTATCTGAAACCAAATAAAATTCTGCCAGAAATTTTAGAAAAATATAGTTACAAAAATGATGAAGAAAAAACCAAGGTAAAATTATTATTACCCAAATATGAAGAAGATAACTTTACAATCAGAGCAGTTCCTGATCGCCTTACATACATAGTTTATAATCTGCTTAAAAACTCTCTTTATTATCTCAATGAATATCCTGATTCTATAGTAACCGTTGGCAGTGAGACCAGAAATATTGATGGCATCGAATATAACATAATTTATGTTCATGATACTGGTCCGGGTATCGCTGGTCATGCAATTCCAAGGCTATTCGATGATTTTTACACTTCTGGCAAAAAAGAAGGAACTGGTCTTGGTCTATCGTTTTGCAAAAGAAATATGCAGATGTTTGGCGGCGATATAATCTGCGAATCAGAATTTGGTAAATGGACAAGGTTTTCTTTATTATTTCCAAAGTTAACTGATGAAGAAATGGCAAGAGTAATAACAAAAGATAAAAAGAAAAAAATATTATTGGTGGATGATCAAAAAGTTAACCTGATTACTAAAAAATCAAAAATAGAAAAAGTTCTGCCAGATTTATTATGCGACACTGCAAATAATGGAAAAGATGCGATTAAAATGGCAAAAGAAAATAAATATCAGTTGATTTTGATGGATATAGAAATGCCTGAAATTAATGGAATTGAAGCGGCAAAAAAAATCAGAAGTTATAATAAAGAAACTCTAATAATTGCCTTCACTTCCTTAAGCAAAAAATCATTCTTGGAAGAAGTTAAAAAAATATCCGATACTAAAAATTTTAATTTTTATTTAAGCAAATCGGTTCCTGATAACGCGCTATTTCGATGCTTAACAAAGTGGATAATTGATATAGAAGACGATTTATCTTACCTTGGAACAAAAGAAGAAATTCTAGAAATACTTCGGGGCAAAAAAATTATTCTTGCAGATGATCAGAAATTAAACCGAATGATCACAAAAAATATTCTAGAAAAAAGCGGCTTGCTTGTTACCGAGGCAACTGACGGAAAAGAATTGTTAGAAATTTATAAAAATAGTCTAGATGAAAATGCTATATCAAGTTTTGACGTTATTCTAACTGATGTGAATATGCATCCATATGACGGTGATGAAGCGGCAAAAGAAATTAGAAAAATTGAAAATCAAAATAATGTTAGTCAGCATGACGAGATTCCAATAATTGCAATATCTGGCGACGGTGAAAAAGAAAATATTTATCACTTCTTTGATTGCCAGATGACTGACTATTTTATTAAAGGAAATAATCCAGAATTGCTGATTAAAATTATCGCCAATTACGCAGTAAAAAGAGATTTAAAAATACATGAATTAGCAATTGCGCAAGTAAAAGAAGATAAAGATTTGGCAGATAGTTGTCTTACTAATATTAAAATTTTTGACCAAAAAAATATCGAGCATTTCGAGCAAAAAGACCAAGCAGAAATTCTAGAACTCTTCTTAAAAGATAGCTCAAATTTAATGCTAAAAATCAGAGAAAGTTTTCAAAAAAATAACAGGAAAGAAATATTATTTCTTATTCACTCGATGAAAGGAATTTCGTCAAATATTGGAGCTACTAGATTAGCCAATTATGTTGGAGTGCTAAAATCGGTTTTAAAAAATGATACTCAACCAAAAAACTGGTTAAAAAATTTAGAAGCACTTTATTTAGAATTAGAAAAAGAAATCGAACAAACTATAAAGCAGAAAAATCTTGATTGATTTTTGACAAGCATGACAAGGATAACTTTTTTGAATTAAGCAACAAATCACTTACCAGCAATAAACGATCTAGAAAAATTACTGTTTGAAATGCACTGTCTGTCAGATCAAGTGGTTGTTTTTACAACTTACGTCAGCAAACTTTTCGCTCTAAACTTCGTTTCACCAAAAATTGTTAAACGAATTTTTGATGGAACTCAACCACGAGACCTAAAACTGCAAGACATCATCGCGATTAGAAAACTGCCGGATTTGTGGGAAGAGCAAGAGCAGATGTGGGGGTTTTAAAAGCTATCGCGCCTTCATAAAAAGTACTCCGATCAATTCTTCAAGACCAACTCAAAAAAAATTCATTCTACCTCTTGAAAAAGCAAAGACCAAAACTACATCTTGTGAGATTTTTGTGAATTTCACACAATATCTTGTTTTCAATAAACTCTAAAAAGAATGACTAACTACTACGTAACTCAAGGACAAAACGGCGGATGGAATGCTAAAAAAGAAGGAGCTGAAAGAGCTTCTGGAAATTATGAAACCCAAAAAGAAGCAGAAAAAGCTGCTAAAAATTTCTGCCACAATTCTGGCGGTGGTGAAGTTAGGATTCAAGGTAGAGATGGTAAATTCAGAGATAGCGATACGGTAAAACCAGGCAACGATCCAGTTCCACCTCATGACAAAAAACATTAATTGAAAAGGCATCGTTATGGCAACCACTATTTACCAATCTTTTGAAAAATTCAGAGAAAATTTGGAAATAACAGATAATCAGTCTGAAGCGATTTCTAACTGTCGAAAAAATCTTGTTAGTATTTTTGCTGAATCTCATCTCAGTCTACATGATCAGGAAACAAGGGTTATTGGCTCCTATGCCAGAAGTACCTTGATCAGGCCATTAAGTGCAGGTGATGTAGATTTAATGATTATTCTTCATTATGGTAACAACAAGGAATCTGATAACGCAGAAGGTACCGTCAAAATTCTCGATAAGTTTAAACGTATTTTAGACAACAAATATCCAGATACTCCGAAGCGCCGAGACAGGAACTGCATTACAATGGAACTCGCAAATTTTAAGTTAGATGTTGTTCCAGCTTTTTATAATGAGGGAGGTTACTATAAAATTCCCGATTCAATTGACAAACAATGGATTAACACAAATCCAGTAAAATTTGCCGAAGAAATTACGAGAATTAATAAGGCAATGGGAGGTTCTTTTGTTCCGCTTATAAAAATGGTTAAAGCATGGAATAAAGCAAATGGAGACTTTTTAAATGGCTATCATATTGAGTGTCTCATGTACCACCGATACAACCTGTATAAAGAAGGTTATACTTATGATTCAATGTTGAAGAATTTTTTCGAAAACCTGCCAAATTATTTGCAAAACAACTGTCTTGATCCAATTAAATTTGGTAGTGTAGATAGTTATCTTGGTAGTTACTTTGATGATAGCAGAAAATATGCGATTAAAAAAGCGGAAAAGGCTAAAGAAATTTCTGCATTAGCAAGTCAAAAATCAGCTTCGGGATATATTGAGAGCTCGATAAAATTATGGAAAGAATTACTAGGAGGATACTTTCCTACTTATGGATGACCTTTCAAAAAAAATCTCGGTTGAGCAAAATAAAGAAAAACAAATAAAACGCTTACAAGCGCAACGTCAGCTGTATTCTACTGCTAAAAAATTATTTATTTTACAGCTAATTCTTAGTGTTCCAGTAGCCATCTTGACTACCTTTTTGGCTATTGTCTTTCCTATGATAAAAGTATGGGTGTCTATTTGGGGAATATTTGTAATAATAATTTGCAAAGCTTGGCTAACTCCTTGGCAGAAAAAACTTCAGGCAGATGCCACAAAAATTCAGGAAATTTTTGATTGTGACGTTTTGCAAATCCCTTGGAATGAGATAAAAGCTGGAAGATTACCAGAACCGGAATTGGTAAAGAAATATTCTGATAAATATAAGGCTGAAAAAATGCCGACACTGCGAGATTGGTATCCAGTTGAAGTTTCTGATTTACCTTTGCATGTAGGTAAAATTATTTGCCAAAGATCAAATTGTTGGTGGGATTCAACGCAGCGTCGTCAATATGCAAATATTATAGTAACTGGTTTAGCGATTCTCTTCTTTATTGCAGTAGTGTTGGCTCTGAAAAAAAATTTAGGCCTTTTGGATTTTGTGCTAAATATACTAATCCCTTTCTTTCCTGCTATTTTATTCGGTGTACAGCAATATCACGATCATAAAGAAACAGCAAATAGATTAGACTCTATAAGAGCTCATTTTGAAAGCTTATGGCAGGAGATTTTGTCGGATTCAATTATCAAAAAACGATTGGAAGAAAAAACACGAAGTTTGCAGGATGAAATTTATGATAATCGTCGGAAAAGCCCTTTAGTATTTGATGAAATTTTTAAGATGCTTCGCAATGATTATGAAAAGCGGATGAATCATGCTGCTTCTGAATATATCTCTGAAGCGAAAGAAAAAATGAATTTGGTATGATTGATCTTGAAAAGGAAATTGTATGGAACGTAATGGACATGATACATTACGGGGTTTTACTAGAGAGAAAAACCCAAGTAGGAATGTTGCCAAAGCTAGGTAAGGTTGAAGTATATAGCGATCACAATCCTCCACATTTTCATATTGTGGGAGAAAGAATTAATTTAAGATTTGATCTAAAATTATTAGATCAAATCGCTGGAGAATCTTTAAACTCTAAACAAATAAAAGATCTTAAAAAATGGTATTTTGAAGAAGGTAGGAAAGAAAAACTTCTTCTGATGTGGAACGAAAGAAATCCAGGTAATCAACTTTTTGGTAGTTAATTCTCTAAATTTAAATTGCCAAAAAGTTCGCAAAAAATATCACGCACCCACCGCTTTGCCATTCTCGAACCAAAACCCACGAACCCAACATTTATCGATGTGAACTGTTTTAAAAAAGGTTTACGTGAACTGGAGAAACGGAGAATTTTTTTACCAATTTTTCGGAGGAAAAGCAGAATTTGGAGAGAAAACGGTTTGCGTGAAATTGTAAAACCAAATCGGCGGAGAGCCGCTAAATCTAGGCTCGAGGGGCATAAAAAAAGACCTTAAACTTTGCTGGAGAAAAAAGTTAGAGGTCTTGATGGCGGTCTGAGCCAATATTTTTGCCCACCGCTCTCCAAATTTAGTTCGCATCTTGATTTTAAAGGCTTCAGAGGCACTTTTCACATCAACCGAAAAGTTCGAAACCGGTTCAAGTGAAGATGCAGGCGATACCTTTTGCGAACTTTTTTAATAGGGATTAATTTTTATTTTCAGATTCCTTACTATCTAGAAGTACAGCTATAAAACAAATAAAATGATTAGATGGGATCGACTCTTTTTCTCCACAAAACTTTTTAATATAATAACTTTTTTATACTTCAGTATAGAGCGTAAAAATATTTTTCTCATCATAGCCAGCAGTCGCTGAAGTTAGTTTTGAAAAACTGCAATTAAAAACTTTTTTCAATTTAATATATTCGATTATGAGAGAGAATTTATAATTTTTTGGATAGTAGTTTTTTTTGAAAAAATTCAATAAAAGCTTTGATTTTTGGCGATGTATTTCTACCACTTGGATAAACGGCATAAAACTCAGTTTCGTTCACTACTTCGTAATCTTTTAAAAGAATCGCTAACTTTTTTTCTTTAATTTCATTTTCAACATCACAGACTGATTTAACAGCCACTCCAAGGCCAGCTAGAACAAGCTCTTTTATTATTTCACCATTATTACACTTAATATTTCCCTTCAAGTTGTTGAGTTCAACAATCTCTTTCTTACCTTCACGCTTAAATTTCCAAGAAGAATTTTCACCAAAAATTATACAATTATGATTATGTAAATCTTGAGGAGTTTTTGGTATGCCATATTTTATGATATAATCTGTTGAGGCGCAGATGATTTTTTTATTCATCATCAATTTTGCTACTTCCAAGTTTTCTTCTTCTGGAATTTGAATTCGAATTTGTAAATCGTAGCCTTCTTCAATGATATTAATTGCGTTTTCTGTCAAAGTAATTTCCAAAATAAGTTTCGGAAATTTTTCTAAAAATTCTTTAAGATAAGGTACGATATGATAACGACTAAAATATGGAGGCAAAACAACTTTTAACTTACCATTAATCTCTTTTGAGCTATCAAGAAAATTATCTAAACTTTCAACTTTCTTTAAAATTGCATTACAATAGTTGAGAAAATTTTGCCCATCAGTTGTTAAATTAACCTC
>JANRKR010000028.1:0-14708 GCA_033763375.1 Rickettsiales bacterium
TGATAAAATTAGATACGCAGCAAAAGACGGTATCTGTAAATAAGTTTCCAAAAAATAAACTTGAGGTGGCAACCAAGGCTTTACTAGAAAGTGAAAAAGAATCCAATATCCAATCCGTTCTAGTGTCGATAAATGACATAAAAAAATTAGAAAAAGCTTATCCTAATTACTTCTTAGATGCCGTGGATTTTCTAAGTCTTCTTAAAGAAATTATAAAATAGCCTGCGCCAGCACCAAATCAAACATCCCCTTATTTTTTCTGTTGTTATATCTGAAGGCAAATTCATTCACATAGTGTTGTAAATGCTTCTTGCTTACATGGTGATAAATTCCATAAATACCAAGCTTCAAGGTTGACCAAAAGCCCTCAATGCTTTTTGTGTGAGCGTCAGCACCTTTTTTATATTCACCTTTTGAGTGATTAACAACTTGGTGTTTAAACTGACTGTAAAGCCAGTAATAAGCTTTGTGTTCGTCTGTGATTATCTCGCTGCCTAACTTCACATTTTCGTAAATCTTAGCCATGATTGTATCACGCTTTGCTTCATCAATTACAAAACCTCTAACTTCTTTATCTCTTTCCAACATTCCGAGAACGATATTTTTTTCAAAGATTCCTTTAGCAGCAACTCTTTCGCTCATGTGTTTGTTTTCCGCTTTGCCTCCGAGATAGGTTTCGTCAATCTCGATGATGGTTTGCATGAAATCATCATCATGGTCATCATCTTTTTTGTCGCCTTTCTTTTTCTTATTACCCATCGCAAGACGAATTTGGCGAAGCATACGCCAAGCAGTTTTATAAGTTACGCCAATTTCACGCTGTAATTGAAGTGCGCTGATTCCCTTTTTTCCGTTCAAGAAAAGGTGAATTGCATAAAACCATTTTTTTAGATCTGTTGAGGAATTTTCAAAAATCGTATCTTTAAAAACTGAAAAGGTGTTGTTGCAGGCATGGCAGATGAATTTCTTTGGTGTGTCTTTCATCGCGTAAACTTCTTCTCTCGCGCCGCAATGATTACAAACCAAGCCTTCTTTGTATCTAATCGAAATGAAGTGATTGATGATTTTTTGTTTGCTTGGAAATTTTTTCTTAAACTCTTGAAAGTTCATATTAACAGGCTTTGAAGTTAGTAATAGCCTGAATATAGGAACTAAAATTTATCCGTCAAGGGATAATTGCCCCAAATTCGGCAATTATTCCAAGAAGCATAACCAGACCCCGTCATGAAGACGGGGTGACAAAATCCGAATCTAAAATCAAATCACAGCAACATGAAGACTAAGGTGACAATTGCGAGAAAGATCGCAAAACTATCCTATCCCCCCTTCTTCATGACTGCGTGACAATTGCGAGAAAGATCGCAAAACTATCCTAACTTGTCACCTTAGTCTTCATGACGGGGTCTGGTTGTGCTTACTGGGATAAATAACTCCAAATCCCATCATCAATTAATAAATTGTTCGCGAATGATGCGTTCTTCCAGAGAATGATTGGGATCAAAAAGAATCTTAAAAACGCGATTGCGATCTTCAAAAATATTAACTTCTTTAACATTTAAAACCGAGTTAAAATCTGCTGTGGCACTTACTGGACGCGATTGCGCTTTTAAGACTTCTAACTTTACTTTGCTGTTTGCGGGCAAGAGCGCGCCGTGCCAATTTCTGGGACGAAAAGGGCTAATTGGCGTTAGCGCTAAAATTTCGGAAGCAAAAGGAATTATTGGACCTCCGGCAGAAAAATTATAAGCCGTACTTCCAGCTGGCGTTGCTAGTAAAACTCCGTCAGCAGTCAAACAAGCAATGCGCTCTTTATCGTTGATAGTAATTTTAATTTTGGCAGCTTGACTAGTTTGGCGCAGAAGCGCAATTTCATTGATGGCGATGTGGCTATAAGTTTTTTCATCAATATCAGTTACTTCCATGCGAAGTGGATAAAGTCTTGATTCTTGTGCTTTGGCAAGGTTTTCTAAAAAATCTTCTTCATTAAAAGAATTCATTAAAAAACCAACTGTACCACAATTAATACCATAAATTGCGATTGGTAAATTTTCATATTCATGCAATAAATGTAACATCAAGCCATCGCCGCCAATTGCAACGATCAAATCGCTATTGGAAATTTCTAAATGGTTTTGCGTTAAATCTTTAAAGCCATATTTTTGAACAAGAAAATCTTTTTTCTCCAAAGCATTTTTATTGTTTTTAGCGGCAATTATTGAGATTTTTTTCATGCTACTTTTTTGATAATTCGTAAAGTGCGATTGCGGTTGCAACCGATGCGTTAAGGCTTTCTACGCTGTGAGCAATTTCTATTTTTGCAAGTAAGTCACAGTTTTTTTTGACCAATTCGCGAATTCCGTTGCCTTCTGATCCAATAACCAAAGCTACTTTACCGTAATCTTTTATCGTGCTAATCAAATTTTTGGCGCTGCCGTCAAGTCCAATGCACCAATAACCCAGCTTTTTTAATTTTTCCATCAAGTTACTGAAATTTGTAACCATGATTAAATCTGCCATTTCAATTGTTCCGGCTGAAGCTTTGACAATTGTTGAGTTTTCTTTTGGCGCGTTATGTTCACAAAAAATTATTTTATTAATACCAAAACTAATAGCGCTGCGAATAATAGCGCCAATATTTTGTGGATCAGAAAGTTGATCAAGTAAAATTAAATTTGGTAATTTATCTTTGCTTAGAGATTCCAGCTCGTTTAGAAGATCGTTTTGATTTTTGATTGGTAATGTTGAACAGTTCAAAGCAAAACCCTGATGAACTTGATCGCGACCGATAAGCGAATTTATATATTCGCCATCAACTATTTTTATGTAATTTTTTAAATTGAGAAGATGTTCTTGATGAAGAAATTTTTCTAATTCTGCGTTGGAATTTTTGGTAACTAAAATCTGAAAAATTTTGCGGCGTTTTTTTTGTAAAGCGCTAAAAACTGCATGTTTGCCGCATAGCCAAATTGAATTGGCGAAATGCGGCGTTTTGTTTTTATTATTGTCTTTTTGATTTTGCCTTGTGTTTTTTGTGTTTAGCATTCGCCTTTGTTTTATTTTCTTGCGATTTTTTGGTGTCATCTTCTTCTTCAATTAAAGGTTCTTCTTTGGTTATTTCTTCAGTTTTAGTTTCAGATTCTTCCGCGGAATTTAGATTATTGGTGATAGAATTTTGAGAAGATTCTGTTGCGGTTTTATCCGAAATATCTGAAGCAGGTTTTTCTTCAGTGACAGAACTTTCTTCTGAATTTTTAGAATTATTATTTTCTCCATTTTCTTTTAATTTGATCAGAATCTGAATTTTAGCTTTATCGATAATTTTATTATTGATTTGGTTGACACGATCTTGAATGAGTTGATCTTTAATGTTTTCTTTCACCGCCTCAAAAGAAAGTGGTTTAGCATCGCGAATGTCAGTAATTTTTACCAAATGCCAGCCAAATTTGGTCAGGATTGGATCAGAAATTTCATCTTTTTTCAAGTTAGGAATAACCGCAGCAACTTCTTTAATTAAGCTATCTTCCAAAACATAATCAAGGTTGCCATCTTTATTTGCGGTGCTTTGATCGATTGAATATTTTTTAGCAAATTCACCAAATTTGGCTGGTTTTTTGTGTAATTCTTTAGCAATTTTATCAGCTTCTTCTTTAGTTTTGAAAACGATGTGAGAAATTTGATATTCTTTTTTGCCTTCCAATTCTTTGGTTAATTCAAGATATTTATTGTTAATTTTTTCTTCAGTTACTTCTTCTTTAAGAATTGAATCAATGTAAGCCTGACGCAAGATTTTATTTTTTACATCAGCAATTTTAGCTTTAATTTCTTTGGTTTTGGCGGCTTTTGATTTAAGTGCTTCTTTGGTTAGTTCTCTTTCCAGATAAACTTCTTTAGCTAAAATTTCGACAATTTCTTGTGGTAATTTTTCTAAATCAGGAGTTTTTACTGCGGCTTCTTGACTTTCAAAAACGTCTTTGAGGCGCATTTCAATTTCGAAGCGGTAAATTTTCTGACCATTAACTTTGGCAACAACTTCTTCGTTAAATGAATTGTTAGTAAAAAAATAATAGCCGGCAAAAATTGCAGCAGCAGCTGTAATTACAAGAATGAATGGTTTTTTTGATTTATTTTGTCTGGAAGGATAAGGAAGCATAATTTGGTTTTTGATTTAAATTGTAAGACCAGGAATTACAAATTTTGGAAAAAGCTGATAATTTTTGCAAATAGTTTCAAGTTTATTTTTATCAGCAATTTCGCCATATTTTGTTCCAAGCTTATTTGATAAAATTCCGCCAGTGACCAAAGCGCAATCAATACCAAAATCAACGGCGCCTTTAATGTCAGTTTCTAGGCCATCGCCAATCATTAAAATTCGGGCGTTTTTTTCGCAGTTAAAAATTTCACAAACCATTTTGAAAACTGTCGCAAAAGGTTTGCCATAATATAAAACTTCGCCCGATATTTTTTTATATTCCAAAGCTAATGCGCCAGCGCAGATAAGTTCGCTGCCATTTTGTTTAACTACGATTAAATCAGGATTTACGCAGATTAAAGGCAGATTAAATTTTTTGGCTTGTAAAAGTTGAGGCATTTTTTCTTGCAAAACCGAATCGTCATTATCAAAACCAGTTGTAATTGCAAAGCTTGCATTAGCAGGATTTTCAACCATTTTATAATCAAGACCGTCAAGCAAATCGATATCTTTTTTTGGTCCAATATAAAAATAATTTTGACCAAATTTAGCAAAATTTTTTTGCTGATTTTCTTTTAAATCTAAAAAGGCAGCTTCGCCAGAAGTTAAAATAAAATCATAAAGATTAGGCAAAATGCCAAATTTATTTAATATTGCAGCAACTTTATTGGCGCGGCGCGGCGCGTTAGAAAGAAAACAGATTTTTTTATTTTGACTGCGCAAAAAATTTATGGTTTCGATAACGCCAGGATAAGTGGCGCTGCCATCGTGAATTACTCCCCAAACATCAAATATGAAATAGTCGTATAAATCGAATAATTCTTTAATTCCGGATTTGAACTGCATTATTGCTCAAGCATTGAAGTGGCTAACTTAGTGACTTTAGCAAAGCGACTTTTTTTATATTTCATTTTTACAGAGTCGCCTAAGCGAATAGATTCAGCTTTTTTGGCATCGTCAATTACTACCCAAGAAGTTTTTGGATCAACATGATCAGAAACGCTTCCGGTTGCAATAATGCGGCGTTCAATTTCAATTTGATTAGTCAGAGCATTTTCAGTTTCATATTGACCAGTAACTTCAAATTTATCGTCTTGTTTAATGCCATCGGATGAGCCTAAAGAAATTTTGAAAATTGCTTTATCTTTCAAAACGCGTTTTTCCAAAATGTAACCTTTTTTAGCGAAGAAATTTTTAATATCGATTTCAATTTCAGAAATGGCATCTTCGCCAGCTTTACGGATTAAACCGTCGTCACGTTTAGCGCCTTCAACTTTTTTACCGCCAATTTGAATGCCGCCCAAAGCAAATCCGCCTTCTTGCTGAACGGCTTCACTGCGACTTTTTTTACCGGCAAATTCAATAGATTCAGTAACTGTTAAAGAAGGTAATTCATAGATTTTAAGATTGCCGGCAACATCGGAAGAATAAGTATATTTTGGTGGAATTGAGACAAATTGTCGGCTTTGTGGATTGTAATAGGTTGAGCCGCTAGAATATTTGCTGGTAAAAGCAGCGTTAGAAATAGCGCCAGAAATTGCATAATCAGCAACAATTGGACCTTTGTAAGATCCGGTTTTATTCATCTCAGCTAATGAAATTTCTTTTTGTAATTTATTGGCAGCTTTGCGATCGACTATTTCGCCCAAACGATTTTTGCTTAAAACATTTTCAATATTATTTGCCAAAGAATCGCCAAGTGAAGTTTGTTTAGCAATTTCATTATCGTTTTGATCTAAAGCGAAAACCACAATTTTTGGCGCTTTGCCAGCAATATTTTCAGCTGTAGGCATAAATTTGGTTTTAGTTAAAAACTGCTTTTGATAATCGTCAAAATTGCTGATAGTTGTTGAGCAAGAACAAATCAAAAAAAGAAGCGCGAGGTTTTTTATTTTCATAATATTTAGTTGATGATGCCAATTACTTTTAAAATTCCGTCCTGAGCAATTTTTTCGCTCAAAGATTGAATTGCTGCAGCTTGCGATTCTTTGTCGCTGATTGTTGAACTTCCTGTAACTTCAACAATATTGCTGGCGATAATTTTACCGCCTGAAATATTTTGAAAATCAATTTGTAATTTGGTGATATAAGCTTCGTAAATTTTATTGCTATGCCCTGAAGATTTGATGGCAATGGTAATTTGATTATTGTTGGAATTTTTATCGCTGGCGATTTTTATTTTTTCTTTATTAAGAGCGGCGCGGATAATTTGAGTGATTTCTTTTGGCGAGTTAATTTCAAAGTAAAATTCAATTTTATCAGTTAATTGATTGAATTTATTTTGAAAAAATGCCAGACGATTTAATTCTTCTTTAAGATTAATATTTACGCCAGCGCCATTAAGAATGCGGCTGGAAAGCTCAATTTGTTTTTGCAAATCAAGAATTTTTGATAAGGAAACACGTTTTTGAATTAGATTAGAATTACTTAAATTTTGCTCTAAATCGCTGACTTGTTTTTTAGCAAAAGTAATTTTTTCTTGCTGATTGGAAATGAAAGGTGCGCGCTCTATTGCAACTTCTACGAAAAATTCTGCACCGATTTTTTCGCTGCGCGTAACTTTAAAATTAGTGAAATCAATCTTTTCAATATTTTGTTGAATTTGCTGACGCATTTGCGAATTAACGCCGCTTCTATCTTCTTCAATCAAAGAATCTGATTGCGACGAAATACTAACAATTAAACGCGAAGCAGCATCAGCAAGAGCTGATTTGGTTGCTTCTTCTAAATTGGCGCCGGTTGCAACTCCAAAAAGATTTTGTGAATCATTTTGTTTCGGATTGATATACCAAGAAGGATTTTGTCCAGAGCTATTTTTAGAATTTTTACTCAGATTTTCGTTTTTAACGCAAGAAATGGCAGCGAAAAATATCGCTAAATAAACGAAAATTTTTCGCTGCCAGATTTTTTTATTTGTCCATTTCATTGAAAAGATTATCGCTATTACTGTTGGTTGAATTGATGCGACCAGATGCGCTATTTTGTTTAGCAGTTTTTTCTGCCTCTCTTTGAAGCTGTGAAGTGCAGGCGACCAAAGTAATTAAAGCGCTAATTAACGATAAAAGAATCATAAACTTTTTCATGGCTGATCAATTTTGTTAATGAATTAAATTATCTGAAACTTTTTAAAAACTTATTCAGCAGCTTTTTCGGCGCTTTTAGATTTATCAGCTCTTTCTTTTTCTAGCTCGTCAAAAATTGCTTTACTGGCTTCTTCGCTTTTTTTGATATTTTCACGACCTAAAGCAGATTTTTTCAAGCTGGCATTTAAAGATTTCTCGCTGTCTTGCAAAAATTTGCTGTAATCTTCATTTTTCAAAACCATGTGAATATAAAGTGTGCCATCTTTAGCTTGAAAAGTGTGAATTCTTTTTACGCCAGAGAGTGGTAAGTTTTTAACTACTTCTTTGCTGGCCTGAGCGAAAAATTCTTCAACATCGTCAGAGTTATTGACGTTAGCTGATCTTAAAGAATCTTTGGTGACGCGGCTAATTTCTGATTGAATTGTGGCGGCGATATTAGCTTTGGCATCAAGCTCAGCGGCAGGAATTTGAAATTTAATTCCGCCTTTTGAAGGGCTGGCAATTCCAACTGCGGCAACGCCGTCTGGCACGCTTGGATCAGAAACCCATGTTGGTAAATCTTTTAAATTATCATTTTTAACCTCAACAGTGGTTTTATTGCCTTTGTTGCAAGAGAAAGTTAAGGCTAAAGCGCTAAATAAAAGCGCAACGAAAATTTTATTTTTCATAAAGTTTGTGATTTAGAGTTTTTAAGGAATCGGTTTGGTACTGTTTTATTTTATAAATTTGCGGGCGTTCAATGTCAAAATTTTTCTTTACGATAAATTAATAAAATTCCTATCGCCAAACAAATTATGGTTATTGTCCAAGTGGCGGCGAAGACTGAAATTAAATTAGAAGAACCCAAAGCTTCAATAACGCCGGAAGTGATATATAAAATAAGTCCGATCGTAATTCCTAAAAACATCATAAAAATAGATTTATTGCTGCGAATATGTGTAATGCCGAAATAGCAGGCAATTAAAGTCATTGCTAAAAATAAGAATGGCTTATTTAAAAGTGAGTTTAAATAAACCATAAATTTAACTGAAGGAAAGCCGGAAGATTGCAGATTTTTTATCAAATTTGGCAATTCAAAAATTGTAAATAATTTAACATTTTGAAAATTATTAAGAATGGTTTGTAAAATAAAATCAGCAGCAAGATTAGTTGGAATTGAATAGTTTTTTGCTTTGTTGTTTAAATCGTTAGCGCTATTGATGGTGATATTTTCCAATAGCCAAAAATTTCCTTCCAGAAACATTCTTTCAGCATCAATTTTTTGATAAAATTGCCCATCTTTGTCAAAAAACCATAAAGTTACTTCGTCAAGTTCCAAAGTGCTTTTATAAACTTTTTTTGCCTGAATAATAATATCTTCTTGTGGCTTATTAACATTGATTTGCCTAAGCCAAATTCCATTTTCTGGCGAAACCATTTCACGCTTTTCTCTTTTAACATATTTGCCTTCAAGATTATAAAATTTTTCACTCATTATAACTGAAAGCGGACTAAAAATTGTCACCCAAAAAATACCTAAACAAAAAGCTGAAACAGCAATTGGTTGTAATACTTGCCAAATTGAAAATCCGCTACAGCGAATAATAGTGATTTCGCTGCGGCTAGATAAAAAGAAAAATGCTATGATTGACGAAATTAAAATTAGCGAAGAGGCGATTTCGTTTAAAAAATCACCAATTTGCAAAAAAGACATTAAAGCAATTATGGCAGTTGAGACATCGGAGCCGCGAACTTTTTCGAAGTTATCCAGCAAGTTTATAAAAAAAATCAACAAAGAAAAACTTAGAAGAATTTGCAAAAACTTGATCAGAAAATTTTTGGCAATGTAAATATTAATCTTACAAAAAAATTTCATCGGTTGGATTTATTTTTACCCGTATGTACCTTTAACATACGGGCGGGGTTCTCCACAAGCGTGGGGCGCGGCTTGTGCCGCGTTGCCGTATCCCAAAGGGATAAAGGCTTATTTTTATGATTGTTTTCTTTTAGCAAATAAAATCCAGCGGCGAAAAATAAAATAAAATTTAAATAAAGCGGCAGAATATATTTTGCTGAAGATTCAATCAAATTGTAAATACTAAAAGTAATGACCAAAAAAGCCGTCGAGAATAAAACCGCTAAAAATACATTATAAGAATTACCTTTGCGATTAAAAGAGCCGCGCATAATGCAAGATAAAGCGCCAATAGCAAAAATTATTGGCAGAAAAGGATAAGTTAATCTTTGATGTAATTCGCCGCGAAATTTTTCCAAATCGTAAGCGCTTGCCGAAGAATCAGGATTGATTAATTCATTAAGATAACGCTCTTTTGGTTTCCAATGAATTTGTTCATTATTATTGTCATTTTGAGTTAAATTAAAAACGTAATCATCAAAGTGTAAAATTTCAGATTTTTGATTAGCATAGTTAAATTTTTGTACGCTGCCATTTTCCATATAAAGCAAAGCAGAATTATTTTGAGCGACAATTCGACCGCTTTTGGCGGTGATTGTTGAGGAATATTCTTTGGCGCGTTCATCGTGTAATAAAATTCCAGAAAGATTATTTTTTTCATCGCGCTGTTTCACATAAATTGTCATGCTTTTCAGATTTTCAAAAGTTTGCGGATTAATTGAAAGATTGGCATAATTATTGTAAAGATCGACTTTAGAAAGGCGTAATTTTTTATTGGCGTAAGGCATCAGATAAAATGAAATTATCAAACAAATTACGCAGCAAATAGTTGTTAAAATTATCACAGGTTTGGCAATTGATAATTTAGTTAAGCCAGCATTTTTCAAAATAGTAATTTCATTGCTCATAATTAAGCGATTGAATATTATTAAGATTGAAATTAGCAGCGAGATGGGAATTATAAAAATCAGTAACCAAGGTAAAATAAGCAAAAACAGATAAAAAAACTGATTTATGGCAACGCCATTTTCAGTGACATATTTTACAAAAGTTAAAGCGCGCGAAAACCAGATCAGAGCAATAAGAATTGAAATGCAGGCGATAAAACCAATAAGTAATTTTTGAAAAATATAGCGTGAATGTAATTTCAAATTTAATACCAAAACTAATTAAAGACAAAATTTGTAACAAAAATAGAAATTAGAAAATGAAAATTATTTTAAATGGTGAAGAAAAATTACTGAACTCAACTTCAGGTCAAATGACAATTGCTGATTTAGTTTTGCAATTGGAGCTTGATGTCAAAAAAATTGCTGTTGAGAAAGATCTTGAAATTGTAAGCTTGGAACAATTTTCGCAAGTAATTATTGATGAAGGCAGCAGAATTGAAATTGTCCATTTTATTGGCGGTGGTTGATTTTAAAGCGAATTTCTTGGCTATATTATTCGTCCTTTCTTCTTTTTATTGTTGCCGCTATTTGAACTGCCAGAAGATGCAGGACCGCCGCCGCCAGCATTTGCAGTATTGCTAATATTTTGACTTTGCGATCCCAAAGCATTAGCTGTAAGCGGAATTGGATCTGGACCTGGAGTTGTTAGGTTATTTGATTTTGCGACCGCTTCAATATGTTGCTGATTTTGCGGGTTCATAAAAACAGGTTCTGATGAATTGATTGGTGGTTTTTCTCCAAGAGATTTTTCAACATTACCGATAGTTTGATCAGCCGCTTGTGCCATGAAAGAAAAGCCATAAAGAGAGGCTTTGAGAAGTCCAACCGATACTGAGCGAACCTGATTATAAAAATTGTGAGATTGAGGATCATGAAATAAAGTTCGACCAGTTGGTTTTTTTGTAAAAAATGCTTTAACTATGTCATAAGCGTTAGCTGCAAGCTCAACGGTAGATTTCCAAACGGCAAACGCTGAAAATGTAAGAGGAAAAAATATTATCGAAAGTGCTGCTAAAAAACCTCTTTTTGCGTTAATTGGTGGCGATTTACTTGGAGTTATAAATTTTTGACCTTCGGGAATTGCTTCCTGGGCTTTTTGAAGTTCTGGTGAAGCCAGTTGCGCATTAACAGAAAAAGGTCCAGGCTTTTGTGCGGCTGTTGTTGGTATTGGTGTTGCGATTGAAAGATTGTTTTTGTTTTGCAGGTCACTCATTCTTATTCCCTAAAATTAATAAATTGCAGCGGAATCTCAAAATTTCCCATTCTTAGCATTGTAATTGCTTCTTGCAAGTCATCGCGTTTTTTGCCGTCAACGCGAATTTCATCGCCTTTAATCGAAGCCTGAGCTTTAATTTTTGAATCTTTAATTTGCTTAACAATTTTTTTGGCAGTTTCTTGTTCAATTCCATTTCGCAATTTAATTTCTTGACGTAAAGAATTGCCACCAGCTTTTTCTAGCTTCTGAAAATCAAGAGCGCGCGGATCAACGCCGCGTTTAACACAAAATACTTTTAGTGAATCAGCAATTGCGCCAATTTTATATTCGTCATCAGCAGCAATCAAAATTAAGTTATCTTTGTTTTTTAGCTCAATTGAAAACTTGGCACCTTTAAAATCATAACGATTAGTAAGCTCGCGCAGAGCGGAGTTCACAGCGTTATCAATTTCTTGCAGATCTATTTTGGAAACTATATCAAAACTAGGCATATTTTTTTAAAAACTTTTTTAAAACTAATTTTTGAAATTTGTGATTTTGATATTTGTGATTTTGAAAAAAAATCAACTTAATTTGTAAATTAAGATTGAGCAAAAATTATCAAGAATCAATCAGAATAGTTTAAGAAATTGTGCAACAACTTCTTTGTCTTTGTGCAACTAAAAAATTTGCTCTTGGTTGTATTATTGATGAAGGATTATCAATAATGACAGATTCTGTGGAATTTCCTGATCCTTGTAGACTTGCAGTTGAGTCTGTTTTAGCTTCGTCTTGTAAATTTTCTGCTGGCAAAATTCTTTGATTACGTAATTCGATTAAAGAATTTCTAAGATTTTGTTCAGTTGGTTGTGATAGCTTTTCTACTAATTGATTAATAATTTCAAAAGTAAAGCGTTGTTGAAATGAAAATAGATTAAGCTGATTTTGAAAAATTTTCCAATTGGATTTATCGTTAGATTCATCGTTAAAAACAAAGTTAATTATTGTAATTGCAATTGTGTTTTTTAGTTGTTCATCAGAAATATCTAGCGCAAGGTCAAAGGCATTTCTTTGTGTTATAGGATCACGAAAATTAACATTAGCGCCTAGATTTAAAAGACTGTTGATAATATCAACGTTGGGATTGTTTGCTGTTATAGCGGCAATTAAATTTTGATCCAAATTTGCAACAATCATAGAAATAAACTTTACTTAAGAAAAATTTTTTACTTCTTTCAATCCAAACTAGCTATCAATCTAAACAAAATTAAAGAAAAATTGTATTTTTGAAAAAATAAAAAATAACTAAAAATAATGAGAAAATCTACTAGTATCAAAATAGAAAATGAAATAAAACCAATCGAAAATCTTATTGCCGAAAAAATCAAATCAGGAGATATAAATTATCTTAAAAGTCTTAATCTTTATGATTTCAGTCGACCAAGTCAAAATTATAAAGGAGTTCCATTTTTAATAGTTGCTGCCAATTTTGGAAAAAGTGACATAGTTAAATTCTTAATTGAAAAAGGAGTCGATTTAAAATCAGTTGGAAAAGATTCTTTGATATATGCTATAGCTAATGGTCACAAAGAAACTATAAAAACTCTCTTAGAAAAAATTGTAGAAAAAGAATCAAGTTTTAGTGATGCAGAATTTGTAGAAGCTCTTGGAGAAGCTTTAATCAAGGCAGCTCAATATAACGACTTTGATACAATTAAAATTCTTTTTGAAAATGGAGCTAATTTTTTTTACGAAGATTTAGAAAGAAAAACCGCTTTTGATTATTTGGAAAACAAAGAAGAATTTTTCAAACTTCTAACTTTAGAAGATTTAAGAAAAATATTAATTACAGCAATTGATATTGGTAATATTGGCTTAGTTAAATTTCTTGTCGAAGAAAAAAGGCTTGATCTTAATTTTGCAGATTCAGAAGAAAGAACTCCTTTAATCGCATTAATTGAGTCTGAACATGTTGACAAAGTTACCAGTATCGAAATAGCAGAAATATTGTTAAAAAATGGCGCTGAAATTGATTTTATGACATCAGCCAATCTTGAAAAAGTGGCTTTAGCTTCAGCTATTAGTAGTCAAAAATTATATATGGTTGAGTTCTTGATTGAAAAAGGAGCTAAACTTGAATTTGGGGGAAAATTTCCAACTACTGCTTTGGAAGTTGCCAGATTTGTTAAAGAAAATAATGGTGGCCAAGATTATGGCATTAAAACATTTATCAAGAATCATCTACTGGAAAAACAACTTAGTGATTTACTAAAAGATCCGCAAAATTTTTTACATTATTTTATAGAAGTTGCAAAAGGAACGAAAATGGTTTTTAACCTTGCTCTTGAAAAGAATAAGAAAATTATAGTTGAAGAAGTGGAAATAAAATTACCATTTTTATTAAAAATTGGCAGTAACTTTTCAAATTTTCCTATAGAAAAGCTGGGAAATTTGCAGCAAAACTCGCAAATAACAGCTAACATAATCAATGCTATAAGTAGTTTTCCAAGTGATGATGAATCAAAATCAAAAGATTTAGCGGCTTTTAAAAAAAAGCTAGAAGAGCATCTAAATAATCTTAAAGTGCCTTCTGGTAATTTTAAAAAAGTTGAAGTGACAACTTCTGATAAACCAGACGGAAAATCAAAAAAAGTAATGGATTTAAGTTCAAATCCTGAGGGTAAAATTTCTTCACCAAAATCTTCTACATTTCTATCTCGTATTTTTGGCAAACAAAAATAAATCAGCTAAAATATAAAATTCAAAACCTTTGTTAACAAGTGCCTAATCTGATTGAAGAAGTTGTTTGGCGCATAGTAATTCAATTTAAATTTTCTGATTAATCCGTTAATTGAGTTCTCGGTTCTAATCATATATTAATACAAGAGGAAATGGACCCCGTCATGCGACGGGGTGACAATATACCAGAGTAAATGGACACTGTCATGCGACGGGGTGACAATATAACAGAGTAAATGGACACTGTCATGCTACGGGGTGACAATTATGATAGAACTGTCACCCCTTCATGCGACGTGGGTTAGTTGTTATCCAGTCTTACTCTTGGTTATCCCGTCTTGCTCTTTTTACTCCTTCTTCCTCTTGTTACCAATTCTTACTTTTGTTACCTTGTCTTACTATTTTCACTCCGTCTTACTATTTTCATCCCTTCTTACTCTTGTCATCCCTTTTTTTACTCTTGTCACCTCGTCGCATGACGGGGTCCATTTACTTATAAATTAGAACAAAAACCCATTAACGTGTTAGTCCGTAAATTTTTATGCGCAAACGCAGCTAATTTTTTTAAATTTTAATTAGCTTCGTTATGAAGCAAAGCCTGAGATAAATCTTCAATCAAATCTTCAAAATGCTCAATACCAACGGAAAGGCGACACAT
>JANRKR010000029.1:0-7180 GCA_033763375.1 Rickettsiales bacterium
CTGAAATAAAAAATCCCGCATCACTAATAATCATTTTTTCTATCTTTGCTAGAGAAAAATTAAATAAAGATCAAAATAATTGACAACGCTCTGTTTTACTTAAAGATTTTTTACATAACAAAATCATCTTCTTCAGGCAAGAAGCCGCCGGCCTGCATATTCCACATTTTCGCATAATGCCCCTCTGCTTTCAGCAATTCATCATGATTGCCATCTTCAATGATACGCCCCTTATCAAACACGATAATTCTATCCATCTCCGTAAGTGTCGAAAGTCGATGCGCAATCACAATTGTGGTATGCCCCTTCATCAAAAGATGTAAACCTTCTTGAATATATTTTTCTGTGACTGAATCAAGCGAAGAAGTTGCTTCATCCAAAAGCAAGATTGGTGCATTGTATAAAATAGCGCGCGCAATTGCAATACGTTGACGTTGACCGCCAGATAAACGAATGCCATTTTGACCAATTTGTGTTTTATAACCCAAAGGCAATTGACGAATAAATTCATCAGCTTCTGCCATTTTTGCAGCGGCAATTATTTCTTCTTCAGAAGCATTTTCTTTGCCATAACGCAAATTTTCCAAAACCGTATCATCAAATAACATTATTTCTTGATTAACTACCGACATTGAGCGGCGCAAAGATTTTAAAGATAAATCGCGAATGTCATAATCATCAAGACTAACCAATCCACTTTGCGGATCATAAAAACGTAACATCAAATTCATAATTGTTGATTTACCGCCGCCAGAATGTCCAACCAAAGCAACAGTTTGTCCGGCTTTTACTTCAATATTCACCGATTTTAAAGTAAGTTTATCTTCAATATAACCAAAAGTAACATTATCGAATTTGATATTGCCTTTAACATTTTGCAAATCGATGGCGTTTGGTTTATCAATAATTTTTTGCTTTTCATCAATCAAACGATAAAAGCGCGTTGCCGCAGCAAGTCCCATTTGAATTCCGGAATTCATTCCTGAAACTGATTTAAGCGGACGATAAGCCATCATCATCGCTGCAAAAAATGAAAAGAACGCACCAGTTGTTGTGGTGCCGTTAATAACTTTATTGCCGCCGTACCAAATAACCGCAGCAACGCCAATGCCGGCAAGCGATTCAACAAATGGTGAAGAAATTAGCGACAGGCGCGAAATTTTTTTACTCATCTTGAAAAGTTCATCGATAATTTTACTCATGCGATTAATTTCAAAATCTTCGCAATTATATGACTTTACCAATTTTGAATATTGCAAAGTATCATTCATCTGGGAATTGAATTTGCCTGCCATTTCCTGATTACGAAAAGACATATTGCGCAATCTTTTACCAATTTTGTAAATTGGATAAGCTGCCAAAGGAAAGCCGATAAAAGCGACCAGCGATAATTCAACACTTTGATAAAACATCACCGCAATTAAAGCGCCAAGAGTCAGAACTTGTTTGATTGAGCCATTCATAATGGTTGAAATCAAACCGACGATTGAACCAATTTCATTGGAAATTGTTGCCGTCATGTCGCCAGAAGAACGATTGTGTAATTTAGCAATATCTGATTTGACAAAATGTGCGTAAAGTCTTTTGCGCAAATCAGATGTAATTTTCATGGTTAGAACATTCATGGTCATCAATTGAAAATAGGTTGCGAAACCTTTAACAATAGTGACAATCATAACAACCACCGGAATCCAAATTAACCAAAAATGATCTTTTTGCACAAACACTTTATCCAAAGCCGGCTTAATTAACCAAGCATGAAAAGAGGTCGTACCAGCAATTATCAACATTAAAATAATTGAGATTGCGAAAGTGCGCCAATGAATTGCCACGCATTCTTTGCCAATTCTTTTAAGTAAATAAATTGTGCTTTCGTAATTAACTGACATATAACAATATTGAATTGATTTGAAAAACTTTATTCAAATTTAATAACTAACCTTAGAACCTGTCTAGAAGATTCTTAATTAATCAAAATTTTCTGTGCTAAATATTTTTACTAACTTCAGAACCATTATAGATGAAGCCTTAAACGCGATTGCTGAGCAAAACAATTTAGTAATTGCTGCAAAAGATTTACAAAATTTTTCTGTTGAACCAGCAAAAGATAAAGATCATGGCGACTTAGCCTGCAACGCAGCACTGGTTTTATCAAAAAAATTTTCCAGCATCGAAAGCTTAAATAATCCACACAAATTAGCCCAAAAAATTATCGAAGAAATTTCTAATCAAAAATCCGCTTGCGCGTTAAAAGAATATACAGCCATCAAAAAGCTTGAAATTGCTGGCGCTGGCTTCATTAATATTTTTTTAGAAAATAAAATTTTTTGGCAAATTATTGGCGATCTTTTGCAAAATGAAAAATTTATTTTTCCAAATTTAGGTCACGGCGAAAAAATAAATTTGGAATATGCTTCACCAAATCCAACTGGTCCAATTCACGTTGGTCACACTCGCGGCGCAATTTATGGTGATGTTTTAGCAACACTTTTGCAAAAAGTTGGCTACGATGTTTTGAAAGAATATTACATAAATGACGCCGGCGCGCAAATTGATAATTTAGTTAAATCAGCTTATCTTCGTTATTTAGAAGCTTGTGGCGAAAAAATTGAAATTCCCTCCGACCTTTATCCTGGAGAATATTTAATTACTGTTGGCGAAAATATAAAAAATAAATTTGGTGAAACTCTCAAAAGCAAATCAGAATCTCAATATATTGAAATTATCCGCGATTTTGTCGTTGAAGAAATGTTAAAAATTATCAAAGCCGATTTGCTGGCGCTTGGCATTAAACATGATAGTTATTTTTCGGAAAAAAAGAATTTACATGATAGCGGCAAAGTAGAAGCGGCGATAAAAATTCTGCGCGATAAAGATTTAATTTATGTTGGAAAATTAGAAGCACCCAAAACTGAAAAAGGCGTTGGCGCCAAAGATTTCAAGATGCCTGAAGGCTATGACGATAAAGATCAAACTCTTTTTGCGTCAACAAAATTTGGCGATGATTGTGATCGTGTGATTAAAAAAGCTGATGGAACTCCAACTTATTTGGCAGGCGATATGGCTTATTGTTTAAGTAAATTTGAGCGCGGCTTTAAAAAATTTATCATGCCTTTGGGTTTTGATCACGCTGGTTATGTCAAAAGATTAAATGCTGTCGTCGCATCACTAACCAATAATCAAGCGCAATTGAAAGTGATTTTATGTCAAATGGTCAAATTTGTTAAAAATGGTGAACCGGTAAAAATGTCTAAACGCTCCGGCAATTTTATCACCGCACGCGAAGTGATTGACGAAGTTGGTGCCGACGCTTTGCGCTTTATTATGTTAACTAGAAAAAACGACGCACCTTTTGATTTTGATTTAGCCAAAGTAATTGACCAATCAAAAGATAATCCCATTTTTTACGTACAATATGCACACGCGCGCTGTGCCTCGGTTCTTCGTCAATTTGTTGCAAGTAATTTTGTTTTACCGCCAGCAATTGATGAAAAAGTTTTAGAAAATTTATGCGACGAATCTGAAATTGAAATTATCAAAAAAATTGCCAGCTTTCCGCGTATAATTGAAATGTCGGCAACCAGCTTTGAACCACATCGTTTGGCTTTTTATTTACAAGAATTAGCCGCACAATTTCACGCTTTATGGAATAAAGGCACAGAAAATCCTGATCTTAAATTTATTATAAAAGATAATTTACAACTTACTTTAGCGCGCATTTATTTGGTTTTAGCGCTTAAAAAAATTATCAAAACCGGTTTAGAAATTTTTAATATTAACGCAGTCGAGGAAATGAGATGATGGAAGATTTCGGCTATGAAAAAGATAGCGAGAAACAAAAACTGCAATTGGTCATTAAAAAAATTGCTCTAAGTGTTGCAACATTGCTTTCAATTTCTTGCTTTATTTATATCACTATCAGCGCTTATTATTATGTTTATGGCGAAGAAAATAACAACATTGAAACTATCAAATCTCCGCAAGATCCAATTAAAATTATCGAAGAAAATCAAATAGCAATTGCCGGAGAAAATCCCAAAATTAACGATTCAATTTATGAAGATATTTTTAGTTCAAAAAAAGAATCTTTAGTCAAAGCTGCGCCAAAAATTCATAATTCTTTACAACCAGCTTTGCCACCAAAAGACTTCAATAATAATGATAAAACGCTAAATGAAAATGTTTCGGATTTTAATAATTCTTTAGCAAAAAATTCGCCAAAAAAAGTTGATAAAAAAGCAAAACAACCAATTATAGTTTTTAGCGATAAACCTAGAGAAAACTTTGCTTCGCAAGATATTTTAAGCGCAAAAAAAGTTGAGATAAAAAATCCACCTAAAACTCTTTCTAATCAAAATTTAGATCAGGAAAAAACGCTGAAAAGAAAATATATTAAAATTCAAATTGCAGCACTAACTTCAAAAAAATCAGCTGAAGAATATTGGCAAAAAACCAGCAATAAAAATTCTGATTTATTTTCTGGTTTAAAACCTTTTATTCAGGAAATTGATTTGGGTAAAAGAGGAATATTTTATCGCTTACAAATTGGTAATTTTTCTGATCAAATTACTGCAGAAGATTTTTGTAAAAAATACATCACTCAAACTCAAAAAAATAAAGCCGATTGCATTATTGTAGAATAACTAATTTTTTGAAAGCCTTTAAATCAAATATTGTGAAATTGGCGAATTTGAGTAATAATTTTTTGATATTTTTCTGGCGCATTTTCTTTAGCTAAAATCCAGTCGTAAATTTGTAAATCATCTTCTTCCAAAAAATTAGCAAATAATTTTGCATCTTTAATTTCATTTAATTTGGCTTTGGCAAATTCACCAATTAAAAAATCTGTCTCTTTACAGCCGCGATGAACTGAACGATAAAGAATTTGTTTAAGTAAAATATTTTGATTCATTTTTTAATAATATTTGCAATTCTTTAATCAAAATTTCAGCATCTTGAATTTTATAGGCTTTAGCATTCTGACCCCAAACCGGATTTGGAAAAGCCGCATCATTTTCAAAACGCGCAATTATATGAATATGAAGTTGGCGCACAATATTACCAAGAGTTGCAATATTTAATTTAAGCGGTTGAAATTTCTTTTGTAACAATTGGGAAATTAAATTTATTTCGCGCAAAACTTCTACTTGCTCATCAAATTTAAGATCGGTTAACTCAACTAAATCAGGTTTTTTTGGCACCAAAATCAACCACGGAAAATTTACATTATTCATTAACAGCAATTGCGAAATTTTTAAATCAGCAACAAAAAAACTATCAGCTTTTAGTTTTGAATTTAAAATGAACATAATTTGTAATTTAAGTTTCTTAAAAAAATTGTGCTTAAATCTTTAGCAATAAATAACATTGTTTTAATCGATAAAGCTGAAATTGAATTTTCTTTAGGACTTTGCGTTTTGAGTGGTGAAACCGGTTCAGGAAAATCAATTTTGCTTGATGCGCTTGGACTTGCAATTGGTCTGCGCTCAAATTCCCGCTTGATTGGCAATATCCAAAATAAATCTCAGGTTAATGCTGAATTTATCATTAAAAATAATTCCATCTGTAAAAAACTTTTGCAAGAGCACGATTTGCTTGATCCAGAAAATCCTGATCATTTGCGAATTCGCCGCTCAATTGAAAATTCACAAGAAAAATTAATTGGCAAAGTTTATGTCAACGATATCGCAATTGGCGTAAATTTACTTGGTGAAATTGGTGAAACCTTGATTGAAATTCACGGACAACACGATCAGCGCGGTCTTTTAAATTCAAGCTTTCATGCCCAAATTCTAGATGAATTTTCTGGCAATCAAGATTTACTAAAAGATCTTAAAAAAATTTGTGAAGAATTAAGAAAAACCGATGCCGAGATTTTGACAATCCAAAATAAAAAAGAACAGCTAGAACGCGAAAAAGATTATCTGCAATTTATTATCAAAGAGCTTGAAGATGCTGATGTTAAAGCCGAAGAAGAAAATGAATTAACGCTTAAAAAAGATCAATTAAACGCTAAAGAAAAAATTCTTACTTTCTGTAAAGATTTAAAATCTAATTTGGTCGAAGCCAATTCCAACTTGGTTACAGCGCAGAGAATTATAATTCGTAATCAAAATATTATCAGCAATTATTTATCTGATTGGGAAAATAATTTTGAAAAATTAAACGAGAAAATTGATCAACAAAATATTGAAATTGAAACTGCAATTTCAGCCATAAAAAGTCTTGAAAATAATTTAAATAATTCAGCTGAAAATTTAGATGAAATTGAAGAAAGATTATTTTTTATTCGCGGTTTAGCGCGCAAATTTTCAACTTCAACTAACCAATTAGAACAAGTAATTATTGATTCGCGCCATAAATTAGATTTCTTACAAAATGAAGAAGAATCAGGCAAAAAATTATTGGTTCAAAAAAATAATTTACTAAAAAACTATCATCAAATTGCCAAACAACTCAGTTTAAAAAGAGCAGAATCTGCAGTAATTTTGGCAAAAAAAATTGAAGAAGAGTTACAATTTTTAAAGATGAATAATACCAGATTTTTAGTTGAGATTAATTCCATAAATAATGGCGAGACATACTCTAGCAACGGTTACGATCAAATTCGTTTTACCGCCTCAATCAATAAAAATAATTTTGATGATATTGCTAAAATCGCTTCTGGCGGCGAGCTTTCACGCTTTATGTTGGCATTAAAAGTTGCATTGATGAATGTAAAATCTACACCAACAATTATTTTTGATGAAATTGACAGCGGAATTGGCGGAAGCACCGCAGATGCAGTTGGCAAGCGTTTGAAAGCCTTGGCACAAAATGTCCAAATTTTAGTAGTTACGCATCAGCCCCAAATTGCTGCCAAAGCTGATACTCATTTTAAAATCAGTAAAATTTCTAATGATGAAAAAATAAAAACTATCATCGAAAAATTGAGTGAAAAAAATCGTCAAGATGAAATTGCGCGTATGCTTTCTGGTGAACAAATAAGCATTGAAGCCTTAGCAGCAGCCAATCGCCTTATTCTGGAAAGTTAATTAAAAATTAGACACTGTTAGCTAATTATTTTTAGCACAGATTTTGGAATGTTTTTAGCGCTTTTTTGATAAAATTAAGATAAATATCTGGATATATTTTGAATAATTTTATCAAAAAATAAGCAAAAACAGTTCTAAATACGGGA
>JANRKR010000030.1:0-45866 GCA_033763375.1 Rickettsiales bacterium
TAAAAAAGTTTTTATCTTTTTGAAGCTTTGGCATAAATTTCCAAAAGATGTTTTTTATCAACCTTGGTGTAACGCTGCGTTGTACTTAAACTTTCATGTCCAAGTAGTTCTTGGATTACTCGCAAATCTCCGCCATTTTCCAATAAGTGAGTAGCAAAAGAGTGACGAAAAGCGTGTGGCGTGATGGTTTCTGCCAAATTAAGATTGCGACGAATTTTATGAATAACGCCACTAAAATCGCGTCTTGTCAGTTGTTTGCCTAATTTACTTAAAAAAAGCGGTTGCTCAAAACTAATTGCAAAAGGACAAATTTTTAAATATTGCTCAATTTTATTTTTAATAATTGGTAAAAGTGGCACCAAGCGTTGTTTTTTGCCTTTGCCGCTAATAATTAAATTTTGATTACTTGCCAAAGCTTTTTTGCTGACATTTAAGGCTTCTGAAATTCGCAAGCCACAACCATAAATTAAAGTCAACAAAGCGATGTCTCGTGCCGCTTGCCACGATTGCTTATGAATTTTAGCAATCTCTTCCAAAATTCTATCAATATCAATTTTATCAACTGCTTTGGGAATTGGCTTGGCAATTTTAGGAGTTTTTATTTTGTTAATTGCGTTATTAGCCAGCAATAAATTTTGATTACAAAATTTAAAAAAAGATCGCAAAGACGAAAGCGCACGCGCATTTGAAGAATTAATATGATCTTGTAAGCGCAAACCCAGCCAATTTCTAAAATCAATAACTGTTAAATTTTCCAAATCATTTTTGCTGATAATTTTTTCGCGGCTTTTAAAAAGAAAATCGATAAAATAAAAAATATCGATGCGGTAAGAATTTAAAGTATGTTTCGAATATCTTTTCTCAATTTCTAAAAATTTAAAAAATTTTTCTAACAATAAAATAACATCATCAGCGCAAGAATCGTTTATTTTCAAAGCTTTCGACATTTTAATTAATTTATGAAATTTCTTATTAAGATTACTTTTAACAATTTTATTTGCGCTTTTTCTTTATTGGTTTTTTCATTTTTTAATTTTGCATATGGCGATGATAACATAAATTTTTATAGTGACAAAGGCTTGCAAATGCTTAATCAAAGTCAATTCAAAAATGATTTTTATCAACTTGTAAATTTTTATCAGCCTCAAATCAATCCGCTTTATTGTTCGGTTGCAACTGCGGTAATTTTGCTTAATGCAACTCATCAAAACGGTAAAATTTCTATTCAAAAAGCAAATAAAATTACTTCGTCAAGTAATTTAATTAGCGTTGATAATTTTCATTTCTATTCGCAGCTAAACTTTTTAAATGATAAAACTGATAAAATTAAAAAGCGCGAAATCATTAATTTACAGGCTGCGGCTGGTATAAAAAATGGTGAAGAATTTTTTGATGCTGGTTTATCTTTAAATGATTTTAGCAAAATTTTAACTCAAGTTTATGATTTTAAAGTACAGAAAAATCATGTTGAAAATAACAATCAAAAATCACTTCAGAAATTTCGCCAAGATTTAAAAAAATATCTTTCTGACTCAAAAAATTTTATAGTGGTTAATTTTGATGGCAGAATTGTTGAAAATGGTACTAAAGGCCATTTTTCACCTTTGGCTGCTTATGATGAAGTTGCTGATTCAGTTTTGGTTTTAGATGTCGCCTTACATAAAACAACTTGGTATTGGGTTGATTTAGAAAAACTTTTTCAGGCTATGAATACAAAAGATGGCAATTATTATCGCGGTTATTTGGTGATTAGTTTTTCTAATCGCGCTTCTAAAAACTAAGTTGCAAACTAATTTTTTGTTAAACTTTTTCCCGTATGTCCCTTTTGCATATGAGACGGGGATCCCCGCAAGGCGGGGCGCGAATCGTGTCGCGTTTCCGTATCCCGAAGGGATAAAGGACTTTTCTTTTGTTCAACTGGTGAAGTCATTGCCAATTTTTCCTGAGCAATATTTTTACCAAAAATATATCTTGCCAAAATTCTAAAACCTTTATTTGCCGCTTGTTCTCTATCGCCATCAACCATAACTTCAGCAACTAAAGTTGGTTCATATTGACGAATTTCAATATTTTCAAATTTCTTTATAATTTTATATTCAGGTGTTTCATAGCCTCTATAATAACCTTCTTTTTCAATAGCAGAGCAAGATTGAGTTAAAAAAAGTGAAGAAAATAAAATGTATGGAAAGGTAATTTTTAAATTAAATTTGGTTTTGGATTTAGCTGAATTATTGTGCATAAAAAGTTTTTTTAAGTTAATTTTCTAAAAATTTTTCATATTGATTATAATCAAAAATTGCCAGCTGATAATCCGCCTTGGCATTATTAAATTCTTTAAATACTTCAATTACTGCAGCTTTTGAAGCTGCTAAATCTTGCTCGCGTAAGTTGACTAAAAAGAAATTACTTGCTC
Organism: Rickettsiales bacterium; assembly: GCA_033763375.1. Lineage (GTDB taxonomy): Bacteria > Pseudomonadota > Alphaproteobacteria > Rickettsiales > UBA1997 > UBA2645. The sequence continues at coordinate 2,414 of JANRKR010000030.1, forward strand.
CATGTTTAAATTTTTCCATTTCTGAATTTTGTAAAACTTCTGCCAGCCGAGCTTCTTCCAAAAGCAAAGAATATGTTTCGCTAATAGTTAAAATTTTGATTATAATCTGATCGATCTCAACATTAATTTGGTCTTGCAAAAGAGCTTTTTCATATTTTATAGCGCTTATTTTTGCCTGAGCTGCTGCAGATTTTCCTTTACCTTCGCTTTGCTGAAAAGGAAAAGAGAAATTTAAATTAGCATAATTATTAGCTTGCGCTCTTGATTTGGAGCCGGCTCCTTCATCTTTTGACGCGCCAACTTCAACATCAAGTTGCGGCTGCAGCAGATTTTTTGCATATTTAAGTTCTTGTGATTGTTGATCTGATTTTAGATTAATCAGCATAATTTCTGGACGTTTAACAATGGCTTGCTGCTTAGCGTTTTTTATTGCCGCTTCACTTGGAATTTCTGATAAGTTTAAATCAATTGTAGGAAGATTTTTTCTATCGGGTTTGATTGAATTTGCGTTATTATCACGCCAAAATAAAGAGAGGTAAATTGAAGCTGAATCAAATTCCTGACGAATTTTTGCTAAAGATGATTTGCGTTTAAGAAGATTTTTTTTGTTTTCAATTGCAATAATTTGTGCCAAATCTCCTTTTTGCGCTTTTATCTCTAGTTGATTTTGTCGCTTTAATGAAAGTTGATAAAGTTCTTCATAAATTTGTAAAATTTTTCCAGCCGTAACCCAAGACCAGTAAGCTTTTATAGCATCTCTTATTATTTCCATTTTTATATTTTTTAACTCTATTTTTGCTTCTTCAACACTAAGATTTCCTAAAATAATTGCTAAACGATTTTGATCGATATCGCGATCTTTTAATAAAGAAAATTTTGTTCCTATTCTAAATTCGCCAGCGCTGTTAGTAATTGATGCGCCTTCATAATCAGCAAATTTACCGTAAGATTTACGATATCCGCCGTAAATTTTGCTGCCCAAAGTTCCTAAATGTTTTTCAATTTCAGCATCATAAGTTTTGCCATCGTAATATCCTCTGGTTCGGTTATAATAATTTTGCTTTAGACGAATATCGAAAAATCCTTTTGACGCCAGCAAGTTAGATTCGGCGGCGCGAATTTTGTCGTAATGAGAAAAAATTGTTGGATAATTTTTAATAGCTGATTTTACAACTTCATCAAGCAAGAGCGCTTCTTGTTTTTGTTCTTTGGCAAAAGCGTTTAATGATAAAAAAAATATTGCAGCGACAAAAAAACTACAAAATATAAATTCCTTGATTGCCGCAAAGCCAATAATTAGCCGCGTTAGATTTTTATATTGAAAAATGATAGAAGAAAAACTTTGCACTTTTGCTATGATTTAGAATTTAAATTTTGCTGATCAAATTCTGGCGGAAAGCTATTGATTTGGCGCCAAATCTCGTAACCTAACTTGACATTATTTAACAAAACCCAGCCATAAACTTTAGTTCCGTGACGCAAAAATCTTTGATCTGGCCAATTTTCTCCTTCGGCTTTTTTTATTATTATACGAAATTTTCCGTTTTGAGAAATTGCTGAATCAATTGCAGTTACAACGCCGCCAAATGTTCCAACCGCAAGAGACGGCCAGCCACTAAATTGAATTGCTGGCCAACCTTCAAATTGTAAGCGCACTTTTCTGCCTTCGTAAACCAACGGAATATCATTACTGCTGATGAAAAGTTCAATTGCCGGATCGTCAAGATTTGGAGCAAAAGTTGCAATTTTGTCTCCGGCTTTTACCAACGTGGCATTATTTCCGGCGAGAAGTTGTAAAACTACGCCATCTTTTGGCGCGTAAATGATTTGATTTTCCTGTCTGGAAAGTTTGGTTTCGCTTTCTGCTAATTCTGATGCTGCTGATTCAGCGCTGGCTAAAAGTTTTTTATATTCAATTTTAGCTTCTTCAAAATCTCTTCTCGAACTTAAACCTTTTGCAAAAAGATCGTTTTGTCTTTCATAATTAATTTTTGCTGTTTGCGAAGCGATTTGAGCAACTTGTAATTTGCGTTTTTTGGCATCTCTTTCGGCGCGAATTCTGTCAAGAATCTGTGGATCATTATCAACTATTTCAACAATTATATCATTTTGTTTTACTTTTGCGCCATCTCGTACATGCCATTTTTTAATTTTACCGCTAATTGGACTGCTAATTTCTTGAGTGCGATTGTTAGGATCATTGGCAATTATATAGCCAAATCCTTTTGAAGTTTGCTGCCAAGGCGTTACGATCAAAAAAAATAAAATTAAAATCAAAGAGATAAAAAAAACGCGACTTAGAATCCGAATGTAATTTGGTATTTTGATCTCGTTTAAATTGGTAAAAGATTTTAAATCTTGGTTGTTGTTTTTCATGTTAGATGATGTTGGCTAAAGGTTTTTTCGATGAGGATAGTTTCGTCAAAACTTTTTAAATTGTCATAACGATGAGAAAAATAAAGAAATGTTGCCTGACTTTCTTTGGTTAAATAATATAAAACTTTTTCACGAGTTTTTGGTTCAAGCATGTCCAAAACTTCATCAGCAATTATTATTTGCGGCTTGTGAATTAAAGCTCTTGCAACTTTAAGAAGTATTTTTTCAGATTCAGAAAATGGCCAACCTGATGGAATTATTCTTGCTTCTAAACCTTCATCTATAGAAAGAATTGATTCAGCAAGACCGATTTTTTCTAAAATTGACATTACATAATCTAGCGAAATGTCTTTGCGGTTAAAAGTTAAATATTCTTTTATCGTCGCTTCAATCAAAGCAGAATTGTCAATAATTGCTATACAAGATCTTAGATCATATTTATTGAATTTGTTGATGTTGATTTTGTTAAGATTAATCGATCCAGAAATTGTCTGTCTAAGACCTAAAAGCATTTCAATTATTATTTTTTTTGTTGAATAGCCATTGGTAAAAAGCAGATAATTTTTTCCTTTAAAAAAGTGCAGGTTGAATTGGTAGTCGTGATTATGATAATGATATGAAGCTTTATCAAATTTAATTTCTTCTATTTGTTGTGGTATAATTTCGCCTTCATTTTCTTCTGCCGGAATATTTTGAAATTGTGATAATTTTTCCGCAGAAGAGATTAAATCATAAAAGCTCTCAAAGTCTCTGCCTAAATTGGAAATATTATAAAGTATTGCTGAAATAACTAATTCAGAAGCTACAAGTTGTCCTAAGCTTAATTGTCCTTTTAAAACCAGCCAGCCACCTAAAATTAAAAGTAATGCGGTAGCAATTGCATAAAGAACAAAGAGCAGAACAACTTGAGCAAAAAGATTACCAAAATGCAGTTTGCGTTCTTTTAGATAAAGACCAGTAAGAAAATTGATTTTGAATTTAGCGTATTCTCTTCCTTCTCTTGATTTAAAAATAAGATGATTAGCGGCAATATCTTCAAGGCAGCCGACCAAATCATATTTTCTTCTGCTTTCAAGAAATGAATGAATTATTGCTTGCGGAGCAAATGACTTCCAAATCAAAAATATTATTAAAGGAATGCCAAAAGTAAAAATAAGAAAAAACGGATGATAACAAGCAATCAAAAACAATCCGGTCAATGATTGTAAAATTACGGTAAAGCTTTTGCTAAAAAGTTTTGGTATAGTTTTTTGAATTGTTACGGTTTCAAAAAAACGATTAACCATTTCAGTTTGATTTGCTTCTACAAAAGATTGATGCTTGGCGTTTAAAATAGACATACCAACTTCATAGCCCATTCTGGCAAAAAATCTTCTTTGAAAAATTTCGGTAACTTGAAATTGTAAAATGCTAACCAATCCGTAAAGCGAAACCAATATTAACAGAATAGTGCCAAGAATTAATATCGGTTGCAGCATCGCCGTGAAAGAAACCGAATTTATTAAAAGCTGAACAGAAATTGGAGCGGCAAGACTTAATATGCTGATTATAACGCCGTAAATTATAGCGGTGATAAAAATTGCTTTATCGGCAGATAAAATTTTTTTTAAAAAAGGTATAAATTCACCTTTACTTATATCGTTGCTAAATGGCTTATAAAGTTTTTTTTCTGAGAAGTTGTACATATATGTTATCGCTTTAATAAAAGTTCTAAAAAGAAATTGTTAGTTTGATATATGTTTTTTCTCCAGCTTTCTGGCTAAAGTTCGGCGATGCATTCCAAGAATTCTTGCAGTTTTTGAAATATTAAAATCGCACTCAAGCAAAACTTGGTTAATATATTCCCATTCAATATTTTTGATTGAAGTTTTTCGATTAGAAACTGAAATTTTTTCTGCACTTTTTTTACCCAAAAATGCGGCAATAATATCATCAGCATTAGCAGGCTTTGCCAAATAATAACAAGCTCCGGCTTTAATTGCTTCAATTGTAGAAGTGATGCTGGCATAACCGGTAAGCATAACAATTTTAATCAAACTATCAAATTCGTGAAGTTGTTTAATGCAAGAAATTCCTGATTCTTTCGCCATTTTTAAGTCAACAACTGCATATGTTGGATGAAATTTCTTTAAGCTGGTAATTGCTTCAGAAGTATTATTAGTAATTTTTACTTCGTAATCTCTTCTTGCAAAAGAGCGACCAAGGCTATTGGCAAAATCTTCGTCATCTTCAACAATCAAAACTGCTTTACGGTCTTTCATAAATTTTTTATTGGAATTGTAATTTCAACTTTAGCGCCACCATTTTTTTTATTACTTAATTCTAAATTACCGCCAATTGTTGCAACAGTATTAATTGCAAGAAATAAGCCAATTCCATTATTGCCATTTTTGGTTGTAAAATTTGTTGCCGCGATGTGACCAATATGATTTAAAATATAATCAGAAAAACCTTTTCCCTGATCTTCAACTGTAATTTTTAAAAAATCATTAATGACATTTACAAAAATTGAAACTGATTGCGGCGATTCTTCCAATGCATTGTCAAAAATATTAAAAAACGCCAGAGCTAAATCGCTGGTTAAAATAATTTTTTTATCTGACTTTCCGATAAATTCGTAATGCAAATTTTTTGGTAGACGCAGCTCGCTCCAATCTTTTATGAGTGAATCAAAAGCTTTTTTAAGCGATGTTGCCTGGGCATTTTCTAATCTGGTTTTTTTTGATGATGATAAAATTTCTGAAAGAATTTTTTTGCAACGTAATAGTTGCGCTTCAGCTAATTCAACATCAGCGATTAAATCTTGTGCAAGTTGCATTTTTTTCCAATCAGCAAGAATAACAGAAATTGTTGAAAGTGGCGTGCTTAATTCATGAGCAGCGCTGGTTGCAAATAATCCCATTTTTACAACTTGTTCTTTTTCAATTGCTTGTTGTTTTAATTGTCCAATTTGTTTGTCTCTTTCTTTAAGATTTTTAATTATTTTTGTGACAAAAATCAGCAGTAAAATTGCTGCAAAAATATAGCTGATTAACATTCCTTGCAGATGCAAATTAAAAAAATCTCCGTGATCAAGATGATGGTGAAATTCATCAAGTTGGTGATAATTAAAACTTAGCCAACCATAACATAAAATTGTGATTACACCAATTAACCATGAATAAATTCTTGAAAGCAAAATTGCGCCAATAATAACCTGCAATAAAAACAACGAGATAAAAGGATTTGAAATGCCACCGCTAAAATAAAGCTGCGCGGTCAATGAAAAAACATCAAGCAAAACTTGGCAAAATAAATTTTTATCAGAAATATTTTTCTTAGTTTGATAGCGATAAAAGCTAAATAAATTAATAACAGCCAAAATAAAAATTACCAAAAACATCGGCGTTAATGGCAAAGAAATTTTTAAGAAAAAATGAACAAATAAAATAGTCGCAATTTGTCCAATAATTGCGATTGATCGAAGCAAAAGAAGCTGAATAAGGTTTTTACGATTGATATTTTGTGAAATTGTTTTGGACATTTTAATTTAATTGATTGGACAAATTGTCTCACTATTAAAAATAATTTTGCGGTTTTGAAGTTTGAAAATAATTAACGCTGTCGCAAATCAAATTTTTGTTTTTGCAAATTCTAAATTTTCTAAATTTTAAAAAATTATGCTAAAAGGACATAAAGAAAAAATTATTTGTGGAAAAATTATTGGTGCGGCAATTATTTTTTTAACATTTTCTATCAGCGAAGCTTTTTCTTGCGCTTGCGGTTGTGGTGTTTTGAATGTTGGAACCAGCTCGCTAATTCCAAATTGCGAAGGTGGAATTGCTTTTTTGCAATATGATTATTTGAATCAAAGTCGTAATTGGCAAGGAAACAGCAAATCAGATGCAAATTTAAATGAAGATAAACAAATTAAATCGCGAGTTGTTACCGCCGGAATGCAATATATGTTCAATCGTAATTGGGGCGCGGCAATTAGAGTTCCTTATTTTAATCGTCAGGTTAAGATGACTGAAATCGATGATGATGGCAATGAAATTGCTCACTCAAATAAAGTTAATTCAATTGGTGATATTCGTATTAACGGAATTTACTCGGGATTTTTTGCTGACATGTCAACTGGCATTACTTTTGGTTTAAAATTACCAACTGGTCAAAGCAATGCTAAATCTTTTGACAGTCGTGATTTGCAAATTGGTACTGGCAGCACCGATTGGCTTCTTGGTGCGTATCACTTTACTAAAATTGATAATGCCGGAAAGCTTAACTGGTTTGTGCAAGGAAATTGGCAACATGCTTTTATTGTGCATAATGGTTATCGTCCCGGAGATGAAGTTTCTGCTGCAACTGGAATTTCTTATAATGCTGGCTCAATTTTTGGAATTAAAAAAATTGCGCCAATTTTACAAATTACCGGCTCTAGAAAAACGCATGATTCTAATTGGGCTGCTGATCAGGAAAATAGTGGTTATACTCACGCTTATTTTGCGCCAGCAATTGAACTCACTTTTGGTAAAATCAGAACTTACGCTGATATTGAATTTCCTTTCTATCAAAAAACCAATGGCAATCAGCTGGTGCCAAGCGTTATCTATAAAGTAATTTTAGGATATAATTTTTAACTGATTAATCCTTTAATTGAGTTCTCGTTTCTAATCATATCTTAATACCAGAGTAAATGGACCCCGTCATGAAGACGGGGTGACAAGTTAGAATAGTTTTGTGATCTTTCTCGCAATTGTCACCCCATCATGAAGAAGGGGCATATCTTAACCACCCCGTCTTCATGACGGGGTCTGAAAAAAATTGTTAGTCAAGGGATAATCACCTTTTTTAATTAACTTATGTCTTGCAAATATATTTTTTCTTATTTACCAAACATCGTCAATTAATCTTAGCTTTTTAAACGCTTTGTTTTAACAGCTTGGTTTTTCAAATAAAATTATCACAGAATTGTTTGTTTTGTTGTTGTTTGTTTTGTGGGGCAATTAAAAAATCACCAAATCAATAATTTGTAAAATACTGAAATAATTTAGAAATTCATTTATGAAAAAACTTTTTTCCTTCGTTGCGCTCTTGTTTTTTGTAGCTTCTCCTGCATTTGCTTTAAGCGAAGGTGATTATTTGGAACTTGATGGTGTTTATACCAAAACGACGTTTCACTTAAAAGAAAATGCAAATAATAAGTTATTGAATCATAAACCATCCTATTCGTCAGGTACTAATGGCGTCGGTTTAACTTATAAAAGCGCCTATAATTTAGGTCAGTCAAATTTTTTTATTGCTCCGGGTGTTTTTGTTGAACAAAATAGTTTTGGCAGTTCAGCTGTTTATGGAAAAGATCAGTTAAAGCTGCAAATCAGGAACAGACTTGGTGCCAAAGTTGATTTTGGTTATGATATTGCAGATATAGTTTCTCCTTATTTGACAATAGGATATTCAATTATCAAATATAACTCCAGATCTAGCGGATTTGGACGAGATGATAATTCGGTTGTTGTTGCTAACAAAGCCGGAAGCAAAGCTAGTGAATTTTTTGGAGTTGGTGCCAGATTTCCTCTTAAAAATAATCTATCTTTAAATTTTGAATATAATTATCAAAAATTTGACACTAAAAATTCTATTCCAGCGCAATCTTCAGATTACATTGCTAAATCGTCTTTTAGAACCCGCCTTGACATATTTAAAGTGGGTCTGGCTTATAAATTTTAAAGTCTTTATCCCTTTGGGATACGGCAACGCGGCCGTGAGCCGCACCCCACGCTTGTGGGGAACCCCGCCCGTATGTTAAAAGTACATACGGGAATTTTAATTAGGCTTATTTTTTCGAATCAAATTCTCTTTAATCAAATTCCCCACTAACCATGTCAAGTACTCTAAAAGACCTTCAAAAATTTAAGATTGAAATAGCCTATCCATATATCGAAATTGAAACTATTATTGATGAGGCTATTAATCAATATGCCAATGAGGATGACAATAAAGCTAAATATAGAGCAGAACGAATTGATTTATTGGTTCAGACTTATGTAGATTTCAATCCAGAATTATCAAAAACAACTTTTGTAATACCAAGTGGAGTATCAACAACATATTCCGTTAATTCCTTACTTGATTATTTAAAAGATTTTGCCAGCGATCAGCCTTCAATGCCGCATATTAAACAACTTCTAATTCCGGCTAGTATTAATTCTCATTATGCTGCCTTACACATTACTAAAAACGATGCTGGTGAAATTTCAGTTCAATATGCCGATCCTTTGGGTATTAATTCCATGCCAGATCATTTAAGAAATTCTCTGATTTCTGGTCTTAATATTAAAGAAGACCAAATTAAAGTAAGTAAAACAATATTACAGCCGCTTAATGATAATAGAGAAACTTCTAACGAGCGTTGTGATGATTTCTCTGTTACTATGTTAAATGGATTAGCCAGCGGTAAAATTACAATTTCTGCCGATAACATTTTACAAGAGCGCGATGCTTCTAACAACTTAATCAATTTTGAAAATTATTCAATTGAGCGATCCAATAAGGTAGGAGCGGAAATAAATAAATTCTATGATTCTGCTATAATTGATCTTGATGCTTTATTAAAAGCTGAGGCAGATCAATATATAAAATTAGCATCTGAGAATCAAAACCCCCAATCTTACTTTGAATCTCTTTATGATTATTATCAAATTCCTGATTCTGATAATTATCTGACTCAAGATCAAAATATCACCAATGAAGATGTAATTCAGAATGCCAATGGAAATGAAAATGAAGATGATGACGAAATGCCCGAACTAATACCAAATGATGAAGAACCAAATTACCAAGAAACAAATGACCAAAAAATAGAGCAATCAGCCACAACACAATCAACAGCTGCAGAAAACAACCAACAGCAAAAAATCTCAGATCGAACAGACTTAAATCAAAAAACTTCAAAATCTTCATCAAGAAAAACCGCAGAAACTCCAATAGAAATTATAGAAACTCCAGTAACTAATCCTTTTTCTTTCGGCAGCTTCGGCTCTTTGTTTAAAAGACTTGCCTTTCTTCTTGCAGCTCAATCAGTAGTAGGATCTACTCAATTAGGAAGATCTAATTTAACAGGAAATAATAATCTAAAAGAAGGAATAAATTTACCTTCCAACTTAACTCCAGCTGATTCATTACAAAATTCTTTTGCTAATTATAATAATCCGTCCTTTAGCTTGAGTGATGAATTAATACAAGGAAGAAGATTGCAAACACGAAGAGAATCCAAATCTCCATCATTTCAACCAACAATTTCTCCAACAAACCTGCCAACAGATCATCCAACATATTCACCAACTGCTCCTACGCTTTCTCCAACTTACAGACCAACTTTTAGACCGTCAGGTTATCCAACAGGTCAACCAACTCGTCAACCATCAGGTCAGCCAACAGTTCAGCCGTCAGATCAACCAACAGCTCAGCCAACTTCTCAGCCAAATTTAATACCAACTTCTCAACCATCAGATCAACCAACAGGTCAACCATCAGATCAACCAACTTCTCAACCATCTTCTCAACCATCAGGCCAACCAACAAGTCAGCCGTCAGATCAACCAACTGAACAACCAACTTTAATACCATCTTCTCAACCATCAGGCCAACCAACAAGTCAGCCGTCAGATCAACCAACAGCTCAGCCAACTTCTCAGCCAACTTTAAGACCATCTTCTCAACCATCAGGTCAGCCAACGGGTCAACCAACTGAACAACCGACTTTAAGACCATCAGGTCAACCAACGGGTCAACCAACAGCTCCAACTCCTGCTCCAATTGCTGCAAGCTCTTCTGGCAGAAAAGAACGTGATGTTAGAACGTCACATTATTATCTTGGTGGTGCTCAAGCGCTTTTTGGACTTTGTACTTTAAACCCTGCTTCTGTCCTTACTGGAGTTTCTGTTGCTGCGTATGGGGAAGCCATTATAGAAAATGATCAAACAACTGATGTGCCAACAATGCAGCCAGCTTATCAACCATCAGGTCAGCCAACAGGTCAACCAACTTCTCAACCATCAGGTCAGCCAAGTCGTCAACCAACGGCTAAGCCAAATCATAACTTAACTAATCAAACATCAGCACAACCAACTAATCGACCAAATATTGCAGCAAATAAAAATTCAGTTCTCTTGGATGTTGATTCTGATTTAGAGGAAGAGAATCAACAGCAAAAATCTGAATCAAATAGCAAAAATCAAAACGAAACTTATCTTGATTACCAAATTGCATTTCCATTGATTGGTCAACTTCTGGTTTTGGCATTTGAAGCCTGGAGAAACGGCAGAAACACTTCCAAAATTGGAGTTGCTGAAATGTTGCTTAATAATTTGGATAAACAATCTGTTGTTGCAATCACCCTTGCTTTAAATGAGGCAAAACTAGCAGTTGCTGCTAATAATGATAATGTTGCTCTTGCAGCTGATGATAATTTTCAAAAACAATTAAAAGATGCTTTAAATGGAGGTTACATTTCTTATTCTGGACTTGCTGCTTGTTTAAATTGGTATATGCGAACAAATTATCAATCTTTAGAAATAGAGTTAAAAAATAATTTGGGCAATGATAATACTTTTAGAAGGTTTTTTGGTGAACAAATAAAAGATAGTCCTAACGATCTAGTGCTATTTAACTCATTTTTAAATAACCTTGTAGAAAAAACTTCTGTCAATAGTGCTAATAATGATGTCGGCAGAATCGAGATAAAAAGAAGAACAGGCGCTCATTACATGGATTCTATTTTGCCTGATAAGGTGGTTAATGGTCTTACACAAGCAGCTGTTGCAGTAGGATTAAAAGAAGAAAATGATATTTATTCAAATCTTAAAGAATGCTTAATTAAAGTTCTAGTAGGTAACCGATTATCTGATGATGAAATAAATCAGTTGAGAGCAATTATGAATTCTCCAAGAACCAGTGTTGAAGCTGCCAGGTTGGGTAGAAACTTAGGTGCTGCTCTATTACCTCCTCTTCGTGGTGCTTAACGAGGTATTTTCGCGTAAATATAACAATTTGCGACAGTGCTTTTTATTCAACCTGATCGAAGATAAATTTTCTTAAAAAAATAAAATCTATTGCGGATGCATCGATTTAGTCGCTGCGTAGCAATTCAGTTTATGCCAAATTCCGTCTTCATTTCAGGTGATTATCCATTGACTCACAATTTTTTTTAGACCCCGTCATGAAGACGGGGTGACAATATTGATTAAGATCATCTAGCAACACTGTTACCACATCATGAGGACGGGGTGACAATTATGAGAAAGATCACAAAACTATCCCAACTTGTCACCCCGTCTTTATGACGGGGTCTGGTTGTGCTTCTTAGAATAATCGCCTCATTTCAAACAAATTTTAGTTTGCCTTAAAAAATACTGCTGCGTAAATTTACCTTGAAATTTTTCCTGTACGTTCTTCATTAATTCAAGATGAAGGTTCTATTAAATTAGGCGCAAGCTTGGTATGGCTTGCGCTTTTTTGATAAATTACACAAAAATAACTTTAACAATTAACATAAATTCGTGAAACCATTAAAAAATCAGCCGGCACAAAATTTTGATAAATTATTTCGTATTAATGATCAAATAAAAGCCAGCGAGGTTAGATTGATCGACCAAGAAGGTAAAATGGTCGGAGTTGTTTTAACTAGCGATGCCTTAAAAATGGCGCAAGATGTTGACCTTGATTTGGTCGAAGTTTCTCCCAATGTTGAACCGCCAGTTTGTAAAATTGCCAATTTTGGCAAGATGCGCTATGAGCTTCAGAAAAAAGCTGCCGATGCCAAGAAAAAACAAAAAGTTGTTGAAGTTAAAGAAATCAAAATGACCATCAACATTGGTAAAGGCGACTTCGACACCAAAATTCGTCACACCAAAGAATTTATTGAAAAAGGCAATAAAGTAAAATTAAGTATTCGCATGAAAGGTCGCGAAATCACTCATCAAGATCTGGCAGAAAAAATGATGCAGGAAATTCTAAAATGCACCGAAGAATTCGCCAAACCAGAAATACATCATCGCCTTGAAGGCATGCAAATGGTTGTGACTCTCATCAAAAAATAATTAAAGTTTTATGGAAAAAATGCTAAATATTATCGATTCGATAATTAATTTTTCGCATCAGCAAAAATATGATAAAGACTTCTCGCGTGAAAAATTTATTGAATTTACCAAATTATTTTATCTGCAAAATCAAGGTCGTGATTTTGTAAATTATGCAATTGAAGAACTTCACAATGCCACTTTTTCCAGCTTTAATTTTGCCGATCAAAAAACCTCAGCTTTTAAAGTTAGAATTTATAATCCGTCGGCAACAATTGACGGCTTTGAATCTGCCAATACTTTTTTAGAAATTGTCAGCGATGATATGCCGTTTTTGGTTGATTCAATTGTTGGTCATTTGGATCGCATTGGCATTAGAATTAAAAATATTATTCATCCAATTTATTTAGTTGCGCGTGATAAATCTGGTAAACTTCAATCGATAACTTCTGGCGAAAATTCTAAACAAGAATCAATAATTCAGCTGCATTTAGATAAAATTACAGCCAAAGATGATCTTAAAATGTTGCAAGATAATATTGTCAGAATCGTTGAAACTTTGGCTTTGGTTGTTGGCGATTGGAAGAAAATGGTTGAGATGGCAAAAAAAGCGCAAGAGCAAATTAATAATGCACAAAAAATTATCAAAGACGATAAAGAAATTTCTGAAATTAAAGATTTTATTTCTTGGATTGCTGATGGAAATTTTATTTTTTTAGGCGCTAAAGAATTCAATATTAAAGAAGTTGAAAAAAATCGTTACAGCTTGGAAGAAATTAAAGATTTTAGTTTTGGTGTTTTTAATTCACCTTATTCTCAAGTTAGACCGGAAGTTCTAAATTCATCAGTTGAAGAAGTTTGCGACACCGTAAAAAATCCTTATGTAATTGAAATTTTAAAATCGCGTTATCGTTCGCAAATTCACAGAATTTCCAACGCTGAGCGCATTCGCATTCAAAAAATTTCTGACGAAGGCAAAGTTATTGGTGAATTTAGATTTGTCGGCTTATTCACTTCTTCGGCTTATAGCCACAGTCCAAACACAATTCCGTTAATCAGAAATAAAATTACTAAAGTTATTAACGATTCTGGCTTTAACAAAGGCAGCCACAATTACAAAGATTTGATTTCAGTTTTAGAATCTTATCCGCGCGATGAGCTTTTTCAAACTAATGCCAGCGATTTATTGCGTATTGCTACTGGAATTGTGGCAATTTGCGGCAGATCACAAGTTAGATTTTTTCCGCGTAAAGATAAATATAATCGCTTCGTTAGTTGTTTAATTTTTACGCCGCGCGATCGCAGCAATTCTGAACTGCGTGAAAAGATAAAAGATTATCTGGCGGAAATTTATAATGGCGAAATTGCTGATTCATTCGTTGAAATTACTGAATCCAAGCTTACCAGATTTCATGTTATTGTGCGCACTAATAACGGAATTCCGGCTGTTGACGGTTCTAAGGTTGAGCGTGAAATTACTAATATGACCAGAATCTGGAATGACGATCTTAAAGAAGCCATTTCAGCAAAATTTGAAAATGAAAAGCGCATTGCACTTTTTGCTAAATATCAACACGCTTTTTCGATTAGCTATATTAATCGCTTTGATCCAAAGCGCGCTACCATTGATATTGCCAGAGTTGAAGAATGTTTAAGCAAAGATTCAATCTTATTTAATTTATATCGTTCTTTAGAAAACGATAATGAGGAAATAACCGAGTTAAAAATTTATAATCCGCAAAAAGAGCTGATTCTTTCTGATATTATGCCGGTTTTAGAAAGTTTTGGTTTTAATGTAATTCAAGAACATACATATGTTGTAAGCCCTGAAGAAGAGGATCGCCGCAATTTGCGTCGTAAAGTTTGGATTCACTATTTTCATCTTAATTTAAGTAAATCAGGCGATAAATTTTCTGAAAAAATCAAACTTAATTTTGAAAAAGCCATTTCATTAATTTGGCAAAAAGTTACCAATATTAGCCCGATTAATCGTCTTGTAATTATTGCTAATCTTGATTGGAAGCAAATTTATTTACTACATGCTTATGCTAAATATATTCATCAAACTGGCTCTAATTATGGTCAGGCTTACATTGCCGATGTTTTAGTAAAATATCCCGATTTAACTAAGCTTTTGGTTGAACTCTTTGAAGTTAAATTTAATCCCGGTTTAAAAATTACCGCTTCTGAGCGTCAAAAAAAATCTGAAGAAATTTGCGCCAACATCAATAAAGGTTTTAATCACGTAAAAGATTTGATGGAAGATGCCGTGATTAAAAAATTATTCAGCGCCATTAAAGCAACATTGCGCACCAATTATTATCAACACGCAAAAGATGGCGGCTTTAAAGGTTATTTATCTTTTAAATTCAATTGTAAGCAGGTTTTGGATTTACCTTTGCCACTACCTTATGCTGAAATTTTTGTTTATTCAGCCAGCATGGAAGGAATTCACTTGCGCGGTGGCAGAGTTGCGCGCGGTGGTTTGCGTTGGTCAGATCGACATGAAGATTTTCGCACTGAAGTTTTAGGTTTGATGAAAGCACAAATGACCAAAAACGCTGTAATCGTTCCGGTTGGCTCAAAAGGCGGTTTTGTGGTTAAGAAATCTACTAAAAATTTAAATCGTGAAGAAATTTTAAAAGACGGTATTGAATCTTATAAAACTTTCTTGCGCGGATTGCTTGATCTTACCGACAATGTTATTGATGGTAAAATTGATCATCCGCAAAATTCTATTATGTATGATGCGCCAGATCCTTATTTAGTTGTTGCTGCTGATAAAGGTACGGCAACTTTTTCAGATATTGCTAACGCCATTTCTGCGGAATATAATTTTTGGCTTGGTGATGCTTTTGCTTCAGGCGGATCGGTTGGTTATGATCATAAAAAAATGGGCATTACTGCCAAAGGCGCGTGGATTTCAGTTAAAAGACATTTTGCTGAAATGGCGCTTGATACTCAAAGTCAAGACTTCACTTGTGTTGGCATTGGTGATTTAGCCGGCGATGTTTTCGGTAATGGCATGTTGCTATCGCAGCATATAAAATTAGTCGCGGCTTTTAATCATCTTCATATTTTTCTTGATCCAAATCCTGATGCTATAAAATCTTTTCTTGAACGCCAGCGCATGTTTAATTTACCGCGTTCAACTTGGATGGATTATGATCAATCTTTAATTTCAGAAGGCGGCGGAATTTTTGAAAGAGCTGCCAAATCGATTAAAATTTCGCCACAAGTTAAAGAAATTTTGGCAATTCAAGAAGACGAGCTTGAACCAAATGCTTTAATTCAAGCTATTTTAAAAGCTCCGGTTGATTTACTCTGGAATGGTGGAATTGGAACTTATGTCAAAGCTGTCGATGAATCAAATCAAGAAGTTGGCGATCGCGCTAACGATGCTCTGCGCATTAATGGCAGCGATTTAAGATGCAAAGTTGTGGGCGAGGGCGGTAATCTTGGTTTCACTCAAAAAGGTCGTATTGAATATGCACTAAATGGCGGTCGTATTAATACTGATGCTATGGATAATTCAGCCGGAGTTGATTGTTCTGACCATGAAGTAAATATTAAAATTGCCTTGATTCAAGCTTTACGCAGCAAAAAAATTACTTTTGAAGAGCGCAATAAAATCTTAGAAAATATGACTGATGAAGTTTCTCAGTTGGTTTTGCAAGATAACAGATTACAAACTCAGGCAATTTCTGTGGCGCTTTCACAAGGTGTTTCAAGTCTTAGCGAGCAATCACAATTTTTAGATCGTCTGGAAAAATCTGGTTTGTTAAATCGTAAAATTGAGTTTTTACCAAATAAAAAAGAATTAGATAAAAGACAAAGTGAGCGTTTAGGATTAACTAGACCAGAGCTTTGCGTGATGTTGGCATATTCCAAAATGGATATTTACAACGCGCTTTTAACTTCTGATTTGCTTAAGGATAAATATTTTGAACATGAATTATTTTCTTACTTTCCAAAAGCAATGCAGAAAAAATTTTCTGACGAAATTTCTAACCATCAATTACGTAACGAAATTATTGCAACTCAAATTACCAACTTTGCAGTAAATCGCGCTGGCATTACTTTCATCAGCCAACTTTGCCAAGATAGCGGCTTTGCAATTAGCGACGTGATAAAAAGTTTAATTATTGCCTGCGATTCTTTCCGGCTTCGCGAAATCTGGGAAGAAATTGAAAAGCTTGATGGTAAAGTTGCACCAAATATTCAGGCGCAAATGTTTTTAAGTTCAAATAAGTTGTTGGAAAGATCAGTTTTGTGGCTGTTGCGTAATCAATCCAAAGGCGCTATTTCGCCAATTATTACGCGCTTTCGAAAAATTGCTGATGAACTTTCAGCAGTTTTATCCGATGTTTTGGCTGAAGCTTCTCGCGAATCTTTTGAACGTAAAATTGATCGCTATTATCTTAATAATGTTGATCGTAAGCTTGCAGGCAGAATTGCAGCGCTTGATCCGCTGGCTTCAGTTTTCGATATTGCTGAAATTTCGGCCGCTTCTAGTTTTGATCTAAAAATTATTGCTAAGGTTTATTTTGAAGTTGGCACTAGATTTTCACTTAAATGGTTACGCAGCAAAGTTTCCGGCGCTAATTACAGCAATCATTGGCATAAACTTTCCAGCAAAACAATTCTTGAAGATCTTTACAGCTATCAAATGAAAATTGCTAAATCGATTGTTGATTCCAGCAGTAAAGATAAAATATTTTCTGAAACCGATTCACTAAAAAATTGGATTAAAAAATTTGATTTTCTGGTTGAAAGATTCGACAGCTTCATAACTGAATTAAAAGCTCAACCTGATCCTGATTTGTCAGTTTTTATTGTGGCGTTAAATCGCTTAAAACCTTTGGTTAACTAACTTTGCGGTCGTGGCGGAATTGGTATACGCGCAACGTTGAGGTCGTTGTGGGGTAAAACCCATGGAAGTTCAAATCTTCTCGACCGCACCAAATTAAATCAAATTTAAACTGCGTTTAAATTTGGGCTAAATCGAATTGCTACGCGCGAAGTAAATTCGCACATCCGCAATAAGTTTTGTTTTTTATTTTCCAGTCGTCACTCGCGAGGAGCGTGAAGCGCAACACGACAATCTCATCAATCAACATTTTCATTAATTTTTATGAAACTTCTCGTTTTAAAAGAAAATTCTCCGGCAGAAAACCGCGTTGCGCTTACTCCGGATTTGGTTGGTAAATATCAAAAATTAGGAGTTGAAGTTTTTGTCGAAAGTCAAGCTGGTCAAAAAGCTAAAATTTCTGACGCTCTTTTTGAAAAAGCTGGTGCAAAAATTTGTAATGATATCAATCAAATTTTATCTGAAATTGACATCATAATTTCCGTACAGAGAACTGAAATTGACTTAAGCAAAATCAAGCGCAATTTGATTTTTATTGCTATTTTAAATCCGGCTTTTGCCAAAGAAGAATTTTCCAGAGAAAAAATTAATAATTTGCTCAAGGCGCAAATTTCAGCTTTTGCCCTAGAAGCTTTGCCGCGAATTACGCGCGCACAATCTATGGATGTTCTTTCGTCGCAAAGTAATTTGGCCGGCTATGTGGCGGTTTTGGAAGCGGTTTATAATTTACCAAAAGTAGTGCCGATGATGATGACCGCTGCGGGAACAATTTCGGCAGCTAAATTTATGATTTTAGGCGCTGGCGTTGCCGGTTTACAAGCAATTGCAACCGCAAAAAGACTTGGCGCAATTGTTTGTGCCTTTGATGTTAGAACCGCGGCAAAAGAGCAAGTGCAAAGTTTAGGTGCTAAATTTATTGAAGTGAAATCTGATGAGAAAAACGATGGAGTTTATGCTAAAGAAACCAGCGATGAATACAAAAAATTGCAACAAGAATTACTCAAAGAAACTATTAAAAATCAAGATGTAGTTATTACAACCGCGCTAATTCCTGGTAAAGCTGCACCAATTTTAATTTCTCAGGAGATGGTTAAATTAATGAAGCCGGGTTCAATAATCGTTGATATTGCTGCTGTTAATGGTGGCAACTGCGAGCTTACCCAAGTTGGAAAAATTATTGAAGTTGATGGTGTAAAAATAATTGGTCATGAAAATTTTCCAAGCTTGGTTGCGTCTGACGCCAGCAAATTATTTGCTAAAAATGTTTTTAATTTTTTTGAACTATTAATTAATAAAGAAAATAACTCTATCGCAATTAACCTTGAGGACGAAATCATCAAAGCTACTCTGCAAACATCTTCGTAATGGTAAAATTAAGTTGGCTGATATGGAAAAAAAACCGGAAAATAATTTTGAATCAGAATTTGGGATTGATCAAAATATTAAAAATCGTCTTCTTAACTCGCTGGAAAATAATCTTACCAGTCAGGTAAAAAAACTATTTCTTGAGCTTCATCCTGCTGATCAGGCTGACTTTCTTTCTTCGTTAAATTTTGAACAAAGAGCTAAATTAATTACTAACATTGCCGGCGAATTTGATCCTGAAATTTTAACTTATCTTAATGATGATTTAAAAAATGAAGTGATCGAATTTTTAGGCAGTAAAAATAGTGCCAAAGCTATTGATCAGCTTGACGTTGATGATGCGGTGCAGGTTATTGAAACTTTAGAAAATCAAGGAATTAGCGAAATTCTTGATCACGTTTCTCAGGAAAAAAGAAGCGAAATTGAAGAAGCTTTATCATATCCAGAAAATTCAATTGGACGTTTAATGCAGCAAAATTTTATTGCTGTAAAACAAGATTGGAGCGTAGCGCAGGCAACTTATCATTTACAAAATGCCCAAGATCTTCCGCAAGATTTTCATAATATTGTTATTGTGGATGATGATTTTCATCCAATTTCAGAAGTTAGTGTTAGCAGAATTTTGAAAAATAAAAAACAGATTTTGATGTCACAAATAATGGCAGATAAACAAGAGCTAAAATTGCTTTCTGCTAATATGGATAAAGAAGAAGCGGCACAACTTTTTAGTAAATATTCACTTGATTACGCGCCAGTTGTCGATGAAAAGGGAATTTTGGTTGGTGTAATTTATGCCAATGATGTGATTGATATTTTGCAAGAAGAAGCTCAAGAAGATATTTTATTACTTGGCGGTGTGCAATATGCTAATCTTCATGCTTCACCTTTTTCTACAGCAAAATCTCGCGTTTCCTGGTTAGCAACTAGTTTGATAACTAACTTATTTTCAGCAACAATCATTGCTTTTTTTGCCGGCGAAATTGAAAAAATTGTTGCATTAGCAGCTTTATTACCAATTGTTTCTTCATTATCAGGAAATTCCGGAACTCAAGCTTTAACTGTTCTGGTGCGTGCAATTGCAACGAAAGAAATCAATAATATTTCGCTGCTAAAAATTCTGTTTAAAGAAATATCGGTTGCCTTTTTAAATGGTTTAATTCTTGCCGTGATAGCTGCAACAGCTTGTTATTTTTGGCAACATAATCTGCATTTAAGTTTGGTTTTTGCTTGCGCAATTTTGGCAGCGATTATTCTTTCGGGTTTTTTTGGTGTTTTTATTCCTCTGATTTTATATCGTCTTAAATTCGATCCAGCGATTTCTTCAGGAGTTTTCTTAACTACAATTACTGATATGTTTTCATTTTTAACTCTTCTTGGGCTTGCCAATTTGGTTTTATAATTTTTTTGAAAGCGAATTTAAAACAGAATTGCAGATTATTTTTTGCTCTATTAACTAGTTTTTATAATATTTTTTTTAAGAAATTTATTTGCTATGCGATCAATAAAAAAATCAAAAAGTTCTGACATGCCTTTAAAAATAAACATTACTCAACCTGAATTATTAAAACCAAAAATTACTATTTTTGGTGTTGGTGGTGCTGGTGGCAACGCCATTAATAACATGATTCGCTCTAATTTAGAAGGCGTTGAGTTTGTTGCTGCAAACACTGATGCGCAAGCTTTGGCAAATTCATTAGCACCAAATCTTATTCAACTTGGCATTGCAACCACCAAAGGTTTAGGAGCTGGCTCTTTTCCTGATCGCGGACGTTTAGCGGCAGAAGAAAATATTGCTGAAATTGAACGTTATTTAGAAGGCAGCAACATGGTTTTTATTGCCGCGGGAATGGGCGGTGGAACTGGAACTGGCGCCGCTCCTGTCATTGCAAAATTGGCAAGAGAAAGAGATGTTTTGACTGTTGGCGTTGTTACAAAACCGTTTCACTTTGAAGGGAAATATCGCATGGAAACAGCTGATACCGGCATTGAAGAGCTAAAGAAATATGTCGATACTTTAATTGTTATTCCTAATCAAAATCTTTTTCGCATTGCTAATGAAAACACCACTTTCGAATCAGCTTTTAAAATGGCGGATGATGTTTTGCATGCTGGAGTTCGTGGCGTTACCGATCTTATAACCATGCCTGGATTAGTGAATTTAGACTTTGCCGACATCAGAACTATCATGACCAAAATGGGCAAAGCAATGATGGGAACTGGCGAAGCTGAAGGTCCAAATCGTGCTATTGCTGCATGCGAAGCGGCAATTTCCAATCCTTTGCTTGACGACATTTCAATCAAGGGTGCCAAAGGAGTTTTAGTAAACATGACGGGCGGACCAGATATGACTTTATTTGAAGCCGATCTTGCCGTTAATACTATTCGCAAAGAAGTTGATTCCAACGCCAATATTATTTTTGGATCTGCTTTTAATGAAAATATGAAAGGTAAAATCAGAATTTCAGTGGTTGCAACCGGAATTGACATGGAAGAATATAAAAAAGATTTAGCAAAAAGCCTTGAAATCAGAGAGTCAGGAAGATTTAAAATTGAAGATCCTCAATTAAGAATCGACAACGTTATTACCAGCAAAAGCTTTTTTAATCCTGGTTCAATTTCTCTTCCAGAAGCTCAAGAAACCATCGAAGAAATCAGTCAAACTGACTTAAAACCCAATAAAACTTTTCTAAAAGAAGCTAATCCAAATTATGGTAAAATTAGCGAAGAAAAAATTTCTATTGCCGACAATAAATCAAATCAGATTAACTTCTTTAATGATGAAGAAAAAATCGAAGAGATAGTTGAAAAAGAAATTATCAGCAAAACAGAATTAAAGCCAGCAAAGCAAGCGCGCAAAGATAAAAAAGAATCTGCAGGCGGTTTTAGTTTATTCAGCTTTATGAATAGCTCAAAAAATAAAGCAGAAATTAAGGAAGAAGAAGATATTAAATTCACCGATATTATTCCTGAAACTGCGCCAAAAAAAATGTCAGAAAAAATATCGATTTCATCAACGCAAGATCAGCAAATAATGTCGCAAGAAAAGTCAAAAGAAGCGGCTAAAAAACATCAAGAATTTTTTGGTTCAACAATTTTTGATGATGAAAATTTACAAGAAATTAATGATAAAATTGAAGATGACATTCTTAACGTTCCGGCTTTTTTTAGAAGACGAAATGCCCAGCCAAAATAATGATAAAAAATTTACAGCTAAGGCCAAAAATTTATCTTATTAGTCCGCCAGAAATTATCTTAAAAGATTTTGCTAAAGAATTAGATGAAGCCTTAAAAACCAAGCTGGTTCCGGTTTTTCAATTGCGTTTAAAAAATTATCAAATTTCCCAAATAAAAAAAATTGCTTTAGAATTACAAAAAATTTGTCAGCAGAATAATTGCTTATTTTTACTTAATGATTTTGTTGATTTAGCTTTGGAAATTGGCGCAGATGGAGTTCACTTGGGTGCGCAAGATGATTCAGTAAAACTTGCTTATGAAAAGATAAAAAAAATAACCAAAAATTCTGTTCTTTCATCAATCAGAAATGCAAAAATCAGAAATGCAAAGGCGCAAGGTGAGCCGCAAAATTTTATTATTGGTGCCAGCTGTTATGATTCAAAACATTTAACAATGATTGCCGGCGAGCAAGGTGCAAATTACGTTTCTTTTGGCACTTTTTTTCCAAGCAAAACTAAAAATTCTCAAGGCAAACCAACTACAGAAATTTTAAAATGGTGTAATGAAATTACTAATTTGCCAATTGTAGCAATTGGCGGAATTACTGATCAAAATTGTAATTCTTTAGTAAAAGCTGGTGCTGATTTTTTAGCGGTAATTTCTTATGTTTGGCAAAATTCTTCAGGAGTTTCTTTGGCAATTACTAAGCTTGAAGAAAAAATTAAAATTGCTGCTTTTGGTTAAAGCATGATTTTTGATATTATGGCACTGTCGCGTAACCCTAT
Organism: Rickettsiales bacterium; assembly: GCA_033763375.1. GTDB lineage: Bacteria > Pseudomonadota > Alphaproteobacteria > Rickettsiales > UBA1997 > UBA2645. The sequence goes on from JANRKR010000030.1 coordinate 25,042, forward strand.
CTTTTGCTGCAAATTTTGTTGTTGATTCATTTTTTCGCTCCTCATGGATGTCTATATCCACTCTAGTCGCGAAAAAATGAATCGCCTAAAAATTTTTTGCAAAAGCGGATTTGCGACAGTGCTATTATTTCTTAAATCAGTTTTTCATTAACATCAAATTTTCCTAAATCTTGACAGGCTTTTTCTAAGCCCTCGACATATTTTTTGACTTCCGCTTCAGCTTTTTTTTGGCAAGCAATGATATATTTTTGGCGCAATCGAATTAATTCATATTTGGTATATAAACCTTTTTTTGAATTAATATTTTTCTCCAAGGCTTTTTGTTTATCGGCTTCATCTTGCTCGGCTTGTGCAGTTTCTTCTGATTCAAATAATTCAACTTCGTCTTTGCCAATTCCAAGAGCAACAAAATTATTTTTATTATAAGCATCAGCATTGGTTTTAGCGCGGTTAATATCTTGAAACTTTTGATCATAATTTTTTAAAAAAGAATCAGGAAATTTTAAGTAAGCTTGTTTTTGACAGAGAGTTTTTTGCTCAGCTTCTTTTTTAAATTTCTTAATATTAATTGTTGCAAAGCATTGATTTGATTGATCTTGCGCCTGAGTACATTTCAAAAAATTGTCGTTATCACGAAAAAATTTTAAACAGCTGGGATAATTATTTTCCGCATCTTTACTGCGTCTATTTTCTTTATCGATGCGATTATCAAGCACAAAACCAAGATTATAAAAGCGATTGGAATATTTTAAATAATCGTCATTACCGTAAGCAGGATCAAGCTGTTCTTCGTCAATTAATCTTTTGCGACATAATAAATATTGATCGGTTTTTAAGCGATCATTTATATCAAAATCAAAACCAAGACTAACACATTGTTGATGATGACGCTCATCAAGTCTTTTATTTTCTTTGACAAAAGGTGATTCAGCAGTTTTAGCAAGACGTAGAGAAATTTGAGTGATTAGCTCAGAAATTGCAGCATTATTATTTAAGCTTTCGGTTGAATTGATATTGGTGGCTAAACGATATTTAGCCATTGAAAGTCGACAATGCCAATATAAATCATTGCTAAAATTTTTATTGGCAAAGCCAGAATCTAAATCAAGCGAGTTGCAAGCTTTGTGATCTTGACGTTCTAAATCTTGAATTGCTGGCGAAGTTGAAATTAAATAAGGTTCGGGAATTTTTTGTGGACTTCTGCAAGAAAAATCAAGGCAAAAAATCAAGGTAAGAAAAATTTTAAATGATTTTTTTTGCATCTGAACTTGAAATTGTGAATAATTTTATTTTGTTGCGGCGTTTGTAAAAAAAAATTCTTAAAAATAATTCTAGAGCCTGTTTTCAAACCTAAATTTAAACATGTTAGCTTTAAGAAAACTTATTAATTCTTTCTCATTTCTCAATAATTTTTATAATACATGCATCTTTTAGTTGGGCTTGGAAATATTGGTGATGAATATAAATTAACCCGTCACAATTTTGGTTTTTTATTGCTTGATCAAATCATCGATGATTTTGGTTTTTCTTATCAGTCAAAAAAATTTAAAAGTGCAGTTTTTTTTGGTGAAATTGCCGGCAAAAAAGTTATCGCGCTAAAGCCGCAAACTTTCATGAATCGTTCTGGAATTGCAGTTGCAGAAGCAATAAATTTTTATAAAATTGACTTAAAAAATATTTTGGTTTTTCACGATGATTTAGATTTAGCTTTGGGAAAAATAAAAGTAAAAATCGGCGGCGGCAACGCTGGTCATAATGGATTAAAATCCCTTGATCAGGAAATTGGTAAAAGCTATATGCGCTTGCGCCTTGGCATTGGAAGACCAGAAAACAAAGAGTTTAATACCGCCGATTATGTTTTGGGAAAGTTTAAAGACGATGAGATACAAAAAGTGAGCAAAATAAACGAAAGAATTTCAGACCTGATTGAAGAACTAATCGCCAAAGATATGAATCAATTTTTAAATAAATTTTACTGATTAATCCGTTAATTGAGTTCTCGTTTCTAATCATATATTAATACAAGAGTAAATGGACCCCGTCATGCGACGGGGTGACAATTATGATGGAACTGTCACCCTTCATGCGACGTGGGTTAGTTGTTACCACTTCTCACTCTTGTTACAATTGTCTTACTCTTGTTACCACTTCTTACCATTTTCACTTCGTCGCACTCTTATTACCCGTCTTACTCTTGTTACCACTTCTTACTATTTTCACTCCGTCGCACTCTTGTCAACCCGCCTTACTCTTGTTAACACTTCTTACCATTTTCACTTCGTCGTACTCTTGTCACCCCGTCGCATGACGGGGTCCATTTACTTCTAAAATTAGAGCAAAAACCCATTAACGTGTTAGTCCGAAATTTTATTTATAAAAACAAGTTGAAATTAGATTGTTGTTGAAATTGCTGATAAAGTTTTGGCAATTATTGTTTTTGCTTCCAAAACATGTTTTGAATCAATAATCAAAGGCGGTAAAATTCTTATTACATTTTCGCCAGCTGGAATTGTTAATAAGCCATTTTCGATTAATTTTTTTACTACTTGGCTATTTTCAATTTTATCAGAAATTTTTATGCCAAGCATTAAGCCAATTCCGCGCACTTCTTGAATTATTTGGGGGAAATCATTTTGCAGATTTTGTAATTCATCTTTTAATTCCAAGCCAATTTTTTTAACATTATCCAGAAAATTATCCGCCAAAATCACATCCAAAACAGCATTAGCAACCGACATTGCTAAAGGATTGCCACCGTAAGTTGTACCGTGAACGCCAAAAGTCATGCCACTTGCCGCTTTTTTATTTGCTAAACAAGCGCCCAAAGGAAAGCCACCACCAATAGCTTTAGCGGTTGAAATTATATCTGGTTTAACTTCGTAATATTCGTCAACAAAAAGATAGCCGGTTCTTCCCATGCCGCACTGAACTTCATCAAAAGCCAGTAATAAATTATTTTCATCGGCTAATTTTCGTAATTCTTGCATAAATTTTTTATCACAAACTCGAATGCCTTCTTCGCCTTGAATTGGCTCAATCAAAATGGCGGCGGTATTGTTATCAATTGCCTTTTTTACTGCTTCAATATTACCGAACTCAACATTGTCAAATCCTGATAATGCTGGCTCAAAACCTTCGATATATTTTTTTTTGGCAGCGGCTGAAATTGTGGCAATTGTACGTCCGTGAAAAGCACCGCTGAAAGTTATGATGCGATTTTTTTGTTCCTGACCTTGCGTATAAAAATAACGTCGAATCATTTTTATTGCGCATTCGATGCTTTCAGCGCCAGAATTGCAGAAAAAAACATAATCAGCAAAAGTGGCATTAACTAGTTTTTCAGCATAATTATTAAGCTCTTCAACATTATAAATATTGGAAACGTGCCATAATTTTTTTGCCTGATTAGTTATTGCTTCAACCATTTTTGGATGGCAATGTCCTAAAGCATTTACGGCAATGCCAGCGCCAAAATCGAGATATTTTTTTTCTGCCGCAAAGAGATAAACTCCTTCGCCGTGAGAAAACGAAATATCGAATCTTTTATGAACTGGTAAAAGTTTTGACGAGGTTGCCATTAATTTATTTAAAATTTAATTTGTTTGAAATTTAAGATTTGATTTTATACCCAATTCTTCCCAATTCTTCAAGTTGAAGAAGTTAATTTCGACAATAAATCAGTGTCTAAATAACAAATTTAAATGCAATTTATACTCAATCAAGCTGAAGTAAGTTGAATTTTCTAAAAAACTAAATCTAGTGCCGACGCTTTAATTTATTTATCGTGCAGCAATTTTAAATTAAATCCAAAATTATTTTTTGTGCTTCTTGATTCTTACGAAACTAAGGAAAAAGTTTTAATCGAATTTTTAAAAATCTGTCCTTTTGAAGGCTGGAGCGATGAAACGCTTTTGCAGGCAGTTTATAATTGTGGAATTTCCAAAGACTTTAGCGATTTAATTTTTGAAAATGGTTGTCTGGATTTGGCAGAATTTTACATTAGTTGGCAAAATCAGCGCGCTGCAAAAAATATTGCTGATATTGAAAATTTTTCTTCTCAAAAAATTCGCGATAAAATCCGTTTAGCGCTTTATGAAAGACTAAAAGTTGAAAGTGATAACCAAATTGTTTTACAAAGATTGATAAGCTTTTATCTCGATCCAAAAAATTTTACTTCTTTCAATAGAGGTTTTAGACCTTTGTTTCAAGGTTTGAAAGATTGTTATAAGATAGCAGATTTTATCTGGCGCGAAATTAAAGACCAAACAACTGATTTTAATTTTTATAGTAAAAGACTAACCTTGGCAAAAATTATTTTACGTAGCGTTTTTGTTTTTGTAAAAGATGAGACGGCGGAATTTAATAAAACCAAAACTTTTATTGATCGTCAAATTGCCAACGTAATGAAATTTGAAAAATATAAAACTGAAATCAAAAAAATAATCGGTAAAGTTTTTTTGAATGAAAATAATGCCATAAAATCTCCTAAAGAACTTATCGCAAATTTACCATTTTTTAGATTAATAAAATTTAAATAATATGTCTCAAACCTTTAATACATTTGATCTAATCTTTATTGGCACTTCAATTATTTTTTTAGTAACTGCATTTTTGCGCGGCATTGTAAAAGAAATTTTCTTTTTAATGACCTGGATAATTGCTTTTCTTATTTCTTATTTTGTTACGCCTTTAGTCTCAGATTTATTATCTGGTCAAGTAAGCAATAAAATTATGCTGGATGTTACAACCAGAACAACTTTATTTTTGGTTACTTTTTTTGTTTTTATTTACGTTACTGACAAGCCGATGGAAAATATAAAAAAGAAAATGCCAATTTTGCTTGATCGCTCGCTTGGTATTTTTTTTGCGATCGGAAAAATTCTGCTTATTTTTGGCGTAGTTTATTCTGTAATTGCTAATCTTTATATGATCTCGCTTGGTAATAAATTAGATGCAGATGGCAAGAAAGTTCCGGATTGGCTCAGCGACGCCAAATGTGGTAATATTGTCAGAATAAGCGGCGAGATTATTGATCCTGCGGTTAAAGCTTTTATTGACGCTATTTGGAAAAATTTCAGTAAATCAAATTTATTACCAAAAACTTTAGACAATAAAATTGATGAAGTAATTAACTCAGATCAGGTTAATCTTCCTTCCGCACAAGATTCTAAGGATTTTTTACAAAATGATCAGTTGAAAAATAAAAATGATAAAAGCCAAACTGATTCAAGTTCCACAAAAGAAACTGGCTACAATAAAAAAGATATCGAAAAGATGAATCGTCTAATTGATGTTATCGACAAAGTTAATTAATTTTTAAATTTATGTTCAGACTCAATCAAAAAAATGTTTTAATAACCGGTGCAACTGGCGGAATTGGCGCAGCAATTGCCAAAACTCTTGCTAAACAAGGCGCCAATTTAGTTTTATCTTCAACCAAAGAAGACAAGCTTAAAGAACTTGCTGCTGAGATTTCTGGCAATGTCAAATATTTAACCTGCAATTTGTCTGATTTTGTTGAAGTTGAGGCTTTATTTGACAAGGCTGAAGAGTTACTTGGTCATATCGATATTTTGGTTTGTAACGCTGGAATTACCAAAGATAATTTAATTTTACGCATGAAAGATGAAGATTTTAATTACGTTATTGATGTGAATTTGAAATCAACTTTTGTGCTAAATCGCAACGCCATCAAAAAAATGCTTCGTCGCAAATATGGTCGCATCATTAATATTGCTTCAGTTGTTGGCGTTACCGGAAATCCTGGACAATCAAATTATGTTGCTTCCAAAGCTGGTGTGATTGGCATGAGTAAATCTCTGGCTTGCGAAGTTGCAACTCGTGGCATTACTATCAATTGTGTGGCGCCAGGCTTTATTGAGAGTCCGATGACTGAAGCTTTAAACGATCTTCAACGCGAAACGATTTTAGCAAAAATTCCGGCAGGTAAAATGGGTGAAGCTGCGGATATTGCAAAAGGCGTAGCATTTTTAGCCAGCGAAGAAGCCGCTTACATTACGGGTCACACTTTGCATATTAACGGTGGAATGTTCATGAATTAGGAGGCTGTCGCAAATCAAACTTTTGGTTGAAATTTTCGCAATTCTTATTTTTTTCAAAACCCCGTCATGAAGACGGGGTGACAAAATCCGAGTCTAAAATTAAATCACAACAACATGAAGACGGGGTGACAAAATCCGAGTCTAAAATTAAATCACAACAACATGAAGACTGAGGTGACAATATTGGTTAATATCCAGCCACACTGTCACCCCGTCTTCATGACGGGGTAGGATAGTTTTGTGATCTTTCTCGCAATTGTCACCTTAGTATTTATGACGGGGCTGGTTGTATCTCTTGGGATAATCGCCTTATTTCGAATCAAAAAATTGCAAGCGGCTTCAATTTTTTAACAAATTTTTACTCAAACAAATGACAACTCACAAAACAAAAGTAGCAATTATCGGTTCGGGACCTGCCGGTTACACGGCAGCAATTTATGCGGCGCGCGCTAATCTTGAGCCAATTATTATTAACGGAAATACTCCGGGTGGACAACTTACAATCACAACCGATGTTGAAAATTATCCCGGTTTTGCTCAAAGCATTCAAGGTCCATGGCTAGTTGAGCAAATGGAAAAACAAGCAGTCCATGTTGGCACCAAAATTTTTCACGATCACATCAAGCAAGTCGATTTTTCTAAACGTCCATTCAAATTAATTGGTGAATCTGGCGATATTTTTGAAGCTGATGCAGTTGTGATTGCAACTGGCGCGCAAGCAAAATGGTTGGGTTTAGAATCAGAAAAAAAATACCAAGGTTTTGGCGTTTCGGGTTGTGCTACTTGCGACGGATTTTTCTTTAAAAATAAAGATGTAATTGTGGTTGGCGGCGGAAATAGCGCGGTTGAAGAGGCTTTGTATTTAACTAATCACGCTAAAAAAGTTTATGTAGTTCATCGTCGCGATAAATTTAAATCAGAAAAAATTCTACAAGATCGTTTGTTTAAAAATCCTAAAATTGAAGTGATCTGGAATCACGCTTTGGATGAAGTTTTGGGAACTGAAAATCCTAAAATAGTTACTGGCGCGCGTCTAAAAAATACTGTAACCGGAGAAACTCGCCAAATGCCAATTGATGGAATTTTTATTGCCATTGGCCACAAACCAAATTCTGATTTATTCAAAAATACCGATATAAAAATTGATGAAGAAGGCTATATTGTTACCAAGCCAAACTCAACTGCCACAACAATTGCTGGCGTTTATGCCGCGGGAGATATTCAAGATAAAATTTATCGTCAAGCCGTTACTGCCGCAGGAACTGGTTGCATGGCGGCTTTAGAAATTGAAAAGTTTTTAGCGCATTAAGAAAAGTACTTATAAACGATATTTTGGTATTATTGATTATTTAAATCACAAGAATCACATGCAAAGCGAAGCTCTAACATTAAAAATCGAAAAAAACGGTGTGGCAAATTTGGTTTTTGATTTGCCTGATGAAAAAGTTAATAAACTTTCCAAGCCAGTTTTAATTGAGCTTGAAAAAGCAATTAATGTGATTGATGGCAATAAGGCGATTCGGGTTTTAATTATTACTTCTGCCAAAAAAGATATTTTTATTGCGGGCGCTGACATCAATGAAATCAAAGCAATTACTGATTTAGAAGATGCTTTGGAAAAAGTTGCGCGTGGGCAAAATATTTTACACAAAATCTCGCAATTAAAAATTCCGACAATTGCTGTGATTGACGGCGCCTGTCTTGGCGGCGGTTTAGAGTTGGCTTTGGCTTGTCAATATCGTGTGGCGATCGTCGATAAAAAAACCATGCTTGGTTTGCCGGAAGTTAATCTTGGTATTATTCCCGGCTTTGGCGGCACGCAGCGTTTGCCTAAATTAATCGGCTTGCAAGAAGCTTTAAAAATTATTCTTTCCGGCAAAGCTGTTGATGCTCGCAAAGCTTTTAAAATTGGTCTTGTTGACGATTTAGCGCGTGAAGAATTTTTGTCAGAAACTCTCAGCAAATTCGTCAACGAAATTTTGCAAAATAATAATCATAATAAATATTTAGAAACACGCAAAGCTGCAAAGAAAAAACGCTGGATTTTTGAAAATTTATTTTTGGGTAAATTTTTAATTTTTTTCCTAAGTAAAAAAGATGTTTTAGCTAAAACAAAAGGGCAATATCCGGCGCCAATAAAGGCTTTAGAAGTTGTTAAAAAAACTTACGGCAGCAAAAAATTACAAGCTGGTTTGGCGATTGAACTTAACGAATTTTGTCAATTAGTAACCGGTGATATTGCAAAAAATCTGATTGAAATTTTCTTCACTAATGAAGCTTTGAAAAAAGATTTGGGCGTTGAAGATAAAGTTGAAACTATCGCAATCAAAAATGTGGGATTGCTTGGCGCTGGTGTTATGGGTGGTGGAATTGCCTGGCTTTTTAGTAATTATGATATTGATATCCGCATTAAAGATATTGCGTGGAATGCCGTTGCGCTTGGTTATAAGCAAGTAATGAAAATTTATAATCAGCTAAAGAAAATCAAAAAATATAGTTCTACGCAAATTGAAATTAAAACGGCAAAAATTACTTCCAGCCTTGATTATACAGGTTTTGAAAATGTTGATTTTGTGATTGAAGCCGTTGTTGAAAATATCGACATTAAAAAAAAGATTTTATTAGAAGCTGAAAAGCAAATTAAAAAAGACGCCATAATCGTTTCTAACACTTCTTCTTTATCAATTTCTCAAATGGCGCAAGCCTTACAAAATCCTGAGCGTTTTGCTGGTATGCATTTTTTTAATCCGGTAAATCGTATGCCTTTGGTTGAAGTTATTCGTGGCGAAAAAACTTCCGACAAAACTATTGCTACAATTGTCAAGCTGGCAAAAAAATTAGGCAAAACTCCAATTGTGGTTAAAGATTCTGCCGGTTTTGTTGTTAATCGTATTTTACTTCCTTACATGAACGAAGCAGCTTTCTTGCTGCAAGAAGGTGCAGAAATTCAACATGTCGATCTTTTGATTGAAAATTTTGGTATGCCGATGGGTCCGTTTATTTTAGCCGATATTGTTGGGATTGATGTTGGAGTTAAAGTTGCGCATAGCCTTCATGCGGCTTTTGGTGAACATATGCAAGTTGCTGAAATTTTAGACGAAATTTATACCAATCATAAAGATTTACTTGGTAAAAAATCGGGCAGTGGTTTTTATTTATATGGCAAAAATGATAAGACGCCAACTCAACTTAATCCTAAGTTGGCAACTATTTTAAGCGACTTAAGAAAATCAAAAAATATTGCTCGCAGCACTATAAGCGAATCTGAAATCGTTGATCGTTGTATATTGATCATGATTAACGAAGCCGCCAAATGCTTGGAAGAGAATATTATAAAAAACGCCCGTTATCTTGATATGGCGATGATTATGGGTGCAGGATTTCCGGCATTTCGTGGTGGAATTTTAAGATTGGCTGATTCTTACGGCATTAAAAAAGTTGTAGAAGATTTACAAAAATTTAGTCAAAAATATTCGCGCTTTTCTCCTTGTGCACTTTTAATTAAAATGGCGCAAAGCGATCAAAGTTTTTATGAAAATTACTAAATGAAAATTCTTGGAGTTGATCCTGGTCTTACTAAAACTGGTCTTGGCATTATTGAAGTAAAAAACAATTCTCTGCATTTTATTGCTTCCGCTACAATTCACACTTCTCCGAGTGATTTTTTATCAAATCGCTTACAAAAATTTCATCAAAATTTAGTTGAGTTTATTAGTTTGCACCAACCAAACGAAGCAGCAATCGAAGAGACTTTTATCAATAATAATCCAGTTTCATCTTTGAAGCTTGGACACGCTCGCGGTGCTTTAATTTTAACTTTGGGATTATGTAATTTAAAAGTTGCGGAATATTCAACCACTGCGGTTAAAAAAGCAGTTGTTGGAGTAGGGCGCGCTGATAAAGATCAGATTCAAGCTATGATTAAAATTCTGTTACCCAAAGCCGGTTTTAAAAGTGAAGATGAAGCTGATGCTTTGGCGGTGGCAATTTGCCATCAAAATAATAAGAGAACTTTTTTCTAGAGTTTTTTTGTTTAGTTAAAAAGATAAATTCATTTTAAAAAGTTAAAACTAAGTCAAAAAATAGTTTATTGTAATATGCAATGATATTAGAGCCTGTTTTCAAACCTAATTAGTCTCATATTTAGTTCTATTTTTGTTCTTTTTTATGAAATTTTTCTGACTAACACGTTAATGGGTTTTTGTTCTAATTCAGCAAGTAAATGGACCCCGTCATACGACGGGGTGACAAGAGTACGACGGAGTGAAAATAGTAAGACAGGGTAACAAAAGTAAGACGTGGTAACAAGAGTGAGGCGGGGTGACAGTTACATCATAATTGTCACCCCGTCGCATGACGGGGTCCATTTACCCTTGTATTAAGATATGATTAGAGCCGAGAACCCATTAACGGATTAATCAGAAATTTTTTAAAAAATTTTCTGATATTATAAAAATTTCATGAAAAAAATCACCAAAAATATGTCAAAATCTGAAGTTAAAAAAGATTCTAAACAGGTTCTAAGAAAGTGAGTTTTCTTTTGATTTATTTTTACCTTCAAGCGTTTCGGAAGAAAGTTTTAAAAATACAGTTGAAGGAGTTTGCTTGATTAGCTTTACATTGTTCAAAGACGCTCTTGCTGAAGCCGAACCTTTAATTTTTTTTAATTCAGTTATTAAAGTCGGATTAAGCGCGTTGTTTAATCTTTCATCGCCTTCGGTTGTAAAAATAAGCAAGTTAAGAGCAGCACGCATTAATTCAGAACTATTATCAATCATAATGTCGCCATCGCCTCTAAGAACGACATTACAAAAATCATTACCGCTCCATAAAGTGTGATTTACTTTTTGATCATTACCATTTTCTTGCAAAACTTCTTCAACTTTTTCTTTAAAACTTTTTTGAACTTTTTCTATAAGAGTTGGATGTGATTCTTTCTCCATAATGCTGCATTTAACTTCAGAAATCTCTGATCCAATTTTACGCATATCATTCAAAATATTAGTCATATTCTCTTCAACTTTTTGAGCGGCGTCAAAATGAGCAATAGCGGCAATTTGTTTTTCTGCGTCAATCATAATAACAATTTTACCATTCTTGGCGTTGGGAGCAATAATCAGCGAATCGCCAACTATAATTCCATATTCGCCGCGCAAAACTATTTCTGGTTTTTGTTGTGATATGTTGTGTAAGTCAATCATGTAAATTAAAGCAAATTTAAATTGAGTTGTTTGTTGAAGATTTATTAGGTCGAAGTTAATTTGTAAATCAAAGTCAAATTTCACATAATCTTGCAAAATGAAAGATACAAATAACTTTTATCAATTAACAAAAAATGCTGTCCTAATTTTCCCTGATGGCAATTTTTTTTATGGTTATGGCATTGGTAAAAAATCTATAACCAAAGGCGAAATCTGTTTTAATACCGCAATTACCGGCTATCAAGAAATTCTTACCGATCCTTCTTACCTGGGACAAATTATAACTTTTACTTTTCCGCATATTGGTAATGTTGGCACTAACGATTATGATATTGAATCAAACTTGCCAAAGGCTTCTGGTTTAATTATACGTGAACCAATAACCAATCCAGCAAATTATCGTGCTAACTTACATTTTAACGATTGGCTGTTGCGCAATAATATTACCGGCATTTGCGGCGTTGATACCAGAAAAATAACTAAATTAATCAAAGATAAAGGTGCTAAATCCGTAGCTTTAATTTATCAAGAAAACATCGATGAAAATCTGATTAAAAAAATTGCCAGTGAATTAAAAACCGCTGGCGATTTAAGCGGCGTTGAATTGGCAAATAAAGCTAGTTTAAATCAAGAATATCATTGGCAAAAAGAAGGAAGATGGCAGCAAAAAAATAATTCTTATCAACAAATCAATCACAAAAAATTAAAAGTTGTAGCAGTTGATTATGGTGCCAAATTAAATATTTTGCGCTGCTTGACTGAATTGGGTTGCGAAGTTGTAATTGTTGGCGCTAAAGCCAGTTACGAAGAAATAATCAAACATAATCCAAGCGGAGTTTTTTTATCGAATGGACCAGGCGATCCTTCGGCAACTGGCGAATACGCAATTCCATTAATTCAGAAAGTTTTAGAAAATAAAATTCCGCTTTTTGGCATTTGTCTTGGTCATCAACTTTTGGCTTTGGCAATTGGCGCTAAAACCAAAAAAATGGAACAAGGACATCGTGGTGCCAATCATCCAGTGCAAAATTTAAAAACTAAAAAAGTTGAAATTACCAGCCAAAATCACGGTTTTTGTGTTGATGAAAATTCAATTCCAGATAATGCCGAAGTTACTCATCTTTCTCTTTTTGATCAAAGTGTTGAAGGTTTAAGATTAAAAAATGGTTTGGCATTTTCGGTGCAATATCATCCAGAAAGTTCTCCCGGACCGCATGATAGTTTTTATTTGTTTGAAGAGTTCATTTCTTTAATGAAGAAGAAAAAATGAATTGAATTTTTCCAAGACTCATCTTTGCGCACTTATATTTAAATACGCTTACGCAGATTCGCCTTCAAATTCAAAGCCTGATTTAAGATGAAAATTGGTATAATTAGTAATATTTATTTAATCATTTTTCTGCCGCTGATTTCATCGTTGCTTTGCCAGATATTCACCAAAAAATCTTTGCCACTTTTAATTACCTTATTTTCTTTAATTTTAGTTTTTTTTCTAACTTTAAGAGTTTTTCCCGATATTTTAATCTACGAAAAAATTGATAATAACTTTTCTTCATCTTTGCTTTCAGCGATGCTAGAATTCAGGCTTGATCTGCTTGGAATTATTTTTTTGTTACTGGTAACTTTTCTAAAAATTATAATTTTATTTTATTATCGCAAAGACATTGAAAAATCTTTAGATGAAAAAAATCATAAGCTTTTTTACTCGATTTATCTTTTAAGTTTTTTTGCTTTGGTTGGAATTTTTACCACCAATAATCTGCTTAATTTATTTTTTTTCTTTGAAATTTATGCCTTCAGTTTCTTTACAACTTCAGCAATTTCTGAAAACTTAAAAATTGCCAAATTGTCTTTTCAATATTTTGTTCTTAATTCGATTGCTGCGCTGATAACTCTATTTTGTTTTTTAGTAATTTATTTAAGTTTCGCTGAAATTAATTTTGATAAAATTGCCGAGATTTTTATTGTAACCAAAGCAATTGATAACTGGTTTTTGCCCACAATTTTTTTGCTTTTGGCAATTGCTTTTACTCTTAAATTTTTTTCTTTTTGGCTTTCTCTTCAAAATCTTAAAAGCAGCGATCTAATCGCCAATTTTTTAACAATTGATGCGCTTTTCATAAAAACTAATGTGGGAATTTTTGTTACTTTAAAATTCTTATATTTTTTCTTCAGCAGCAATTCATCTTTAACCAATTTTCATCCGCAATTAATTCTATTACTTCTGGCGCTGTTATTAATTTTTTACAGCTCAGTAAAACTTTATCAAAAGAAGCATTTAAAAACTATCGCGGCTTATTTTTGTTTGAATAATTTTGGCTTTATTGTTGGTTGTTTGGCTCTTAAAACAACTGAATCTATGCAGGCTTTGTTTTTTTATCTTCTTAATTTTAATTTAACTAATTTAGTAATTTTTGTTTTTGGAACTTTTCTTAAAAAGAATTTTAATAATTCATCAATTAACAAAATTTATCTGATTCGTCAAAATTATTTTTTGCTGGCTTTACCGCTAAAATTATTAATATTTTTTATTGCTGCTTTTCCGCTTTCCTTGCTTTTTTTTGCAAATTGGTATTTGGCTTATGCAAGTTTTAGCTTTGATATTGCTGCTTTTATGTTGATTGCTTTGATCATTGCAAATTTTGTTCATGTTAGTTTGGCGATAAAATTTATCAGCGCTTTTTTTACGCCAGAAACTTTTGAAATTGCGACAAAAAATTTTAAAAAATCTAAACAAAATAATCTTAATTGGCGAGTTTATAGTTTTTATCTGATTTCTTTCTGGTTCTTAATTGTAACTATTTATTTATCGTTTTTAGCATCAAATTTTACCAATAATTTATCGGTCAGATTCGCAACATTTTTACTTTCAAATTCGCTTTAAATTATGTCGGCGCAATTTTTGTTATTATTAATTTCTGTAATTCCGCTTTTAAACTGCGGGGTTTTAGCTTTTTTTCAAGCGTCACAAAAATTAGTAAATATTTTTAGCAAAATTTCTCCGCTATTATTTTTTGTCAGCTTGATTGGTCTTTATAATAAACTAAATTATCACAAAATAGTTGATGTCGAAATAATTAAAATTTTTCAAGATGCTGCGTTTGCTTTTAAAGTTGATTGGACTTCTTTAAGATTTTTATTTTTACTAAACTTTATTTGGGTAATTTTTGGTTTTTATATTCATCGTTTCTTACGCTTTTTAAATCATCAGCAAATTAATAATTTTAAATTATTTTTTGCAATTGCCGTTGCTTTGATCAACTTCATTATAATTGCGCAAAACCTTCTCACCACTTTATTCTTTTATGATTTTCTGATTTTATTTTGTCACTTTTTTGCAGTTAAATTTTTTTATAAAAAAGAAAATAAATTTTCTCATTTTACTTTTTTACTTTATGTAGAATCGGTGTTTTTTTTCCTAGCAGTTGTTGCAACCTATAAATTCAGCACTCAGATTAATTTTTCCGCAAACGGAATTTTAAGTGATATTTCTTTGGTAAAATCTTTTATTTTGCTGGTTTTATATTTAAGCGGATTATTTCTTACGATAATTTTTCCGTCCTATTTATTTTGCGCTAAGAATAATTTTGATAATCTGACAATTTATATTTTATTTCTGTTTTGTTACGCCTTTGTAAGTCTTTATATTTTTATTAAAATATTGGTTGCAATTTTTGGCTTGGATAATCTTTCGGCTATAATTTCGCAGGTTAAACTCAATTATTTACAGGCGATTTTATTTTTAAATTTTCTGCTTTGCGCTTTTTTTATAATTTTTAATAAAAATTTAAAATCGCTCCTTTTTTATCTGATTTTTAATCAAATTATTTTTGCTTTATCGACAATTTTTGTCTTCGCTATTTTTGATAAAACTAAAATTTATTTGCCGCTTTTATCGTTTTTATTATCGTTAACTTTAATTTTTTTATGTTTTTCTAATGTAATTTTATACTTAGAAAAATTTCCAAAGCAGAATTTTAAAGGTTTGTTTTATAATTTAAAAATTACAGTTTCTTTGCTTATTTTTGCCTTGTTGAATTTGATTGGCGTAGTTCCTGGAATTAGCGCTATGGAAAAATTTTTTCTGCTTAAAATTTTACTGAAGAAAAAACTATTTTTCGCTACACTTATTTTTATCGCTAATACTTTAATTTTAACCGCACTTTCCGGACGTTTAATTTATTTGTTTCTTAGCAAAAATTCTCAAGAATTAAGCGCTGAAGATAAAGAATTTGCTAAAATTATTGATTTTGATTCTAGTCTTATTTTGACCAGCTTGACAACTGCAATTGTAATTTTTTTAGCGCCTGTATTTTTCTTAATCATTAAATAAAGGCTTAATTTTTTATAAATTTTTATGAGCCAAATAAAAACCAAAGTTGAAAAAATCTGCATTGACGCCAAAAAGGCCAGCTTAACCATCGCTAATCTTGATTCATCTATTAAAGATCAGCTTTTGCTGGAAGTGGTGAAATTAATTAAAAAAAATGCCGAAAAAATTATTAAAGCTAATCAGCGCGATATAAAATTTGCCAAAAAAAATATCAGGGAAAATGGTCTTGATGCTGCTAGAATTGATCGTCTAATTCTTGATGAAAAGCGTATTGCGGCTTTAGCAAATTCTGTTAAAGAAATTGCTAAATTACCAAATCCGGTTGGAAAAATTTTGTATGATGTTAAGCGCGAAAATGGTCTACATATCAAAAGAGTTGCAACGCCAATTGGCGTGATGTTAGCAATTTTTGAATCCCGTCCAAATGTGGCTTCGGACATTGCTGCTTTATCTTTTAAAGCTGGAAATTCAGTTATTTTGCGCTGTGGTTCTGATTCAATTAATTCAGCAAAAATTTTGGTTGATATTTATCGCGAAGCTCTAGATCGCTTCACGCTTGATAAGAATGCTGTAATTTTAGTTTCTGAAACTTCGCGCGAATATGTCAGCGAATTATTAAAAATGGAAAATTACATCGACGTAATAATTCCGCGCGGTGGCAAGTCTTTAATCAAAGCAGTTTTGCAACATACCAAAATTCCGGTTTTTCGTCATCTTGATGGCAATTGTCATACTTATATTCATGAAAAAGCTGATATTGAAAAAGCACGCAAAATTGTGATTAATGCTAAAATGCGTCGAGTCGGAATTTGTGGCGCTACAGAATCTTTGTTGATTGATAAACGCATCGCTAAAAAAATTCTGCCTTTAATTGTTGACGATCTAAGCGCTTTGGAATGCGAAATTCGTGGTGATGAAGCTTGTTTAGAAATTGATAATCGAATTAAAAAAGCTGAAGAAAATGACTATTTCACTGAATATTTGGATAAAATTATTTCTGTAAAAATTGTCCGCGATATTGACGATGCGATCAAACATATTGCTAAATATGGCTCGTCGCACACCGAATCTATAATCACGCAAGATCAAAACATGGCTGAAAAATTTTTAACTGAAGTTAACTCAGCAATTGTGATGCATAATACTTCAACTCAATTTGCCGATGGCGGCGAATTTGGTCTTGGTGCTGAAGTTGGAATTGCCACTGGCAAACTTCATGCGCGCGGCCCAGTTGGTTTAGAACAACTTGTTACCTACAAATATATTGTTGAATCTGACGGTGCGCTTCGCCCTTAGTGGCGAGTTGTTGATCGCTGGTTTTCCGTTATTTAATCATTACGGTTGGTTGAATTTTTTATTAAAATTATTATCTGAATCTAAACAAAAATCTTTTAGAAAAATTTAAAAAAATATTTTATGAATATTGAACGCTTCACTGAAAAGTCGCGCCAACTTTTGCAAAATGCTCAAACACTTGCCTTAGCGTCGGGTCATCAAAAGTTTTTGCCTGAACATTTTTTAAATTCTTTGCTTAATGATGCTGATAATTTAGCCGAAAAATTAATCATAAATTGTGGTGCTAATATCGATTTAATTAAGGCTGAAAATAAAATCAGTTTAAGCAAAATTCCGGTGGTCGATGGTAGCGGCGTCTCCGGAATTACAATTGCGCCAGAAACAGCGCGAGTTCTGATGTTGGCAGAAAAATTAGCCGATCAAAATAACGATCAATTCGTCACCATTGAACGCATTTTACAAGCAATTTTAGAAGATGAAAAAAACGAAGCAGCCAAATCATTAAAAGTTGGCGGATTAACGCCAATCCTACTACGCAGCGCTATTGAAAAAATTCGCGCCGGTAAAAAAGCCAATTCGGCCGAATCAGAAAATACTTATCAAGCGCTTGAAAAATATGCTCAAGATTTAACCAAAAAAGCGCGTCTTGGTAAAATTGATCCAGTAATTGGACGTGATGAAGAAATTCGCCGAGCTATGCAAGTTTTATCGCGTCGCTTAAAAAATAATCCGGTTTTAATTGGCGAACCGGGAGTTGGAAAAACAGCGATTGTTGAAGGTTTGGCACAAAGAATAATTAATGGCGACGTAGCCGAAAGTTTAAAAAACAGAAAGTTAATGGCACTTGATATGGGCGCTTTGATTGCTGGCGCCAAATTTCGCGGTGAATTTGAAGAGCGTTTAAAAGCAGTTTTGTCTGAAGTTGAAAATGATGAAAATATTATTTTGTTTATCGACGAATTGCATCTTTTGGTTGGCGCCGGCAAAACTGATGGCGCGATGGATGCTTCCAATCTTTTAAAACCAGCTTTAGCGCGCGGCACTCTTCATTGTATTGGCGCTACAACTTTAAATGAATATCGTCAATATATCGAAAAAGACGCCGCTTTGGCGCGCCGCTTTCAAGCCATTTTCACTAAAGAACCAAATGTTGAAGATACTATTTCAATTCTGCGTGGCATCAAAGAAAAATATGAAGTTCATCACGGCATAAAAATTAAAGATTCAGCTTTAATTGCCGCAGCAACTTTATCGCATCGCTATATTACTGATCGCTTTTTGCCTGATAAAGCGATTGATTTAATTGACGAAGCTGCCAGCAGTTTAAAAATTGAAGTCGAAAGCAAACCAAATGAATTAGACGAATTGGATCGCAAAATTATTCAGCTTAAAATTGAAAGCGAAGCTTTGAAAAAAGAAGATGATTTATATTCCAAAAAGCGCTTAGAAAATGTTATTAAAGAGCTAGAAGATATTGAAAAAAAATCAGCAGAATTAACTTCGCTTTGGCAGGCGGAAAAAAATAAATTAACCAAAATAAACGAGCTAAAAACCAAAATTGAGCAAGCGCGCTACGAGCTTGAAGTTGCGCAGCGCGAAGGCAATTTAGCCAAAGCTGGTGAGATTAGTTACGGCAAAATTCCGGCGTTGCAAAAAGAACTTGCTGGTTTTGAAAATAATGTAGCACAAAAATTGATGCGTGAAAGTGTCAATGAAGATGACATTGCGGCGATAATTTCAAAATCAACCGGCATTCCAATTGATAAAATTCTTTCCGGTGAAAAAGAAAAATTGTTAAAGATGGAAGATTTTTTACGCGCTCACGTCGTTGGTCAAGACGAAGCTTTAAAAGCGGTTAGCAATTCAGTACGTAGATCGCGTGCCGGTTTGCAAGATGCCAATCGACCAATTGGCTCATTTTTATTTTTGGGTCCAACTGGCGTTGGAAAAACTGAAACTTGTAAAGCTTTGGCGGATTTTATTTTTGATGATGAAACTGCCATCATGCATATTGATATGAGCGAGTTTATGGAAAAACATTCGGTTGCACGCTTAATTGGCGCACCTCCAGGTTATGTAGGTTTTGAACAAGGCGGTATTTTAACTGAAAGTGTGCGTCGTCGTCCTTATCAAGTAATTTTGTTTGATGAAGTTGAAAAAGCTCATCACGATATTTTTAATATTTTGTTACAAGTTTTGGACGAAGGTCGTTTATCTGATAATCAAGGTCACACCGTTGATTTTACTAATACGATAATAATTCTAACTTCAAATTTAGGTTCACAAATTTTAAGCAAAAAAAGTAAAGATGATGAAAGTGAAGACGAACCTTTACTTGATAAAGTTGCCATGGACGCCAAAAAATCTTTAGATTTTGATAATGTTATGGAAATTGTGCGCCAACATTTTCGTCCAGAATTTTTAAATCGTTTGGATGAAATTATTTTGTTCAATAAATTGAGTCGTAAAAATATGGAAAATATTACCGAGATTCAATTTGCTCGTTTTGCCAAAAGACTTTCTTCGCGAAATATCAAAGTTATTTTGGAAGAATCAGCGAAACATTATTTGGCACAAAAAGGTTTTGATCCAATCTATGGCGCGCGTCCATTAAAACGCTTAATTCAACATGAAGTTGAAAATATTTTTGCTGAAAAAATCTTGCGTGGTGAAATTTTAGAAGGAAAAGAAATTAAAGTTATCGCCAAAAATGACAAAATTGAATTTTTGTAATATACCAAACTAAGTATTTATACTCTTAATTCAGCAAAGTATTTTTGAGGAAAAAATGCGACAGAGAATATGGCGATTATCCCAAGAAGCACAACCAGACCCCGTCATGAAGACGGGGTGACAAAGTCATGAAGACTAAGGTGACAACTTTAGTTAAGATATAGCCACTGTCACCCCGTCTTCATGTTGCTGTGATTTGATTTTAGATTCGGATTTTGTTACCCAGTCTTCATGTTGCTGTGATTTAATTTTAGATTCGGATTTCGTCACCCCGTCTTCATGACGGGGTCTAAAAAAAATTGTGAGTCAAGGGATAATCACCGAGAATATAAGTTGTATCAAGTGATACAGCGTTATTTTCTAAGTAAGTTTTTACCAAAAAGATGAAGCTGATTTGGAATATAAATACTTAGTTTGCTATAATTAAAAAACTAAAGTCACGCCAAGCGTTATCCAGCTTTGATTTCTGCCGTTAATATTATGACCATAAATTGCGTCAAAAATAAATTTATCATTGGCAAAATAGCGCAATCCAAGCTGCGTTGCTGGTTTTTTTGAACCATTTTTAAAAGCACCATTAGTTTGAAAAATTTCTGGTATAAGAAATAATTTTTCGTTTAAACGCATCTCAAATCCAACGCCATAATTCAAAAAATTTATACTTTTATCATTGGCAAAACTATGGCGCCAATTTTGCCAACCTACATAAAAATGACTGTCAATTATAGAACTAATTTTAGCAGTTGTTGAGCTGTAAGCATAAGTTCCATATATTTTTTGATCGGTTGAAGAATAGTTAATTCCTAAAGTTGCTGAAGAAGAAATATTTTTATTGTTATGCCATAAATATTTTATTTGTGGCCATAAAGTGTTAATATTTTTGGCGCTTACATCATAAGTTTCTTGAACGGCAAATTCAGCATTTGGCAAAAGTTGATAAGCAGGATTAGTAACAAAAATATTTTCACCTTTGCTGCCGCGACTATACCAATTTTCAATTTGAATTTTTTTGACATCAATAATTCCGCCATCATCAACCAAATAAGCGCCAGCACCAAAAACAACTTTTGGCGTTAAAAAAATTAATAGAGAAATTAAAACTAATTTTTTCAAATTTTAAATTTGTTATAAATGTTTTTAGTAATCGACGCCCAAAAAATATAAACCACAAGCTGGTGCGTTTGGACCAGATTTGGTGCG
>JANRKR010000031.1:0-34109 GCA_033763375.1 Rickettsiales bacterium
TATCGCTGATAAAAAAGTAAAACTTTTCGGTGAAAGAGATCCAAAAAAATTACCTTGGGCTGATTTAAAAATTGACGTCGTTTTAGAATGCACCGGCGCTTTCACCAAATATGACGACGCTTATCAGCACATTACTGCGGGTGCAAAAAAAGTAATAATTTCTGCACCAGCCAAAGAAGATTCGGTAAAAACCATTGTTTTTGGTGTTAATGAAGAAGCACTAAAAAGTGATGATAAAATAATTTCCGTTGGTTCTTGCACCACAAACTGCTTGGCACCAATTGCCAAAGCAATTAACGATGCAATCGGCATTGAAAAAGGTTTTATGACCACAATTCACGCCTATACTAACGACCAAAATATTGTTGATAATTCCCACAAAGACTTGCGCCGCGCTCGCGCCTGCGCTATGTCAATGATTCCAACTTCAACTGGCGCTGCTAAAGCAATTGGTTTGGTTTTGCCAGAACTTAAAGGAAAATTAGACGGCGGCGCCGTTCGCGTTCCAACCGCTAATGTTTCGATGGTTGATTTAAATTTCATCGCCAAACGCGAAACAACCAAAGAAGAAGTTAACGAAGCAGTAAGAAAAGCCGCTTTAGGTCGCATGAAAAATGTTTTACAAATTATCGACGAGCCTTTGGTTTCAATTGACTTCAACCATACTGGTTTCAGCTCTTGCTTTGACAATACTCAAACCAAAGTAATTGGCGGCAATCTAGTTAAAGTTGCTTCATGGTATGATAACGAATGGGCATTTTCGCTACGCATGCTTGATGTGACGGCTTTGTTGTAGGAGTTTTTTAAAACCGATAAATTATCTGCCAGCAGATTGGTTTCTTTTGGCAATTTTTTCTTCCAGAGCTTTTTTCAAGTCTTGCGTTAGTTTAATTGTAATTGTATTTCCTTTTCTGCTTGGCGCTATATCATGATTTAATACTTCTTTTAAATATTGTGTAAGATTCATTATATAGCTTTTAATAAGAGCTTCAATATTTTCAGATGGATTACTAGAAAAATCTAAAACCAATTCTTTTTTGTTAAGATTTCCTTTTGTTTGATTATAGATTAGCGTTAAGTCTTGTTCCATTTTTTTAAATATTCTATTCTTATCACTAAGCTGTTTCATAAATTTTGCAGCAGCCTCTTTTTCATTCTCATTAGCTTTTTCCATTCTCATGACATTCAAATAACCCCTCAACGCCAAATCAATTTTTCCTTCTCCTTCATCACATTTAGCAAGTTGCAAATATAAAGTTGGAAGATCTTTTTCTTCTAATTCATTTTTCACAGATTCTAAAAATTTTCTCGCTGTACTCCAATTGTATTCAGGATTTTTGTGATTTGTAGCAATTGTAATATAACAAGAGCCAATTTCAAGTAAGGTGCGTGATTTTAAATCTTCAATTTCATATATTTTCATCAAAGAAAGTAATTTATTACCAACATCTAAAAGTTTTTTTGTATCGCTTAATGATTCATTTTCTCGATTTGGTTTGGAGAATAAACTAAAAGAAGCACAAATAAAATCTTCTATATCAACTCTATTCATAACCTGATTGTATAGATGGATTGCTTCTATTTTTTCATATAACTTATTGAAAGGTTTAATTATTTCTTCATCAAAATTAATAGATGCAACATCTTGATTTTGACTCATGTATGATTTGAAAATCTGCAGTTCGGTTTGAAGAATTCTTTTTTCGATAATGAGAAGCCAATCCTCTGCATTCTTTTTTATGAAAGGTTTATGTTCTTCAAGAATATTTCGTGCTTTCTCAAGATATCGAGATGTTTTTTGATCTTTAGATTGTTTATTTTCAAAAACAGCCAAATTAATTAATATGATGATCTTCGCAATTGGATTTTCCACTAAATCAACTACTTGATCCAAAATTTCATAAATTCTCTTAGCCTCATTAATCAAGCCTTTTCCTTCCAAATACTTAGCCCGATAATTTAAAGCATGGATTGTATATTTACTTTTTTTAGACTCATTAATAATAATTATAAGTTTTTCTTGCGCCTCTTGTTCTCTTCCCAATTGATAAAGAGCTGCGTATTGTTCTAATAAAATTTCACTTGAGATCGAGCCCGATATTTCTTCTTCATATTCGGCAACTTCGTTAAGTAATTTTATGGCATCACCATATTTTTTTATTTCTAAGTAAATAAGAGCTAGTTCATGGAAAATGCCATAATAATATTTCAAGTATTCTGATTGTTGTTCTTTGTTTGTTTTTAAATCTTTTTTGTTGGCAACAATCGATAAACATTTATTTAGGATATCTTCAGCTTCTCTATAATTAGTCAGCCTATTGTGACAACTGGCAATTCCTAAGGCCAGATCTAAAGATTTAATATCAAAATCTTCGGCATTTTGAGTATCAAATCTGCCTTGATCAAAGTTAAATATTTTGCGCAACGCTTCTAAATTTTCACTAATAGTAAGAACATTATTTTTAACATTTTCAGAAAAGCCTTCTTTATCAAAACCTAAAATATCATGAGCAATTCCCTTATTTCTGGCAGCAATAGTCTCAGACAAAGATTGTCTAAAAACCGGTACATTAGAAGTGTGAGTTTGCAATGGACTATCTGAAATTTTATCAAGGCCATTTAAACAAAGAGCAATTTTTGCCATGCAGAATTGCGAGATATGATTCTTTTTATTAGAAGTCAGTGTTGCGTTATTTTGAACTGTTGCCAGATATTCAAGCTCTGATAAAGCTATTGATAATTTTAAATTAATTTCTTCTTTGTTTTTTATAAAAACATCTTCTTCTTTAGCTTCCAAAGAATTGTTAATTTTTTTTGCTGGAAGTTTAGTGTTTTGAAAACTTGATAAAATCTCTTTTCTTAATTTTGTTTCAGCTTCATCTATTTCAGCATGTGACTGAGGGTTTGTTAAATCTAAATTGTTAATTTTTTGAATAAGCTTAGGAAATAATTCATTTTCAATTTTACTTAAACTCTGCTGCAAATCAGAGTCAGAGTCATCAATCATCACACTAGGTGAATGCACAATTAAATTTCTAACTCTCTTAAAAAATCCGAATAAACCACTGTTTTTTTCAATATTGGCAAAGTCCATAAATTCTCTGGAAAGCTCTCCAATTTTGATTAAAACATTACCAAAATAGTAACGATCTTCTTTGTTTGAAAAATTCAAACTCGCTAAATTTCGGTGCTTTAAAATTGCTAAAATTTCTCTTTTAATTTTTTCGATATAAAGATTTCCAACTTCTTGTTTGAAGTTAGTAGTTTTGTCAAGACTGGAAAATTCACTTAAAACTTGACCATAATCTTTGGTTGGCGAATCTTTTTCAGCTTCTAAAATCAAAGCAATTTTTTGCTTAATAACGCCAAAACCTTCTGTTAAAAACCGCAATTGTTCTTCTGATACAAACTCGGAATTATCAAAAATTTTTTCTAAAACTTCTAAGTGGTTTAACTCAAGCCCATTTTCTCTTCTTGCAGCTTTATTGCTTCTATCAATTAAGCCATATTTATTTCTGATATAGGTTGAATTTAAATCTTTAAATTTAATTTTTTTTGCTTCACAGCCAATCTGACAAAGAATTTCAGTATGACGATTTTCGGCATTCAAAAATTGCTCGATCAAATTATTGATCGATGCAAGAGTTTTTAAGTCTTCTAATTTATCTTCAGAAGCTTGGATTGCAGCTTGCGAATTTACTAACTGAGATACTTCTTCAATTATAACTGATGTTGTTTCTGGATATGCCGCTGGCTTTCTTTCGTCTTCGTATGGATATGCCGCTGGCTTTCTTTCGCCTAATTCTAAATTTTTTTTCATAACTAATATCAAATCAGGTTAAAATATAATCCAAAGTTTTGGCTTGGATTTACATTTATAAGCTTTGCGCTTACAAATCTTGTCATCAAAGCTAGATATCGCAGATCTAAAGTAAAAAACTAAAACAAATTCTTGTACTAAATAAAAATCTTAAAAAAACCTTGAAAAAAAATCTCATCTCCCTCGCCTTTTTATTTTTTTTATTCATCAACTTATCAACAGCTTTTGCTGCCAATAATTTGGCAATTTTGAGTTGGCAGGAAGATGTTAATTTGTTATCAACTGGCAGAACTTCAGAAATTTTTATTCAGGGTAAAGTCATAAATTTATTGCCTAATCAATTTATGACATCTTTTAGAATTTCTCTTGATCCCAAAATTTCTGCTCAAATTTCTCAAGTTAGCTTTGAAGACACTATTTTGCTAACGCCAATTTTAGAAAAATCAAACAAGATGAAAAATATTCATAACTTCCGCTTTACGCTAAAATTGGTGAGTTTGTTCATAATTTTATTAAATATGACGTCAGTTACTTTGACAAACTTCCCAACTTAAAACAAATTTTACAACAACCAATCGGCGTCTGTACTGAATATACCAAAGTAAGTATCTTTTGATAGCCAATAGCGAAGTATTTTTAGGGAAAAATTGCGACGAAGAATATAAGATGTATCAGGCGATACAGCGTTATTCTACGAGCAAATTTTTACCAAAAAGACCAAGCTATTGGCTATCAAAAGATACTTAGTTTGGTATAGGCCAATCTTTACAACGCTTTGGCGCGATTAGCAAAAATTCCCGCGGTAATTGTTACTGGCGCATCTTGCGGTGAATATAAAAAATGTAGAGGACATGCTTGGAATTTAATTTATGTCAATAATCAATGGATAGCGGTTGATGCAACTTGGAATTTAATGTCAGGAATTGTTTCATCTTCTCATATTTATTTTCAGGATCGCGACGATGAAGAGCTTTCAATTCAATATTCGGGCACAAAGAAAACGATAAATTCCAAAGTCGATTTTGAGATGAATCAGGTTAAATAAGTTAGAAAAACAAAACTGGTTTTTCCATAACTTCTGCTATCAAGCATGGTAAAATCATTGAGAAGAAAATTTTTAAGTCTGCTGTTAGTTTGAAATTCAATTACAATTAACGAATCTTTTTTTAGCCAATTTTTTTGTAGTAGATTTTCGATGATGGTTTTGTAGTCTTCGGCGTAAGGTGGATCGATAAAAATTAAATCAAAAAATTCATTATTATCTTGAGCTTGTCGAAAGATGGCATTGGGTTTTTGTGGTAAATTTTTAACATCAGCGCAAAAAATTTTTATCTCATTTTCCACTTGCAAAAGTGCAGCATTTTTTTTCACCAATTCCAAATGTTGTAAATTATTATCAATAAAACTAATTGACGCCGCACCGCGCGATAAAGCTTCAAAACCAACAGCACCGCTGCCGCAACATACATCTAAAACTTTTGCACCTTCAATTTTAAAATTAATTTCTTTAACAAATTTTGCTGAAGCTAAAATATTAAATAGAGCTTCACGATTTTTATCAGTTGTTGGACGAAGCAGTTTTAAGTGATCAGATTTAGCTAAATTTTTTCCCCGAAATTTTCCTGCAACAATTCTCATTTTTTATTCAAATCTTGATCTTCAAACCTTAATTTATCAGCATAATAAACACCGAGAATTTTTATATCTTTAGCAAAAAATTCTAACTCTTGTAAAGCACTAACAATATTTGGCTGATTTGGATGACCTTCAATTGTTACAAAAAAAGCCGCTTGTTCAGAAACTCCGCCCCAAGCGCGCACACCGCCTTTGATAAAACTTTCAATTTGGATCATGCTAACATTATTGGTGGCAAAACTGCCCAAAGCTTTGTAAAGCGAACCTGGATAATTTTTGATGGTAAAAATTAGCGAAATAATTACCGGAGAAATTTTTGGATCAGTCGCAATCATCTCTTTGGCGATAACAATAAATACCGTTGAATTGTCATTAGCGTCCTGAAAATTTTCTTGTAAAATTTCTAAACCATTAATTTCAGCTGCCACTTTAGAACAAAGCGCTGCTTTAGTTTTATCATTTTGCTTTGCGATAAATTCAGCCGCTTTGGCGGTGTTAGAAAAATCACATAACTCAACTTTTAAATTCTGTAAATTATTGCGACATTGCATTAAAGCCTGTGGATGCGAATAAACCTGTTTTATGTCTTTGAGCTTAGAACCTTTTACAGCAACAAGATGATGCTCAATTGTTACAAAATGTTCAGCAACAATATGCACTGATTTTTTTTGTAGTAAGTTATGAATTTCTGAAACGCGTCCAGCAGAAGAATTTTCAAAAGGAATCATACCAAATTCGGCAGCGCCATTTTCAACCGCAGTAAAAACATCAAAAAAAGTTGCGTAAGCTTCGGGCAAAAAATCAGGATAAAATTTTTGACAAGCAAGGTTGGAATTAGCGCCAATTGTGCCTTGAAACGCGATAGATTTTTTCATGAATTAGAAATTGACTTAGTTGTAATTATTTTAATAATCATTGCCAATCCAACAAAATCAACAATTTAACCAAGTTATGTCAAAAAAATGGATGGTAAATTCTTGGCGCAATTTGCCAATCAAACAACAACCAACCTACCAAAATCAACAAGAATTAAAGCTTGCCGAAAAACAATTAAATAATTTTCCACCTTTAGTTTCTTTTGATGAAATTGAAAAACTAAAAACCGAATTAGCACTAGTTGCAAATGGCAAAGCCTTTTTATTACAAGGTGGCGATTGCGCTGAAAGCTTTGGCGAATTTTCACATGATAATTTAAAAAGCTTTTTTCGCACCGTAATGCAAATGACTGTGGCTTTGATGTATGGTTTGAACAAGCCAATTGTCAAAGTTGGGCGCATTGCCGGACAATATGCCAAACCAAGATCTGACGATAAAGAAACTATCAATCAAATTACTTTACCAAGTTATCGCGGCGATATTATCAACTCTATCGAGTTTGAAAAATCAGCGCGCGAAGCCAATCCAAGCCGCTTGCTTGAATCTTATTTTTACTCAGCGGCGTCACTAAATTATTTACGATCACTGGCGCTTGGCGGTTATGGCAATTTAGAAAAAATTAATAAATGGAATGAAGAGTTTGCTCACAGTTTAGTTAGTAAAAAAAATACCGAAGAAGTTATTACACAGGTAAATAAAATTTTAAATTTTATGCGCGCTTGCGGCCTTGATTCTAAAACCTTGCCACAACTTACCACTGCAAGTTTTTTTACTTCTCACGAAGCGTTATTATTAAATTATGAAGAGGCTTTCACGCGTCAAAATAAAGATAATAAAAAATTCTATGACTTAAGCGCGCATATGCTTTGGATTGGCGATCGCACGCGTCATCCTGATGAAGCGCATGTTGAGTTTATGCGCGGAATTGCCAATCCAATTGCCTTTAAAGTTGGACCCTCAATTACCAAAGACGAATTATTAAAACTTTTAGAAATTTTAAATCCGCAAAATGAAGCCGGAAGAATTACATTAATTTCAAGAATGGGCGCTAGCAAAGTTGATCAACTTTTACCACCTTTGGTTGAAGCAGTTAAAAATTCTGGTCAAAAAGTAATTTGGTCTTGCGATCCGATGCATGGCAATACTATCAAATCTTCTAACGGTTACAAAACCCGCAAATTTGATGATATTTTAAGTGAAATAAAATCATTCTTTCAAATTCATAAATCTTGTAAAACTTACGCTGGCGGCGTTCACTTTGAAATGACCGGACAAAATGTTACCGAATGTTTGGGTGGCAATCAGCAAATTACTGAAATCAATTTACAAGACCGCTATCATACTCATTGCGACCCTCGCCTTAACTCATCGCAAAGTGTGGAACTGGCTTTCATCATCGCACAAGATTTAGCAAATGGCAGCAAATAAAAGACACGGTTTTATCGCAATTATTGGCGCACCCAACGCCGGTAAATCAACTTTAACCAACGCGCTTCTGGGGCAAAAACTTGTTGCGGTTTCGCCCAAAGTTCAAACCACGCGCAACTCGATTAAAGCCATTGTAATTGAAGAAAAAACGCAGCTTATAATTATTGACACGCCAGGAATTTTTATTCCGCGTGATGACAAAATTTTAGAAAGAATAATCGTCAAATCAGCTTGGCAAGCTTTGCGCGATGCTGATCATGTTTGTTTTGTAATTGATGCTACAATTGGTTTGGATAAAGAAAATTTGCGTATCATCAACGATTTAAAAAAAGATAATTTAACGCCAACAATTCTAATTAATAAAATTGATTTGGTAAAAAAATCAAAAATCCTGGAAATTATGGCAGCAGTTGTCGAACTTGG
Organism: Rickettsiales bacterium; assembly: GCA_033763375.1. GTDB lineage: Bacteria > Pseudomonadota > Alphaproteobacteria > Rickettsiales > UBA1997 > UBA2645. The sequence goes on from JANRKR010000031.1 coordinate 8,183, forward strand.
CTTTGCTGATATTTTTCCAATTTCTGCAGCAACCAAAGATGGTATTGAAAAAATCAAAAAATTCTTATGCGAAAAATGTTTAAATCCAGATTGGATTTACGATGAAGATCAAATCACCGACGCACCAATGCGTTTTATTGCTTCAGAAATTACCCGCGAAAAATTATTCTTAAAGTTAGAGCGCGAATTGCCTTATTCTTTAACCGTAAAAACTGATTCATATGAAATTTTAGATAATGGTCAAATCAAAATTCATCAAACAATTTTTATCACTAAAGAAAGTCAAAAAACTATTATACTTGGAAAAAACGGCACCATGATTAAAGAAGTTGGTCAAGAAGCGCGCGCAGATTTAAGTGAAATTGTTGGCGCTAAAGTTCATCTTTTTTTATTTGTAAAAGTTAAAAAAAATTGGATGAACAGCGTTGAAAATTATGAAATGATTGATGTGGAGAAGATGCCGAAGAGGTAGTTTTTCTGCTGCTCCTGAGATTGCCGCGTCGCCTTGCGGCTCCTCATGAATGACGAGTTATTCTTGCTGACGCTCTTCATGAATGACGGAGATAGTTTTCGTCATTCATGAGGAGCGCGCCAGCGCGACGCGGCAATCTCATTAGAAACATAAAAAAATCAAACTCCCAAACGCTCAATATTTCTATTTGGTGAAAAAAGATGTTCAGCTTCATGTAAATCTTTTAAGTGCGCGTCAATTTCAGGATTTCCCGGATGAATCATAATTTCTACTTCATCAAAATTTTTGGGAATTTTTATTTTTGAAATTAATTCGCGTGAAATTTTGCAAGTGTACAGAATGCTAAAAAAATAACTTTGTTTAATTTTTCTTGAACCGTTGATCAAGCCCATAAAACGCAAAACCAGCCATTTTATTATTCCGCCATCTTTTAAAAAAGTTTTAGGATTTTTAATTGACCAAGTAGTTAGTAAATTTTCGTTAATAACTCTGATTTGCGAAATTTGATGTTTAGCAGCAATTTCTACAACGATTTGAAAAATTCGCGGAATAAAATGAACGTGACGATGGCTGTCAATGTGATTAAGCTTCAAACCTAAGCTAATAATTGCCGAAATTTGTGCCTCAAGTTCCAGGGAAATTTCTTTTAATAATTGCTCTTTTTTAAAAATAGAAAGTAGCAACAGCTGCAAAAAACCGTTTTTGAATTGACCTTTTTCGTCAACTAACAACGAAGGTTGTTGATGCTTGAAAGCCGCTTTGCCGCTACTTAAATTAAAATGTAAGCCAATTTTTAAATCAGGATTATTTTTAGCAATTGTTATCGCTTCGTCAAAAAAACCACAGCCAAAAATTAAACTTGCCGAATTTAATTTTTGTTTTTGAAACATTTCCTCAATCGCCGTATTTACGCCCGCGCTGATTCCAAAATCATCAGCATTAATTCTGATTTTCATTCACTAGTTTTATTTTCAATTACTTCGGCAAAATAAAGTGGACGATTTTTTGATTCGATATGAATTCTGCCAATATATTCGCCAATGATCCCTAAAATTACAAATTGCAAACTTGAAAGAAATACAATTAAACAAACGATACTTGCGTAACCAACGCTGGGGCGGTTTAGCGCATAATGTTCGAAAATTGTCCAAGCACCAAATGTCAACGAAATTGCCGCGCAAATCATGCTAAAATAAATCGAGATGCGCAGTGGCTTAATTGAAAATTGCAAAATGGAATCAATCGCCAGACGAAAAGATTGCGTCAGATTATAATTGGTTTTACCGGCAAATCTTTTTGGTGCCACAAATTCAATTTCAGCAACATTAAGCATTCCAAGCCAATTCAACATACCGCGAAACATGCGCGAATTCTCACGCATCTCGCGCAAAACTTTAATATATTTTTCGCCAATCAAACGAAAATCTGGCATTTTTGCTGGAATTTTCACATCAGAAATAACTCCAATCAGCTTGTAAAAACAGCTTGAAAGAAAAGATTGTAAAAAAGTTTTATCTTCATTGTGAATTAATTTAGTTAAAACCACATCACATCCACCAAGCCATTTTTCAATCATTTGCGGAATCAAGGCTGGCGGATGTTGCAAATCAGCATCCATAAAAATTACCGCATCACCAATTGAATGATCTAAGCCAGCAGTCATAGCAATTTCATGACCAAAATTTCTAGCAAAATTAATAATTTTAATGCGTTTATCAATTTGCGCCAAACCTTTGATAATGCCAAGAGTATTATCCAGACTGCCGTCATTGACAAAAATTATTTCGTAAGTCACCTGATCATTCTTCTGTAAAGCTTCTTTGATTTGTGCGTAAAGCTCTAACAAATTTCCTTCTTCGTTAAAAGCCGGAATTACCAAACTAACAATTTTTTTCTTAATCATATTCTTCAAGAATTGGATTCAAAAAGACAAGTAGTGCGATTTCTATTTTTATAATTGATTGAACATAACGTTTGATTTAACTGCGCCTGATAGTTTTTTGGCAATAATAAATATTCATCGAGATCGCCAATCACATATTTTTTTTCGGCAATAGCTGCTTTGGAAAATTCAGCAAAACTATTTTGATCGAGAAGTTTAACTTTGTCTTTGGCATACCAATATAAAGTAAAGACACGGGTTTTCTTGCCTAAATAATATAATTCAAAATCATTTTTCTGCAGCTCTGTTTTAGGAATATGTCTGATTAAATAATCCTGACAATTTAATCTTTGCATTAAATGTTGCGGCTGCACAACAAACAAAATTACTGCAACTAAATTGGCAATTACTGTCAAATATGCCAAGAAACTAATAAATTTATTCCAGTTATTTTCAGTAAAAATCAAAGTCATCAAAATGACAAATGGCACCAAAGCGTAAATTGTGTAAGTCATCACCATATTTCTGGTGAAAGTTAAAACAATCAGCGGCAACAAAAATGAAATAAAAAAGAACAAAAAAGTCTGATTATTTTTGTCTTTCAATCTTTTGTAAAATTCTAAAATTAGTGTTTTTGGTTTGGTAAAAAATATAAAAAATACCGGCAAAGCGGTTAGGATAAAAAATAGCCAGATGCTGGCAATTGGTACGCGATGAGCGTTTCCATAGCGATCTCCGGTCCAGCCTGGTTTGGCAAAGCGATCAAAATTTTCGCCAATAAAAAAATATTCCAAGAAACCCGGATATTTCATTTCTGCCAAAATAAACCAAGGCACTGCTAAAAAAATAAAAATTAAACTGCCCAAAATAATTGGAAATTTTTTAAAAAATTCACGAAATCTTGAACTTACAATCAGATAAACAAATATCGGCAAACCAGTCATGGCAATTCCAACCAAGCCTTTTGTCAACGTTGCAATTACGCAACCAAAGAAAAATAAATAACCGTAAAAATTCTTTGGTTTTGGACTTTGCATTTGCAACCAGAAAGAAGTTGTAATCATAGTCATGCCAAGCAAAAGAAATGCCTCAGTCATAACGCTGTCAATCGCGTAAATCAAAGGACATGAAAGCAAAATTATCACTGCAATAATTGCAGTTCTTTTATCGGAAATTTTAGTAATAAAATTAAAAAGCAAAAAGCAGCTGGCAAAAATTGCTAAAAGATGCGGCAATCTGCCTGCAAATTCATTGAAGCCAAAAGCTTTAAATGAAACAGCGCTTGCCCAGAAAGACAAAGGTGGCTTTCCTAAAAAAGGAATTGTTGGCGTAAAAAATGGCATTAAATAATTATCGCTCAAAGCCATTCTCATTGAAATAGAAGCGTATCTTATTTCGGAAGGATGATGAAAAGGATGAATTGTAATCAGTAAAATTTTTATTAAAAAAATCACTATAGCCAAAGCGCAATATTTTTTGTAATCAGAAGTCATTATATAATTGATTATTATCGGTTTTGAAATTGTTTTTAGATTTTAAATTTGGTCAGACTTATTATGCTTTCTTAAGAAATGCTTAAAGGCAGCGTCGCAAATCAACTTAACTTATCAGCTTATGAATTCAACAATCGATCATGACGAAATAGAAAAATTTTCTCGCATTGCCGATGAGTGGTGGAGCGAAACCGGCAAATTCAAGCCTTTACATAGATTTAATCCATGTCGGATTGCTTATATCCGTGAAAAAATTGAGGAAAAATTTAAAATAAATTCTCAATTAAAAATTCTCGATATTGGTTGTGGTGGCGGATTAATTGCTGAACCATTCGCCCGCATTGGCGCTGACGTAACCGCGATTGATGCTTCTAAAAAAAATATTGAAGTTGCTAAAATTCATGCTGAAAAATCAAAGCTAAAAATCAATTATCAAAATCTTTCTGCTGAAGATTTAGTTGAAAAAAATGAAAAGTTCGATGTGGTTTTTGCCCTTGAAGTTATTGAGCATGTTGCTGATGTTGAAGTTTTTATCAAAAGCTGCGCTGCATTATTAAAGCCAAATGGTTTGCTTTTTATCGCAACTTTAAATCGTACTTTAAAATCTTTAATTTTAGCTAAAATTGGCGCTGAATATATTTTAAGATGGCTTCCAGCTGGAACACATTCTTGGAAAAAATTTTTAAAACCTTCAGAAATAAATTATTATGCCAAGCTCTGCAACCTTGATTTGCAAGAAATCAGCGGCTTCACTTATAATTTATTCAACGATAGCTGGAAGAGAAATGAAAAAGATATCTGCGTAAATTACGCAATGGTTTTTACAAAAATTGGCTAGAAGTTTGAAAATTTTAGTAATTATAAACATAGCCAACTATAACACCAAATAAAACTGCTGAATGATTACTTTCTTTCATCTCAGCGCGACTGACATCAATCGATAAATTATTTTTAAATTTATAACCTAAAGAAATCTGAGTTTGATGATCACGAATATTATAACCTCTTTGCGCCTGATTAATTCTTCTGATGATTTCTGAAATGCTGGCGCTCCAACCGCTATATTTTCCAATTAAAGCAAAAGTTGCATAAGTTGCGTTGCGTCCTTTTTCGCCAGTAAAATCATTAATCTTCGACATTTCAAAAAATGGAATTACCGAAGTAGCAAAGCCAATTTTATGTTGATATTGCGAACCTAAAACATAACCGGTTTCTCTGGCTCTTTGAGTTGTAGAATCGCCCTGATTAACACCCAAACTTCTATAACCTAAATTATAAAACCAATTCTCATAACCAAAAAGTTTTTGACCTTGCATACTTACTGTGTAAGAAGACAAAGTTCCGGTATTTCCCGCCAAACCGCTGTTACGATTTTCATTTTTACGACCATTGATTGATCCGCTTAATCCTGTAGTATCGTTAAAAAATGTATTAAAGGAAATTTCAGCATCTTCCAAAAGCGCAGTAATGCCGCCGCCAATTTTTTCTCTCAATTCGTAATCTTTAGTAACATCGGCACTAAAAACGCCAATTCTATTATTGTTTTTATAAGCAACGCCAAAGCTGGGATCAAATTTGCCAAAAAAAACTTTCATATCTTCGTCTTCATATTGCGCTTTCAACTCTTCAATAATAAGGCTGGTTTCAACTGGATTTACAGTACGATTACTGGAAAGAAATGTTCTGGTTCTTTCAGGATTTATTGGATCTCTGGTAGTATAAACACTTGATGGGCTTAGCTTCCACAAGGTTTTTGTTGACCAGTTTTTATTGAGATTTAGAGAAAAATTCGATTCAATATTGCTAAAAGAATTATTGGCGGGAATGCCTTTTTCATTGGTTGAAATGATCCGATCAGATTTCAACTGAAACAGAGTTTGTCCAGAAATATTTGGAAATTGCTGATTTGAAGCCGCGTAGCTTGCAGCGGAAAAAGTCAGCAAAGCTGATAGAAAAAAAGTAAAAAATTTCATTCTTTGAGATTTAATAAATTAAGAATTTGGCAAAATAACAGTGATTTTAGTTCCAAAATCAATTTGGCTTTCAATTAAAAGCGAGCCACCATGTAACTCAATAAAATATTTAGTCAAATACAGACCAATTCCAGTTCCAGCAACTGCTAAAGTATTTTTGGCGCGGAAAAATTTCTTACCAATATTTGGTAAATCTTCCTGCGGAATTCCAATACCTTGATCAATTACACGCAATAAAACTTTTTGCTGATTAGTTTTTGCCAGAATTTGAACAGTGGAATTATTTTTAGAATATTTAATAGCGTTTGAAATAATATTAGTAATTGAATGCTCAAGCAATTTGGCGTCACCATTAAAAGTAATTGGCAACTGATCAATTCTGGTTAAAATTGTAATATTTTTTTGCGAAGCCAGATTTAAATTTTTATCGATAATTTCATTAACAAATTTTTTTAAATTAAAAATTTGTTTTTCCAGCTTAATATTATTTTCACCATTTTCTATTTTTGCCAAATTCAGTGTGCTGTGAATTAAGCCATTCATTCTTTCAATGCCACTTTTGATGCGCTCTAAAGATTTTTCAATTCCTTCATCTTTTATCGTCAAAGCTTTTAGCTTTCGGCTTAATAATTCTCTCGTACTATCGATAATTTGCAGCGGCGTTTTAAATTCATGCGAAACTAAAGCGACAAATTCACTTTGCATTTTGCGCAGATTTTTTTCTTGCTTAAGCGATTCTTTTAATTGCTTAGTTTTTTCTAATAATTCGTGATTTGAAATCATCACTCTTTCAACCGAATAAGAACGATCAATTGCAATAGAAAACTGATCAGCGATAGTTTCCAATAAATCTATTTCTTCAACCAGCCAGCTTCTTTTTTCGGATTGATGAATATAAATTCCGCCATTAACAACATTGTTGAAAGACGTTGTAATACTGATTTGCGAGGCAATAGCAAATTTTTTGCAAATATCGTGAATTGATGAAAAATTATCATCGTTAAAAACATCTTCAGCAATAATCAAAGCGCTTCTTTTATTTTTATCGCCAACTTTTCTGTAAAAGAAATTTTGGAAATTAATATAGTCAGCAACCATTTTCAAATTTTGAGCATCAGCATTATTTTCAAACATTGGCTTGGAATAACTATTATGATATTCGGCAATAAAATTGGCGTTACCTTGGCGATAATCGTGCAATAAACAGCGATCAACTTTTAAATGCTGACAAAGCATTTTGGCAATTTCATAAGCAATTTCACGAATTGATAAATCAGAAACAATCAAATAACCAACTTCACGCAATAATCTTTCATTGCGCAGCGATCTTTCTAGATTTTTTAGCAAAGCTACGTTTGAGCTAACTTGATTCTGCTTGTTTATTTCCAAACCAAATTCTTCAAAAGTTAAAACAGCATAAGAACGCGATTTGACGAATTTTTCATTCTGTAAAATGCTATTTTTTTTGATCAGATCTTGGTTTTCTTTTAGCAAATCAGCAAGCGGCGTAAAAGTAATTTTTAATTTAATTTTTTTCGGATCATCTTTGTGATCTTCCAAACTTACAATTACTGAGCTTTGGTGAAAATCTTTAACTGCTTTAACAAGACGAATATATTCAATTTGATCTTCAGAAGAATAATCGAAATCAAGATTATTGAATAAAAAATCATAACTTTTGCCAATCAGATTTGCTGCGCTGATACCAAAAATTTCATAGAATTTTTCGTTAGCATAAAGAATGGAAAGATAATTGGGATTATGTTCTTTCGCTTTACAAATTATTGCAGCTTTTGGAATTTCTTTAACTTTGTTTTTTAAATCTTCATCAAGCGCTTCTTGGTTTTCTAGGGCAAGTTTAGTTTCACTATCAATAATATTTTTCAAATTATTAGGCGCGATTGCTTGATTAAACATGAATATTTTAAGAAAAAATTGAAGCTAGTTTCCAAGACAAAAGATTAAGTTTTAAATCAACAATATTTTGCAACTACTTTTAAATCATGATCAAATACAATTTTTGGTTTGTTTTGAATTAGCGTCGCAGCTGCGTTCCCATAAATTTAGAATAAGAAGAAACTTTTACAACCGGGCTAGGTTTTGATGCTATCGGCAGTTTTTCTTGCGCAATTTCATCGATAATTTTTTTAAGATCTTCGTCAATTGGATCAGCGCTTAAAGCTTTACCAGAACCAATTTCATAACCAATTTGTTTCGGATTTCCAAGATCGTCAATTGGATTAATTCTAAAGCCTGATTTTTCTTTACCTTTTACACTGACAGTAATTCCGGTTTGCAAATCGTAGTCAGAAACTTCATAATAAACATAAGTAGTTTTATCGCTTTTTTTATCATACTTGGCAATTCTTATTTCCAGACCTTGTTCTTTGGCTTTTAACAAATCTTTAATCAACTCAGCATTTTTTATTTTTGCTGGATCTTGAACATTAATAGTTGGATCGGTTTTTATTATTTCTTCATCCAAATCTGCAATTTTAATTATGGCATTTGCAGCAGCTTTTACCGCTGGAACGTAACCTTGCTTGGCATATTTTTCATATTCTTCCAAGGATTTGCTATAAGCATCTTTTTTTAGAGAATCGTCATTTCCAGCGCGACTAAGAGAATCTTTTTCAGCTAATTCAACCAAGTTAATTAGAGCTGGCAAATATTCTCTTTCTCGTGCAAATTCATATTCATCATGTGGAGCACGAGCTCTGGTTTTGTCATGTGGCGATGGATCAACTTTTGCTAAAAACAACTCACGAATGACACCGACTAAATTTCTTTGATGCGGATTTTCACTTTGCTTAAATTCTTCAATATTTGCTTTGGCAAAATTAATCAAAACTGTTTGCGCTTTTTCTTGTAATTTTTTATCTGAAATATTCGCCGCAATTGGATTTTTTTGATTTTCACTATAATAAAAACTGACAGCTTCTGCGCCGACATTTGCTTCAAATTCAACACCTTTACAAAAAGCAGTTCTTAAGCCAAGAAAATCAAGTGCAACATTAGTAGCAATTTCTTTTGAACCCAACTTACTTTGCAAGTCACTTATTAATTTATCCAATATTTCGCTTTTAATTCCGGTAATAATTTCACGTTTTTGTCTGACGTTATTTTCTTTTAAATTATCAATTATCGCAGCGAATAAATTGGATGATCTTTTTAAGCCATACGTTGTATAATTACTTGGTAATTCTTTGCCATTTTCGATAATGCGAGCTTCACCATTTAGAAAAATTTTAAAACCGTTTTTTCCAGTGCTATCAATAATTTTAAAGCCGCTAAAACCATACTTTTCGTCTTTACACATCAAAACTTTATATTTTTCTTTTCTATCACCAAAAATTCCACCTTGCGGAATTACAACTTCAACTTCTTGACTTGGACAAGAAAATGATTGCGCGCAAGTTTCTAAAATGTCAGCTGAAATATTGGTTGATTCAGCTATTAACTTATCTGACGAAGTTGCATAATTTGCACCTTTAAGCGGTATTATATGCACTTTTCCTTCGTCGTAAAGTTCTGCTAATGCTCTTAAAGATTTTACAGAATGATTAATATCATTTGCTTCAACACCTTGGATAAAATAATTTTGCGCTGCTTTAGCATCTTCCGCTAAACTCTTTTCACCTGAAGGATCAACTATTCCACGCTGCAAAATTTTACCTGCCGCATTTGCTGCCCGAGCATTTTTTTTATCATCTTGAGCAACTTTTTCATAAGCATTATAAGCAAACCTTTCAAGTTTAGCTTTGCTTACTAAATCTTGTTCCAGTTTAGATCTTTTTTCACGAGCAGATGCAAAGCTTAATCGAAGCACAGGATCATTTGGCGAAGCTAAAAAATCATTAGCTAAATTTTTAACCACCTGATCAATTCCAACCTTGTCGGTTCCAATTGCTTTAGATTGACAAACAGCAACCGCACTTTGTGCTGCTGGTAATCTGGCTTTTTTGGCAGCTTCAAAACACTTAAAAGCTTCTTTCTCTTTTGGTGCAATAAATTTTTTTGCATTTACGTCACCATTTACATCGCCATTAAGATAAACTAAACCAAGATTGTACTGCGCCGGCGCATAGCCAGAATCTTCAAATTCAATATTTGTTGTTAATTTTATTGCCGCCGCTTTTTCAAAGCATTCTTTGGCTTTAGAATAATTCTCTGCGTTTTTTTCAACGCCAATTCCTTCGAAATAAAATTGACCTGCCAGATTTTGTAAATGAGCATTGCCGCTGTCTGCAAAATTTTCTATTGTTCTATTTGCAAAATTTTCTAAAACTTCTCTAACTCCATCTGACTGAGAAAATAAAAAATTATTTTTTCCTTTAGTGCCATATTTGGCAATTTCAATTTCGTCATCGTCAAGTAAACTGTTAGAAAGATTTAAAAATTCATCAGCAATTTTTTCAGCACGATCTTGTTTAGTTGATGGATCAGCTGATGAATTATCGGCACCTTGCAAATCAGTAACTAATTGACCACGCAATTTTATTAAATCAGCAGATTCAAAAGGTAAGATTTTATTTTCTAAATCTTGGATAATACCTTCGAATTTATTGAGCCTTGGATCGTTATTTAAAATTTGATTATAAAATTTATCTGCAACAAAAACTTTATTGGCATGATCACTAGGATGAACCATAAACTCAACTTCTTCAGCAACTCCATTTCTTCCCATTTTTGTAATAACAAAACCTTTTTCAGCGTCGTAAGGCGCAACCTTATATCTTTCTTTTTCTAAAGAATTTAATGAAACTTCAATTTCAATAGCTCTTTTAGCAGCAGTTGATAAAGCTTTTAAAGTTTTAGCTTTTTGTTTTAAATTTTCTTTATCAGCACCCCTAAATCCTCTGCCTGCTTCATAAAATTCAATCACTTTTTTAAGCGCCGCTTCGTGACCTTGAAAAGCTGCTCCCTCGTAATGTCCTAAAGCTTCTTCGTCATTTTTAGCAACGACAATTCCTTTTTCAAAACATCTAGCAAGATTAAATTGCCCATATTTATTTTCGCTTGTTGCTGATTTTTTGAATTCTTTAAAAGCATTTCTTTGATCTGCTAAAGATAATAATTGAACACCTTTAAAATTTTGTATTAGGGATTGATTTGCGATTCCCGAAAAGCTGAAATTTCTCAAAACATTTTTTATTCCTTCGGGAATATTTGAATCTTCAGTTGGATAATTTCCATCGCTTCTTAGCCTTAAAAAAAGCTCAACAATTTTTTCAATTTTTTTATCGCTAAAACCATCTTTTTTATAATCTGTATAAGCAGTTTTTATTTGATTAATTAAATCAGCTTTTATCGCATCAACTTCGTGATCAATATCTTCGCGAATTCTTCTAACTTTTATATAATTCGCAAGTTGAACTAAATCAGGAATTAAAATATCTTCACTTATTAAAGGATTGGCGAGTGAACCTTCACCTTGAACTAATTTTAAAACTCGATTTGGTTTATTTCCTTCAATAAAAAATCTTTTTGCATTTACCAAATAAACTTCTCTATCACTACCACCAACTGAAACTACCTGATTAAGCATTGTCTTGAAAGACTTTGCATTCGGAGCTTTTGATTCATCAAGAACTAAACTGACAGCTGCTTCGCAAATTTGGGCGCGGGTTTTTATGTTTTCCACATCCAAAGCAACTCTTGGTAAATTATAATAATTGGTTGCTAATCGATTAAAACTATCATCAATTTCTGTAAAATCGGTAACTCCATTTGGTAAAAAAATAACATTTCCTGCATTATCAATTTCGACAATACCAATAACATTGCCCGTTATATTTTTATCAACATCTTTTTGATAACGCAGTAAATAAGTTTCGCCTCCAACAATTTCTTTGAAAAAATAAAAAGTTGTTTTTGGATTATTTGGATCAGTTGGATCGGAGATTTTTATTTCAACATCTTCTGGATGCGCAGCATTAATGTTTCTAAATAAATCGGCGAATTTAGCTTGTCTGGCGGTTATTTGGGTTGCGTATTTTGGTTGAGTATTATCAGCAACTTGAATTCCATCAAATAAATTGGCTAAGCGATGAAGGTCTGGTAGATTGTTCACTTCTTGATTTGTGGAATCCAATAAATGCAAAACTCCATCACCCCCACGATAAACTTTTAGAAATAATTCTCGTTCCCCAGCATTATTTATTTTTGTAATGTAATGGCCTTCATCGTTAATTTGTTGATCACCAATAATTCCTGGGGTTTTGGTGATTTCGTAAGTTACATCATTATTAACCACATCTAAATCAGCAGCGGTAAATCTGACTCGAACGTTTTGATCAGGAGCAGCATTTTCTAAACTTTCTAGGTTAAGGTCAGTTAATTTTTGTTGAATTACGTTATTGAGCTCTCCAGCATTTAATCCTAGTCTGAGTTGGAAATTTCCAATAATTCGTGCAAAAGTTTCGTCATCAATACCATTAGCAACAATATCTACCGGATTTATTGTTCCGTCGTCATTAAAACTAACTTTCCTAACTCTAAACGGAGCATCAGAAATTTCATAACTGATATTATTTGGAGCTTGGAAAATTCTTCTGCCATTAACATCAACCGGAGTTATATAAAAATCATATTCTCCAAATATTATTTGATATCTGACGAGATCTCCGCCACCTAATACTCGATCATCTAATACTCTGACTTGTGTTCGATTTAAAACTGCAAGATTGGCATAGTTAAAACCATATGGAAGATTTATACCGCCAACGTTGCGGAAGTTTCTTTCTTTTTGGATTTTAACATCATTAATTGCCTGGATTAATCCAAAGCCGTTTAAGTTGCGTCGTATTTTTCTTGTTTCATTATCAGCATGAGCAGGATCTTGCTCTAATAAAAAATAATTTCCAACATCATCACGATTATATTTTCTTCCATTGACGTTATAAACGTTTGTTGCGATTGGAGCAGGATCGCCTGGCAGTTGGATGTCTTCTTGAGTAGTAACAACAACTTTATAAGTTCCGTCATCATCCAATTGATTATTTAGTTCAGCAATTATTACATCGCGGTTTCTTTCGACTTTAATATCATTTGGAATATATAAAGAGGTCAAAGCTTGATCAACAACAGGGTCTAGATTTCCAGCACCATCTCGTAATAATGCAGCTTGGTTTTGATTATAAGGAGGTTGCAGAGTTGCAATTTGTTTTATTGAACCTTGATCAACAAGACCTTCAGCATTTCTTTGATAGTAATGCAAGGTGATTTCACCAGGAGCAAGAGGATCAAGAGGATCACGAACAGTTTTGATTAAATAAAATTTATTAGGAGCATCACCAATTTCTAATTCGGTATCTGGATCGAGTGTGACCAGTCTTTCAGTAAATTTAGCTTGTCTGGCGGTTATTTGGGTTGCGTGTTTTGGTTGCGCATTATTATCAACTTGAATTCCGTCAAATAAATTGGCTAAGCGATGAAGTAATTCTGGATCGTTCACTTCTTGATCTCTGGAATTCAATAAATGCAAAACTCCATCACCCCCACGATAAACTTTTAGAAATAATTCTCGTTCCCCAACATTATTTATTTTTGCAATGCAATGGCCTTCATCGTTAATTTGTTGATCACCAATAATTCCTGGGGTTTTGGTGATTTCGTAATTTATATCATTATTAACCGCATCTAAATCAGCGGCAGTAAATCTTACTCGAACGTTTTGATCAGGAGCAGCATTTGCTAAACTTTCTAAATTAAGGTTGTCCTCTAATTTATTTCTAATTTCAGCTTTAAAAAGACTAGGATCACGATTATAGCGAGTATTAAATGCTGCGATAATATTGGCAAAAGCTGCGTCTTCATCGGCATTGTTTAAAATAGTTGGTATTGCTTCTTCTGCGATTGAACCATCACCATTAACAGTGAGTTGTTTTTTATTAATTTTAACTTGTTGTAAGCCGCCATTGTTTTCTTGAGTTATTTTATAACCAACTCCGTCGATTCTTCTGCCATTAACATCAACTGGGTGAAGGTGATAACCGATTATTGCATCACCAACATTGTTTAGCTGTGGAAATATTTGATATCTAACACCAGCAACTTCAATTCTGATTGATAAATCAACAAATTGTTGAAGAATATTATAATCATTAAAACCATCTGGAAGATTTATGCCACCAGCGTTGCGGAATTCTAGATCAGCTTGCAGCAAGACTCTTCGCTGATTAATTTCTTCATTTCGCTTTTCTATTTCTTCATTCTTGGCATTTATCGCCTGCGATATTTCAGCAAATAATTGATCATCTTCTACTCTCAGTAAAGTAACTAAATCTTCACCAATAAATCTTTCAATTTTGTCAATTTCTAAAGCGCCACCTAAAGCAGTCTTGGTTGTTAATTTAAATTTTATCCCGCCAGCAATTTCATTTCCATCATCACCAACCTGTAAGATTCTATATTCGTCATCACCAGTCAGAATTCTAAAATTATATTCAACTCCACCAATATTTAATTTAAAAGCTTGTTCACTTTCAGCAACTGCAATAACCGCATTAATATTAAGTTCTTCAGGCTGAATAATTTGTGAATTAGCTGCATCAATTGCTGCTAAAATTTTATTGGCTTCTTCGTTGCCAATTATGTCTTCAAGCTGCTCGCGAAAAACAAAATAATTTTCGTCAATTTTAATCGCTTCAATTTCAGTTAGAACATTATTACTTATATTGGTTAATTTGATTGTTAATTTGGGCTCTTCTTTTGACTCAGCTCCATCAAAATTTTCTTCTTCCAATTCAAGATTATAGAATTTCTCATCAGCTTTAAAAGTTATATTTCTTTTCGCTAAAGTATTTAATTTATCAAAAATATTCGAATTTGCAATAATATCCCGCGCCGCTTTAAGACCAAGTTCTGCAGCTTCGATATATAAATTTAGAGCCTCTATTTTATTACTGTAAATAGTAAAAAGAATATCTCCAAAATTAATACCAATTTCTTTGGTAATTGCAGCAAGATTTATGAAAAAAGCGTTTCTACTTCTTTCAAATTTCCCAAAATTTACAGATAAAAAAGTTTTTAATACATTTGCAACTTCTGGATTTTCTTTAAAAATTGTTTCAACATCTGCTTTTTTTGCGCCGTAAAATTCATTATTATTATCTCGTTTTAAACCCAAAAAATCGTTAACAATTTGAATTGCCTTTGCTTCTTTTGCTGCTGGTCTTAAGATTTCATTTAAAGTCTCATCTTCATTTAAAGCATCTCTTACATCATTAATTAGTTGTTCAAAGCCAGAACCAACTTTTCTTCCACGATTATCAAGAATTTCACCATAAACATCATTTCCTAAATTTCTTTGATACAATTTTAGTTGATTTGTTTCATCAACGATTTGTTGGGCGGTTATAAGTTCTTTGCCATCAATAAATATCCTGCGAATTGAAGCGGTTACACTGCCTAGTTTATAAATCCTTGCTCCATTTTCTGCGACCAATCTTTTAACATTAACATCAGCTTCAATAAACTTTTCATATTCTGCGATTAAAACTTCTTTGCTTTTAGATGCTTTTGGTTGTTGTCGAGGAGCTGGACCATAATAAGGCGATAATATTTCTGATAATTCTTGCGAAAGAAGACGATCAAAAGAAATAAACTCTTTTTGTTCTATCAAACCATTTTTATCGCGCTGAAATTGACAAATTGCTAATGTTTTATCAGCTTGCAAAGATTTAATAAAACAACATTCTTCGCCATTTACATCGATTGTAATTTCAGTATCGGCGGGCATCTTTTCAAGAATTGAAACCTGCTTTAAAGTAAATCTTGCAAAACGTTCTTCTTCTATAGCAGATTTTAAATGATTTTGAAGTGTTTGATATTCTTCCGCCCTTCCATATCTTGTAACTTTGGCTATATCTTCAACTTCTTGCAGCAATGATAAATTTCTAATCAGATTTTCGTCAACATTAAGATTTCCATAAACACCTGGTCTTGCTTGCAAAACATTCAATAATTGTGCAAAAGAAAATTTTGTAATATCAAGACCAAGAAGTTCCAGATTTTCTTTTGTAATAAATGCGAGAGTTGAATTAATTGAATCCGCAAAAAATGTATTTTCTGCAATGTTATACATCATGCCAATTGCAACCGAAGTTTCGTGGCTGAAATGCGGGTTATTGCGTAAAAGTGGTTTTTGTCCATTTTGATAATCTGAACTGGCGGCAACTCCTTTGTAAATTATTTCCTGAGCTATATATTGAGCAAGCGAAGCTTGCGGCTTCCAATAAACCATATCAGCTGGCTTTACTTTTATTTCAGCATTTGGCTGGTTCTGAAAAAACAATGGATTTGCTATCTGTTCATCAGAATTACCAACCAAATTTTCTAATCCAAAATCTAGAATTTGGCCAACTTTTTCTTGATCTAAACTAGCTTTAGCGCCGTTATAATTATTTGGTAAAGTTATTCCGGCACGAATCAGCTGCTTACCAAAATTGGTTAAGGCTTGGTTAGAATCATCCGGAACAAGTTCGATGTTATAATTTGTACATATTTGTTTTATTTCAACTTGTTCATTACGACTTCGATTCGATGTACTTTTTTGTAAAAGCTTTTCTAACCTTCTAAGTTGTTGATCAACTTGATCAGAGCGCGTACCACTTCGCGAAGTAAAGATAGGTAAGTTTTCATCATTTTCATTAACCATCATACATCTTTTAAATGCCGGATCTTTTGAACTAACTTTTACCGAATATTTTTCACCTTCTAATGCAGTAAATTCATCAGCTGCGCCAGTAGTAGAATAAGCACCAAAAGGGCTGCTTTTTAACGGCGCAGTTAATTCTAAGCCAATTCCTAAACTATCACCTTCTTTACTGCGATTTAAATTATAATAAAGATGACCACTAGTTCCGTCATCTTTTATAGTTTCTTGATCTAAGCTTACATATTTTTTTTCTTTACCGCCAATGGCAATATCTAAACCGTGATGAATCCTATTTCCGGTGACTCCGGCTAAAACTCCAATTCCGCCAGCTTCAACTGGGTTAAGTTTCTTCTCAGTAACAACTCCATTTTCAACTGATGCAGAATGAGTTGCAAAAGCTCTTGGTTTAATTGGATTACTTTTTGAAGCATCTAAACCATTGGAAATCCACGATAAAACTCTATCACCAGAACCAGAAGGAAGAGCCATATAAGTTCTTCCTTTGTGACCCGCCAAATAAACAGAAGCCGGTAAATTATTTTCACTGGCTTTGGTTGTTTTTTCTGTGATTTGACTTTCTTGATTTTGATTTTCTTGATTTAATGAAGCACCCGTCACACTAAAATCACAAGATCCAATCAAAATTAAAGTTCTTAAAAAAGCTTGAACCTTAGGATCATTATAATCTGTAACTGTATCTTCCATCTTTTTCATATCTCTTTGCAACAAGCTTATCATATCAGCTTGTGCAAGATTTGCTCTGAGATCTTCTATGCCATTTATTTGTTCTTCATTTAGTTCTTCCTGATTTTGATTTGGTGCTTGATTTGGAGTAAGCCGTCTAGTAGAGATAACAATTGCTTGTGGAACTCCAAATTGAGCTTCGGCAGCAGGAATCAAACCACTTTGATTACCACTTACAGGAATAGCCCGAAGATCTGAATTAATATCAGCAGGAGAAGCGAAAACAGTCTTGGCTCTTTTTCTACAACCAAGAGCTATTAAAGCTTCGTTAAGTCTTGATTGGAGGATTTCTGCTGTTATTTTGTTATTAGCAGGCTCCACTACATATTTAACCAGAAAATTTTCATCATTTTCTTGATCAATAATAAGATAACGAATTTTCCCAACAGAATCTAAACTTTCTTCAATAAATAAATCACCGCCATTAGTTATTGAAGCTTTGTATTTTGTGCCATTTTCAAATTCTTTTTCAACTTTTCTTCTGTCTCTAAATAAATTAAAAATCTCATCATCCCTTGGTAATAAAAATTCGGTAGTTTCTTTGTTTAAAGAATTAAGAGCATTTTCAAACAATTTTTCTATTCTTAAATTAGAAATATTAGCATCAACCCATTGATTAGAACTATTTTTAATTTTTGGTTTAGAAGTAAAAGTGGTTTGATTTGCCATTGCGCTAGTTTGCCAAGAAACCTCAAACTTAACTTCATTCCCTTCATTTGTTGTAGAAGTAATAGTAAAATCAGCTGTATTAGTTACTCTAAAAAAAACATGCTTATTTAACTGCGAATCGTAATAAATTGTGCCTTGTGGCGCACCACCAGCATTAGATTTGATTTTTTCTCTGTACCGGAAAACTTCTGCAACTGTAAATTCTAATTTAGCAGCTCTTTGCTGTTTTGGCAAATCACCTTCATTAATCTGTGGTTCAGTAGAATCTATTGCACTTGGTTTTTGATTTGAAAGCGCCGATAATCCTTCGCCGATTATTTCTGAAATTCTTTGACTATTTTCTTGATTGATATCCCTCTGTAACCATCTTTCACCATTAAGGAGAAAAACTTGAATTGAAAATTTCCCATCAACCCCATTCAAAGTTGGCGTTAAAACATATTTAGCTTTACCTGTTTTAATTTGACCATTTTCGTCATACACTATATCTCCATTTCCATCTTTCGTTGGGAACTCATATTCCAAATTATAAATTATTTCACTATTTTTTGTTTCAGAACTTAGTTTGTATTTTTTTCCGCCATTAATTTCTATATTTTGCTCTTGGTTTATAGATTGTATGTAACCGAATTGAGCTTGATCGAGAGTGATTGTAAATTGAGGTTGTTCTACATCAATTTCATCTTCTAATTCTTGTTCTTGAATTTCATCTTCTAATTCTTGCAGCTCTTCATTGAGATCTTGGTCACTAACTACATCCTTAGAAACTTTAGCAAAAACAGCTCCTAATACATTTTCGTTTTCATTTTGATTTTCATTTTGATCTTGATCTTCTTCAACTTTCTTTGCAAGAGCTTCAAATTCTGATTCTTGCTCTTTAGTTTTTAATTCTTGCTCTTTAGCTTTTATTTTTATTAAAGCTGCGTTGATTATTGCTTTAACGTTTCCTATTTCTGCTCTTTCTAATTCTTTTTCATTATATTCTTTACCTTCTTTTTTTTTATAAAGACGCACTACAGAATTTTCATGTTCTTTAATTACACTGAAATTTGTGAAATTAACAGTAAGTAGAAAAGTTTCATTATTTTTTCGGTAAGTGATATTAATAGCATTGGCTGCTTTATTTTTAGATATAACGACTTTATCAACGCCAATAGCTGCATCAAACCTGGTTGAAAATTTTTCGTCGGGTAAATCCTTTAAACTATTTATGGTTGCAGTATTAAAACCTTCTGGAATTTGTAATTGAAAATTTTTAGCGGTTATTTTGGGACGCATTTAATCAAAATTTGATAATATTAGCTGTCGTGTTTATGAAGGTTATAAACTAAGAAATTTATAAACTCTTAAAATTTTTATTTTTGCAACTGTTTTTACAGCGCCGAACGACTATTAGTTATAGCTAATAATGATAACGACATTGTACAATTATCAACAAATCATTGCGAACTGAGTAAACAATTCGATGTTCTTGATTAATTCGACGCGACCATAAACCAGAGAAATCACCTTTTAAAGCTTCGGGCTTTCCGGTTCCGCTAAAAGGAGTTCGGAGTATTTCTTTGATAAGCAAATTAATTTTGCTAAGAACCTGTTTAGAATCTTTTTTAACTTCAGATTTTGATATATTTTTAGCGCTTTTTTAGTAAAATTAAGAGTAATATCTGGATATATTTCGAGTAATTTTACTAAAAAATAAGCAAAAATAAGACGAAATATGAGGTTAAAAAAGATTCTAAACAGGTTCTAAGGAATTTTTTGTCCTCTTTCTGCCAAAATAGATATCCTCCCAACCATTAGCATCAAAAGCTAGAATTCTGTTTTTAGACATAGTTTTAAGAATCGATTAACTTTTGATTCTTATATTTTCCGTTCTTGATATTTTTTAACGAAGATATCAGACGCTTTTTGTTATTATCACTTTTGGTCAAATAAAAAGTTTCTTCGAAACTGTTAAAATCTTCAAGAGAGATCATTACAACTGGTTGTCTTGATTCTCTGGTAATAATAGCGGGCACATGCCCTACCAAAACTTGATCCATAATTTCAGCCAAGTTTTTGCGAAGATCAGTGTAATTAGTGACTATCATAATTATTTAAGTGCATTGATTGTTTTTAGAGCCTGTTTTTAAACCTAATTAGTTTTAGATTCTATGAGGCTAATTAGGTTTGAAAACAGGCTCTAACTTTTGCTTTTTTTGGCAAATCTGCCGCGTCTTTTTTTATCGCCGCCATTATTTTGATTAGCGGCTTTTTTTATCAAAGCCGAAGCAATAACATCAACGGCGCGATTCAGTCCAATTTCTAAAACATTATCTTCTTTTAATGAGGTAAATTTTTTGTCATGCAATAAATACGGACCAAAAGGACCAATATTAGCGATGATTTTTTCGCCAGTTTCTGGATGAATACCAACTTCGCGCGGCAAAGATAAAAAGCCTGCAGCAGCTTTTAAATCAATAGTATTTGGATCAAGATTTTTAGGAATTGCAATACGTTTTGGTTTTTTCTCTTTAGCTTTTTTAGCTGGTTTTTTAGTTTCTTTTTTTGATTTTTTGCTTTTGCTTTTTTCTTCTTTTATTTTTTCTAAATTTTCTGATTTCTTTTCGCCAATATTTTCGCTACCAATCAGCTCTAAATATGGTCCGTAAGGTCCAATTTTAACCATAACTTCAAAACCAGTTTTGGGATCAACGCCCAAACTTCTTGGTTCAAATTGTGATTTTTTGGCGCTGCCATCTTCATTTTCGCCAGCATCTTTTTCAAAAATTTGCATGGTATGTTTGCAATCGGGATAATTTGAACAACCAACAAAAGCACCAAATTTGCCAAGTCGTAGACTTAATTTACCTTTACCACAAGTTGGGCAGGAATCTTTTAAATTGCCATTTTCATCGCGTCCAAAAATATGATCGCCAACTTTTTGATTTAAAGCATCTAAAACTTCGGCAAAAGATTTGGCGCTAACTTCAGAAATATTGCCGTTAAAATCTTGCCAGAATTTTTTTAAGAAATTTTTCCAATCCATTTCACCGTTGGAAATAATATCCAGCTCATCTTCCAAACCCGCTGTATAATTAAACTCAACATATTTGGCGAAAAATTCTTTTAAGAAAGTTGTAACAATTCGCCCGCGTTGCTCAGGAAAAAAACGTCTTTTATCAAGTTTAACATAGCCACGATCTTGCAAAACCGAAATAATCGCCGCGTAAGTTGAAGGACGACCAATACCAAGTTCTTCTAATTTTTTAACTAAACTGGCTTCAGAATATCTGGGAGGAGCTTCAGTAAAATGTTGTTGTGGCTTGACTTCAATTAAACCGAGATTTTCTTTTTCGCTAAGTTGCGGTAAATTTTGTTTAGAATCATCTTCGTCATTTTCATTATCGTCGCGATCTTCACGATAAACTTTGTAAAATCCGTCAAAATTAATTACCGAACCGTTAGCCCTGGCGCTTGCATATGCTGGGATGGAAATAATTTCAGCAACAACCTGATCAAAAATTACATCCGCCATTTGCGAAGCTAACATTCTTTTCCAGATTAAATCATAAAGCGCAAATTGCGCCTCATCTAAATATTTTTTAACATAATCAGGTGCAAAAGAAAAATCAGTTGGACGAATTGCTTCGTGCGCTTCTTGAGCATTTTTAACTTTGCTTTTAAAAACATTTGGCGTTTGGGGCAAATATTTTTCGCCATAAAGATTTAGAATTTTTTGACGCACTTGAGCAATTGCTTCTGGCGTGGTAGCGATGGAATCTGTTCTCATGTAAGTAATCAAGCCGCTGCTAACGCCATCAATTTCAATTCCTTCATAAAGTTTTTGGGCAATTGACATAGTGCGACTTGCCGAAAAGCCCAATTTACGCGCTGCTTCTTGTTGTAATGATGAAGTAGTAAAAGGCGGATTGCTGCGGCGTTTGGCTTGTTTTTTAGTAATTGATAAAACCTGATAATTTTTTTCTTGAAGTAATTTCTTTATTTCCTGCGCCTGATTTTCTTTAGTGATTGAAAATTTTTCTAATTTTTTACCGGCAATTTCAGTAACGCTGGCTTGAAACTGAACATTTTGTGAGTTTTTTAAATCTAGCTTAATATCCCAATATTCTTCACTTTTAAAAGCGTCAATTTCATCTTCGCGATCACAAATTAAACGTAACGCCACCGATTGAACTCTTCCCGCTGAACGACTTCCTGGAAGTTTGCGCCACAAAACCGGTGAAAGTGTAAAACCAACTAAATAATCAAGGGCGCGGCGAGCTTGCTGAGCGTTGACTAAATCCATGTCAATTGCTCGCGGCTTTTTGATTGCTTCTAAAATTGAATTTTTAGTAATGGCGTTAAAAACAACGCGCTCAACTTTGGTTGTAGCTTTGATGGCTTTTTTTGATTTTAAAACTTCTAAAATGTGCCAAGCGATTGATTCACCTTCACGATCAGGATCGGGAGCTAAAATTAATTTTTGACAATTTTTAGCGCGATCAACAATTTCTTTGACATGTTTGGTTGATTTTGGCGAAACCTGATAATTCATGGCGAAATCGTGACTTGGATCAACCGAACCATCTTTGCTTGGCAAATCGCGAATATGCCCAAATGATGCAACTACTTCGTAATCTTTGCCTAAATATTTGCCAATAGTTTTGGCTTTTGCCGGAGATTCAACAATTAAAAGATTTTTCATTACTATTTTTTAAAGATTAAAAACACGGCAATAATTATAAGTGCAAAGCCGGCAATTTGATTAAAGCGTAATTTTTCTCCCAAATAAAAAACCGAAAAAAAAGCAAAAACAGTTAATGATATAACTTCTTGAATAGTTTTAAGCTGAACGGCGCTGAATTTGCCAAAACCAAAACGATTAGCCGGAACTTGCAGCGCATATTCCGGAAGCGCAATCAACCAGCTGATTAAAATAACTTGCCATAATGCCACTTCACGAAATTTTAAATGACCATACCAAGCGAAAGTCATAAAAATATTTGATAAAGTCAGCAAAATTATGGTAGACATTTTTAGGTTATTTTAAACGTTGCGACGCACAATTCGACCTTTGGTAAGGTCGTAAGTTGTCATTTCAATTTCAACTTTATCACCTTTTAAAATACGAATTTTATTTTTTCTGATTTTACCCGAAGCATGAGCAATAATTGAATGACCATTTTCCAACTCAACACGAAAAATTGTATTTGGCATAACTTCAACGATGGTTCCATTCATCGTTAATAGATCTTCTTTTGGCATTTTTATGTAAATAATTAAAAAGAAAGTGGAAGCAAAAGCCGGCGCAAGCTATTTTGGCAAAAAGTAAAATTCAAGAATTACCAACAATCAAATATGGCGATTATCCCAAGAGACACAACCAGACCCCGTCATGAAGACTAAGGTGACAATATTCGAGTAATATCTAGCAACACCGTTACCGTTATGAAGACAGGGTGACAATATTCGAGTAATATCTACCAGCTGTTACCACATCATGAAGACTAAGGTTACAATTGCGAGAAAGATCACAAAACTATCCTACCCCGTCATGAAGACTAAGGTGACAGTGTGGTTGGATCTTAACCAAGATTGTCACCCCGTCTTCATGACCTTGTCACCCCGTCTTTATGACGGGGTCTGGTTGTGACTCTTGAGATAATCGCCTCAAATATACTTGAATAAATATGAGTGCCTTAAAGAGTTTTTTTAAAATTCTTTCACTCCCAAAATATGACAAATGGCTGTGGTCAAATCAGAACGATTCAGCGTATAAAAATGAAAATCATTGACGCCGGCATCATGAAGAATTCTACACATTTCAACTGCTACAATTCCAGCAATTAATTGACGCGTTTCTTGTCTTTCATCAAGACTTTCAAAAATTTCATTCATCCATTTTGGAATTTTAGCGCCGCACATTTTAGCAAAATGTTTAGTTTGTTTAACATTGCTGACCGGTAAAATTCCCGGCACAATTGGCACAGTAATTTTGGCTTTACGACATTTTTCAACAAAAGAAAAATAGACTTCAGCATCAAAGAAAAATTGCGTAATTATTCGCGTGGCACCCGCATCAACTTTGCGCTTAAGATTGTCAATATCTTGATCAAAATTCAGACTTTCTGGATGTTTTTCTGGATAGCCAGCAACCGAAATTTCAAAATCCATTCCTTGTTTGGCAAGTTTTTTAATTCCCGCGACTAATTCATTGGCATATTTATAACCTTCAGGATGAAGCTGATAATTTGGGCTGCTTGCCGGCATATCACCACGCAAAGCCACAATATGACGCACACCAATTTGCCAATAATTATAAAGAATTTCGTCAATTTCGCTTTTGGAAGCGGCGATACAAGTTAAGTGCGAAGCCGGTTTTAAATCAGTTTCATCAATTATGCGTTTTATAGTGTGATGAGTTCTTTCGCGCGTAGATCCACCAGCGCCATAAGTTACTGAAACAAAGTTAGGTTTAAGATTTTTTAAAGTTGAAATGGCTTCCCACAATTTTATTTCCATCTCGTCGGTTTTTGGCGGAAAAAATTCAAAAGAAACGTTGATTTCACGCTTACTTAAAACAATTTCTTCAAGTTTATTTTTATAAATTTTCATCAATAATTATTTTATAGATTTGGCTAAATTCAGAAAAATTTTTAGCGATTAATTTTTTGCCGCGCCAAAAGATTTTTAATTTTTCTAATAGATTTTTAGCATATTTTAATTGAACACAAATAGTTTCCAACCTTTGTTTAATTGAATTTGACGAAGAAATATTTTCGCCGCTATTATAATTAAAAACAGCACTGATATTAACCGGATAAAAAGAATATTTCTTACCATCTATTTTTTTACTCGCAGCAATTGCCATGTTTAACTCATAATCCATCGAATAACGATTTTTTTCATTAAATTTAAAAATATCGAAAATTTCACGACGATAATAAAATGATTCTCCTGAACCAATTGGACAATATTTGATTAAGTTACGCACAGTTATGGCGATATTTGAACTTGGACTAAAACCATTAGAAGCGCCAATTGAATAGCTGTTAAAATAAACCACATCAAAATCAGAATTTACCGCCAAATAATATTTAAGCTGCGAAAAAAAATCTTGATGAAGAAAATCATCAGCGCCCAAAAAACCAACTAAATCGCCACTGACATATTTTAATGCGATGTTGCGCGCATTAGAAATTCCGCTATCTTTTTCTTTAATCCATTTAATTAAGTGCGGAAATTTTTTTTGGTAATGAGCGATAATTTCATGAGTTTTATCGGTTGAAATATCATCAATAATTAAAAGTTCTTTATCGTCGTAATTCTGCGCCAGAAAAGATTCGATAGCTTTAGATAAATATTTTGCCGCGTTAAAAGATGTAATAATAAGCGAAATTTTCATGAAAGATTTTGTAGAAAGTTTTAAACAGCTTGTATTTATTGAAGCACCAATCTGTTCTTTCAATTTTAAAAATCAAAAAATATGTCTGACATAATTCCTTTCGATCAGCGCGACGGCTTTATTTGGTATAACGGCGAATTCGTTAATTGGAAAGAAGCTAAAGTTCACGTTTTAAATCACGGTTTGCATTACGCTTCTTGCGTGTTTGAAGGTGAAAAAATTTACAACGGCAAAATTTTTAAATATCACGAGCATTCAGTCAGACTTCACGCTTCGGCGCAAATGATTGGCTTTAAAATTCCTTATTCGATTGAAGAATTAAATCAGATAAAAAAAGAATCCGTTATTAAACAAAATATTTCTGAAGGTTATATGCGCGCCTTTGCTTGGCGCGGTTCGGAGAAAATGGCAATTTCGGCTCAAGGCAATAAAATTCACGTTGCGGTGGCTTGTTGGCCGTGGCCACCATATTATTCCGAAGAAGCACGTCGCGCTGGTTTAAAATTAAAATTTGCAAAATATAAACGCCCATCACCTGAAACCGCGCCAGTTGCCGCAAAAGCTGCTGGACTTTACATGATTTGCACAATTTCCAAACATGAAGCAGAAAATGAAGGTTACAACGATGCGTTGATGCTTGATTATCG
>JANRKR010000032.1:0-10430 GCA_033763375.1 Rickettsiales bacterium
TTCTTTGGTGATGATGCCGGCGCGCGCGTAAGCCATTTGCGTTGGCTTTTTGTCAGATTTGGCGCGCAGTGGCTTAAATTCCGATAAATCAAATTCGGGCGCTGAAGGCTTGGCGCCTGCAATTAAAATGCCGTTATCTTGCGGTTTAACAGCGCGGCCTTGGTAAAATTCAACATCGTCACGTTCTAAAATCCATTGTTGGCGCAGGCGCGGCAGACCTTTATTTAAATCGATTTTGTCTAAAAAATTTTGATCGGTGTAAATTCCTGAACAATCATACACAGTAAAATTTTTATTTTCTGATTTTTCCGATAAAGCAATTTGGCGCATCGCCACTTTCACATCGGCAAAATTTTCACTTTGCACATAAATTTTTTTAGAAGCGGGAAGTGGCCCCAAAGTTAGTTTTTTGGTAATTTTTTGATTAGTCATTTTCTTTAAAAAATTGCGAGACAACAAATACGAAGCTTTAAGCCTAACAGAATTGAATCGAAACTATCAGCAAAAAAATCGCGTTTTTTAGCAATTATTTTGTATTTTCTTGAACCTCATTCTCTTCAAGCTTTCTAGATTCTTCAATTTTTGGATTTTTATTGGGATGGTCTTCGTTAGGTATTTTTCTTTTAACTAGTGATTCTTTCTCGTTTTTAATATCTTCATAAGCTTTTTTAAAAATATTATTTAAAGAATCGGTCAACAATTTCGGTTCTATATTTTTTATTTTTAAGATAGATTCACTTGCTTTAAGAAACAGCGCGTTAATATTTTCATCGTATTCGAGATGCCAATCTTTTTCATAAAACTTACTTTCAATAACTTGTCTCGCTAGGTCAGAAAAATTATCAACTATTTTGTTCAATAGTTTATCGGATAGAAAATTTCCGATAATCGGCAATAAACAAATATCTACTTTAAACTCATCTTTTTTTCCAACCTCGTTTTTAAAGAAGATTTCTTGAATACACTTTTCTTCGAGAGCGTGCTGAAAATTTTCTCTTAAAAATCGCATTTCTTCATCATTATTGTTGCCAATTAAAAAGTTATTTATGGCTGAAAATATTTTGTAAAGTTCTTTTAGTTCAGAAATTTGTTCTAATTTTTGAATTACTTCCGTTAATTGTTCTTGCTCTATTGCGGTTAAATTTTGTCGATCTTGTCGACCATCAACAAAGTTGTCTTCATTAATTGGCACGCAGAAGTTTGATGCGCTGAGTTGATTATGCAAACCAACTAATTTAATATCTTCTTCCCTTAAAGTTTTTTCGTCTTTTTGATTTCCCGATTCATCAAAAACACCATCCCAAATTTCGTCTTCAGATTTAGTTTTTAAATTATGAAGGGCAATTGCGGTGTAAAGTCCGCAAGCAACTCCAGTTTGAACTGGTTGAATAGATTTTTGCTGTGATTGAAAGAAAGTAATTCTGTCTTTTCCATATTTACTTTCGAATACGCCAGTGATTTGCTCTTGAATTGTCTCATTAAAATAATTTATTTCGCCAAAAGGATCGTAAGCTGTAGTTGTAACTTCGAATTGACCATCAAGATTCTCTTCAAAAATAATTTCTCCAACATTCCAGTGTGAATTGTTTCCCACATTGTAAGGAAATAAAATCTTGTAAGAAATTAACTCTTCTGGGTTTTGATTTTCATACTCACTTAAATAATCTAGCTGCTCTTTCAAGCGACTTGCAATTGGTGAGTTTATGCCAAGAGTATCGCAGGCTGGCATTTCAACCACTATTCTGTCTACGTTGTCACACAACATCGACTGACCTCGTTTTAAAATCCCGCTTTCTTTTCCAAGTTCATTTATCCAATAAGAAAACCCATCTCTCTTATTTCTGGCATTATTAACTGCATCAATTTCTCGATCAGTATAGGCAAAATCAAGAGAATCGAGAAGCTTGAACAAATCAGGTTGATTATCTTTTATTTCTCTTGCAAAAAAATAAAAAAATTGCGGATTTTCCAAATATTGTTCTGGCAATAATTCTAGACCTAGTTCGCTATTTGTTTTTACATTCAAGAGTGGAGAAAGATCTAATTTATCTATGATTTTAGATTCTCCAAGATGTTCTAAGAAATGTATAAGATTTTTTTGTTTCATGAAAACCACAGAGCTTTTCTCTTCTGGATTTTTTTCATACAAAGTGATTGCTGATGAAATTGATTCTTTCAGTATCAACAGTATTTCTTCACGTGTCATAAATTCTAAATCTTACTTGTCAGATGAAGGCTTTTTAAACATTTGCAACATGCGCCAAGTGACAAAAAATCCGCCAAAAATATTGATTGAGGCAATTGTAATGGCGATGAAGCTAAAAACAGAAATTAAAGAAAAATTGCTACTTGAACCAAGTGCGATAATAGCGCCAACTACAATAACGCCTGAAATTGCGTTGGTTACTGCCATTAGCGGCGTGTGTAGCGCGGGAGTTACTTTCCAAACCACAAAATAGCCAACAAAACAAGTTAAGACAAAAATGCTTAATCCGAAAATAAACGGATCAACGCCACCGCCATGCGAAGCGATGCTGCTAAGTTCGGCCATTTTTGCAACCAGTTGATCAGAACTTTTGGTAATTTGTTCGGATAATTGAATAATCTCTTCTAATTGAGTCATATATTTTTTAATTTTTTAAGTCTTAAAACTTTGAATTAGTCATTGTTTAAGGAGGATTTTCGAGATTTAGAAATAAGAAATTCTGTAGGCAAAAAAATCTAGACGAAATTTAGTTAAGTGAACTTAAGAAGTAAATCAGGCAATGTCTAAGATTTAATTGACTTGAGTAAAAAACGCTTTTAGAAATCCGCCCTCACTTTTTCCCCCTTAAGATCCAGCAATCAAATATTAGCACTAATTATTGGGACGTAGCCAAGTGGTAAGGCAACGGGTTTTGATCCCGTCATGCGTAGGTTCGAATCCTTCCGTCCCAACCATTTCAAAGAAATGGTTGAAATAAAACTTATTCGAACCTCGACAATTTGCTTTAGCAAATTGCAACTCGCTGCAACTAAAAAATAAAAACTACGAGTAATCCTTGAAGTCCCAACCATTTATTTATTCAAATTCAAACCATGTTTGAATTTGGCTTATCATGAATTGCTCGCAGCAAATGAATTGCTGCATCCGCAATAGAATTTTTCGGACTAACATTTTAATGGGTTTTTGTTCTAATTCATAAGTAAATGGACCCCGTCATGCGACGGAGTGACAAGAGTACGAAGGGGTGAAAATAGTAAGAAGTGGTAACAAGAGTAAGGCGGGGTGACAGTTCCATCATAATTGTCACCCCGTCGCATGACGGGGTCCATTTACTTTTTTTATAATTCTTTACAGCTAACGCTGCTTAATGTGAAATTATTTTGCCAGTTTTTTAAAAATTGTGGTGGCGATTATCGTTGCTGCAATCAAGAAAGGAATATTTTGCCAGTCTTGCCCAGTAGTTTCAAAAACGATAATTGCTGCGGTTATTGGCTCGCCAAGAACAGCTCCTAAAAAAGAAACCATTCCAATTAAAAGAAAAACATCAATTTCATGATCAGATAAAATGCTGATGATTGAGCCAATTCCGGTTCCAATTGCGATTGATGGTGCGATCAAGCCACCGGCGCATCCGGAAGCAAAAGTGATTATAGTATTTAAAATTCTGCCACCAACTTCTTTATAAGAAAGTATTTGACTGCTATTTGATAAGGCTTCCTGAGCAGTGAAAATGCCGCCGCTAAATGAATAAATTCCGCAATAAAAATTGATATAAGCGACAATTATGCCAGCAGATACTGGAATTAAATGCCACCAATTTGATTTGATGTTAAAAATTTTAGCATAGAAAAAACTGTTAGTAGCTTGAAAAGCTAAAGCCAAAACGCCACAAGTTATTGCGGTGAAAATTAGCCACAAAGATTCATTTTCAGTTTTAAAAACCAGATTATGGAAGTTGAAAAGCGGATGAGGTTTATGAAAAATTATCGTGACAATAGCAATCATAACTAAAGTCCAGATTATATTATTGCCAAAGTTTTTAAATTTTCTTTTTGCTAACTTTTCAATAACAAAAACAATGCCGGCAATTGGTGCATTGAAAGCGATGGCTAAGCCGCAAGCTGTTCCGGCAAAAACCCAATTTTCTAAACTAATTTTTGGTAAGAATCTTTTATATCGATTGGCGAGAACGGCAAAAATTCCTGCTGACATATGAACAGAAGGACCTTCTTTACCAAGAGCGCCGCCACCAAGATTGGCAATCAAAGAACTTATCGCTTTAATCATTACCAAACGAATATTTAAAAAAGTTGAAACTTTGTCAAAATTGTTGGGATCTTTTTTTAATTCATCAAAAGCCAGATGTAATTTATTGCCAGAAGCAAGTTGAGAATAAGCGCGACAAATATAGGCCGAAATCCAGAAAAAAATTGGTGTGATAAAAAAAGTTGCCAGCGGATGGTTTTCTAATCTTTTTTTGGCAACTATGCCAAGATCGTCAAAGAGTTCACAATATTTTATAATAAAAATTGCGCTAATTACTGCGACAAAAACTGTTAGCGCTAACATTGAAAAGCTGAATAAGTAATTAGAGCTTTTGGTTTTTTGTGTCATTGAGTTTTAATTAGCAGCAGAACCTTTTCTGCCAATTTGTGAGCCAACTTTAAATTCTTTGCCGGCTTTTAAAGCTTCGAGAATTTCTAGAAAGTTTTCTGAAGTCAAATCTTCAACAAAATCATCGTTAATTTGAACCACTGGTGCATTTACGCAAGCGCCTAAACATTCAACTTCTTTCAAAGTGAAAGTGCCATCCAAAGTAGTTTCGTCAATTTCAATACCCAATTTTTCTTCACAATCTTTGATAATTTTGTCAATGCCGCGAAGCATACAAGGCGTGGTTTTGCAGAATTGTAAAAGATATTTTCCAACTGGTTTTAAGTTGTACATTGTATAAAAACTGGCGACTTCATAAACCTTAATTTCAGGCATCGCTAAAATTTCAGCAATGCAAGAAATAACATCTTTTGAAATCCAATTTTGATTTTGACGCTGCGCTAAATCGAGCAGCGGCATGACTGCGGATTTTTTTCGATCATCAGGATATTTAGCAAGAATTTTGCTGATCTTTTTTTGATTTTCTTCGTTGAATTGAAAGGTCATTTTAAAATTTATTTAACATTTTTCCAAATAGCTCTTTTGGCGGCAACCAGAATTATCAAGAGAATTGCAAGAAAAATCATCGTGCGCGTGCCCATTTTCTTGCGTTTTTCGGTTTCTGGTTCAGCCACGAATTGTAAAAAATTTACGACATCAATTGCCATTTGCTCTTTGGTAGCATAAGTTCCATCAGTGTAAGTAACTTGACCATCTTCGGTTAATGGCGGCGGCATTGAAATTTGGCGACCTTCAAAATAAGGATTATAATATTTGCCTTCATTCATGACAAATTCTTCCGGCGCGTCTTTATAACCAGTAACTAATGAATAAACATAATTAGCGCCATCGTGACGCGCTTTAACAATCAAAGAAAAATCAGGAGGAAGAGCACCGCCATTGGCTGAACGGGCTGCTTGTTCATTGGCGTATGGACCGGCAAATTTATCTGATGGCAAAGCCTCGCGCTCAAACATTTCACCATCATCATTTGGTCCGTCAGAAACCGAATATTCTTTGGCAATTTGTTTAACTTCAGCTTCAGAAAAACCAATTTCAGTTAAATTGCGATAAGAAAATAATTTTAAACTATGACAAGCTGAACAAACTTCTTTATAGACTTGAAAGCCACGTTGGGCTGAAGCGCGATCAAAGCGTCCAAAGAAGCCATCAAATTCCCATTTCATTTGTTTAGGATGAAGTGCTGAAGTTTCAAGTGGATTGGTATCGTGGCTTTCATTAGCCAAGGCTAAGTTTGGAATTAAAGCTAGAATCAGAAAAAGTTTTTTCATTTTTATTGTTATTTTTCCAGACCCCGTCCTAAAGACGGGGTGACAAAGAGTATTAAAGACATGGTGACAAAAGGTCTCAAAGACAAGATGACAAAGAGTCTTAAAGAGGAGTGACAGATGGTCTAAAGACGGGATAACAAAGGGTCTTAAAGACGAATATAATTGGCATAAGGTGGTTGTGCCATGTCTTCGGGTCCCTTGTCACTCAGTCTTCAGATCTCTTTTTACTCCTTCTTCACCTCTCTTGTCACACCGTCTTCAGATATCTTTTCACTCCGTCTTCAACTCTCTTTTTACTCCGTCTTCATCTCTCTTATCACCCCGTCTTTAGGACGGGGTCTGGTTTTTAAAATTTATGTAATTTTTTTTCAAAATCGATAATCTTATCGCCGGCAATTTTAATGCCTTCTTTTTGTAAAATTTCAATTTTCTTTTTTACGCCAAAAGCGTATCCGCCAATTGAACCATCGCTTTTAACCACGCGATGACAAGGAATTTTTGGTGCATTTAAATTAGCGCCAACAATTTGACCGACACCGCGATAACTTTTAGTTTTAAGTTTTTGTGCCAGTTCTTTGTAAGTTGTAACTTTGCCTTTGGGAATTTCTTCCAAAAGCTGATAGAGTTTTTGCGAATTAATTTTCATGATGAGTTTGATAATGTTCGTCAATTGATTCTGGAAGTTTTAAAGGCTTTTCAAATTTTGGTAAAATTGGTAAGATTACTAAAAAATAAGCGTAATAATATAAAGTGGCGAAGCGTGACGCTAAAACGTACCAGCCTTCCGCCGGTGATTTTCCAAGCCAGCCTAGAAAAATAAAATTCAAAACAAAAATATAGAAGAATTTTTTAAAAAGTGGTCGAAAGGCGCCAGATTTGATTTGGCTGCGATCAAGAAATGGTAAAGCAAATAATAATGCAATAGCGCCAAACATCATCAAAACGCCGCCAAGCTTATCAGGCACCGCGCGCAAGATGGCATAAAATGGCAAGAAATACCATTCCGGAACAATATGTGCTGGCGTAACCATTGGATTGGCGCGAATATAATTATCGGGATGACCTAAAGCGTTGGGATAAAAAAATAAGAAATAGCCAAAAACTAAAAAGAAGGCGACGAAACCAACCATGTCTTTGATAGTAAAATAAGGATGAAAAGGAATTGCGTCTTTTTTGGTTTTAATTTCAACTCCGCTTGGATTGTTCGAGCCTGAAGTATGAAGCGCCACAAGGTGAAGTAATACGACGCCAACAATTAAAAATGGCATTAAAAAATGCAGCGAGAAAAAACGATTTAAAGTTGGATTATCAACTGAATAACCACCCCAAAGCCATGTAACGATTGATTTTCCAATGATCGGCAGCGCTGAAAATAAATTGGTAATAACTGTTGCGCCCCAAAAACTCATTTGTCCCCACGGCAAAACATAGCCCATAAAAGCGGTTGCCATGGTTAATAAGAAAATAATTATGCCAATCCACCATAAAAGCTCACGCGGCGCTTTGTAAGAGCCATAATAAAGCCCGCGAATTATATGGGCGTAGAGTGCTACAAAAAACATTGAAGCGCCAACAGCGTGAATATAGCGAATTAACCAGCCATAACGCACATCGCGCATTATATGTTCAACTGAATCAAATGCCATTTGCGTGTTTGCCACATAATGCATTGATAAAAAAAGCCCGCTTAAAATTTGTATAACCAAAGCAATTCCGGCAATTGAGCCGAAGTTCCACCAATAGCTTAAATTTTTAGGATAAGGATGTTTGAATAACACATTTTCAATGGTGCCAATTATAGGCAGGCGATCGTTAAGCCATTTGGCAGCTTTTGATTTTTCGGTAATACTTTCTTCAAAATCATTTTGAATGTGATTAGACATTTTTAACCAATTTTAATTTTATTATCAGAAACAAATTCATAAGGCGGAATTTCTAAATTTTTTGGTGCCGGACCTTTTCTAATGCGAGCTGAAGTGTCATATTGCGAGCCATGACAAGGACAAAACCAGCCTTTATATTCACCTTGTCCAACAATTGGAATACAGCCCAAGTGAGTGCAAATTTCAATTGTTACTAACCATTCTTCTTTGCCGGCTTTAACACGCTCTTCATCTTTTTGTGGATCGCGTAATTGCGCTAAATCAACTTTTTTGGCTTCGGCAATTTCTTCAGCGCTTCTTCTTCTGACTGAAACTGGTTTGCCGCGCCACATCACCTTTTTTTCTTCACCAACTTTTATATTAGTAAGATCAACCTCAATTGAAGCCAAAGCGGCAACATCACTTGACGGATTCATGCTATCAATGAATGGTAAAATGGCACAAGCGGCACCAATTCCAGCGGCGCTATATGCGGTTTTGGTAAGTAATTTGCGCCGACTTTCGTCTTTAACAGAAAAATTTTTTTCTGACATTTTTATTTCTAATTTATTTCTAAAAAATTTTTATAAGAGAAAAAAGAGTCGCGTTTTTTATTCATCGCAGCAAATTTATCAACCTCGAAATTTTTAAAATAAATTCTTAATAAAATGACAAAACTAAAAATTAAAAGATTAGAAAATAACAAAGATTTACCTTTGCCAAAATATGAAACATCGGGAAGTGCCGGAATGGACTTGCTTGCCGCAATTGAAGAACCAATTGTGATTAAATCTGGCGAAATAAAATTAGTTAAAACTGGCATCGCCATTGCGCTTGCTAAAGGTTTTGAAGCGCAAGTGCGACCAAGATCGGGCTTGGCTTTGAAAAATGGAATTACGGTATTAAATTCTCCCGGAACCATTGATTCAGACTATCGCGGTGAAGTCTGCGCTATTTTGATTAACCACTCGCAAGTTGATTTTACGATTACTCGCGGCATGAGAATTGCTCAAATGGTGATTGCCAAACACGAACAGGCTTTGATAGAAGAAGTTATAGATTTGGATGAAACCGCGCGCGGAGCAGGTGGATTTGGTTCAACAGGTCATTAATTATTTGAATTTGCTTGTTGCGGGGTGACAGTTTAGAGATCTTTTTCCACATTGTCACCCCGCACTTGTTGCGGGGTCCAACGTGCATCAATTTCTAATAAATCATGCTAAACGAAAATCAAAAACAGCGTTATCTACGTAATATTATTTTGCCTGAAATTGGTGAATTGGGCCAAGAAAAATTGCTGCGCGCTAAAGTTTTGATTGTTGGCGCAGGCGGACTTGGATCGCCAGTTTTATTTTATTTAGCCGCTGGGGGAATTGGAAATATTGGTATAATTGATGATGACGAAGTTGAGCTTTCAAACTTACAGCGCCAAGTAATTCATAGTGAAAGAAATTTAGGACAAAAAAAAGTTTTAAGTGCTAAAGAAAAAATTTCTGCTTTAAATTCCGATATAAATTTAGAAATTTTTCCTCAAAGAGCGAATCGTGAAAGCCTTACAAAAATCAGTGCCAATTATGATTTTATTTTGGATTGTTCGGATAATTTTCAAACACGTTTTTTGATTAACAAAATTTGTTTTGAGGAAAAAAAACCATTAATTTTTGCCGCAGTGAAAGGATTTTTAGGACAAGTTTCAGTTTTTAAATCTTATGAAAAAAATAATCCGTGTTACGCTTGTTTTAATCCAAATTTTGTTGATGAAAATTTTGTGCTGCCACTTTCTGAGAAAGGAATTTTAGGATCAGTTGCAGGCACAATTGGCGCGCTTCAAGCAACAATTACAATTAAAGAAATTTTGGGAATTGGAGAAAGTTTAATCGGCAAAATTTTGCTTTTCGATTTTCTAAAAAACGATTTTCGTAAAGTTAAATTACAAAAAAAATCCAACTGCAAAATTTGCAATTATGAGTCAGCCAATAAAAATTAATCTCAACGAAAAATTTAGACTTTTTTCAGAGCATTGGTCGCCAAAAATCATTGGCGAGTTAAATGAAAATTTTATCAAAGTTGTAAAATTTCAAGGTGATTTTGTTTGGCATTCTCACGAAGAGGAAGACGAGTTATTTATTGTGATTAAGGGCGAATTAATCATTAAATTTCTTGATCGAACTTTAACAGCTAATCCTGGTGAAATGATTTTGGTGCCAAAAAAAGTTAAACATTGTCCAGCTCCAAAAGAAGAGGTTTGGGCGCTTGTAATTGAGCCAAAGAGCACGCGCAACACTGGCGAAATTATTGAAAAAAGAACCGTAGAGACTTTGGAAAGAATCTAGTTTTTATCGGTCTATTTGACTTTCAAATTGAGTCCCTTAGAAAGCCGCGCTCTTTTTGTTTTTTAGTTTAAAAAAATAAAACTTATCAAAAGAAGCGAAACCGCTTTCGCTTTTTTGATTCAATTTAGACCTAAATTAAAATCGTAGATTTTAATTTAATCCAATGGAGAAGTGGCCGAGTGGTCAATGGCAACAGACTGTAAATCTGTCCGCGCAAGCGTTCGCAGGTTCAAATCCTGCCTTCTCCACCATTTTTAAATCAAATTCAAACAAGTTTGAATTTGTAAAATGTTGAATTGCTACG
>JANRKR010000033.1:0-8047 GCA_033763375.1 Rickettsiales bacterium
TTGAATTAAACGAGTTATTTAAAGATCTACTTGATATTGGATCAAGTAATATACGCAAAGGTTTTTCGCTTAATTTAAATGATAAAGTTAATATTAATCATATAATAAAGCGTTCAATTAAATTAAATCAAAATTTCGCAAATAACAGAAATATTAAAATTACCACCAAAATCGCTGATAAAATTGCCGACGATAATTTTGTAATAAATCTTGATGGCAAAAGAACTAAGCAAATTCTTACTAACTTAATTTCTAATGCTATAAAATATAGCAATGAGAATACCGAGGTGAAAATTATTGCTGATGAGATTGAAAATAAAGATAATCAAAAATTCTTACAGATCAAAGTTGTAGACCAAGGTTTTGGAATGACGCCAAATCAAATCAAATTAGCTTTTGAAAAATATCAAACCATCAAAAATCCTAATTCTAATAAAGTTGATTCTTTTGGACTTGGATTACCAATCGTTAAAGAATTAGTAAGGGCGCAAAATGGAAAAATTGAAGTTAATTCCAAGCCAAATTATGGGACTGAAGTTATTATAACATTTCCCAATCTCAATCAAAACCAAAACTAATTCAAGAAGGCAAAACTTAGGCGAATTCTAAAATAATTTTGAAAGATGCCAAGAAATCCAAAAGATTTTAGTATTTAAGATGCAGACAATTCACCACCGCGCAAACGCGAAAAAGCGTGTTGCCAAAATCTTCCTCAAATAATTCACCACGATTATTTGAGGAAGGAAGAAATATGCGGCTTGATGTGCGGATTTATTATTCCAATTATTTACCAAAAGCGCGCCTTAAAATGCTGTTACTGGCAGGCTAAACATTCTTCATATTTGCTTTCAACATCTTGCTCATTGGCAATTGTCTCGGGTTTTTGTTCTTTAAACATAATGTCGTTTTCAACTTTGTTGGAAACTTTATCAGCGCGCTGAATTGAAGTTGATCGGCAATAATACAAACTTTTTAGACCTTTTTGCCAAGCACGGAAATGAGCTTCGTGTAATTCTTTTTTCGATACGTCTCCTGGCATAAATAAATTCAAGCTTTGCGCCTGACAAATATATTCTTGACGTTCGGCAGAAAGATCAATTATCCATCTTTGATCAATTTCCTGGGCAGTTTTAAAAACCAGTTTTTCATGCTCATCAAGAAAATTTAAATGTTGGACTGAGCCTTCGTTTATAGTAATTGAGGACCAAACATCTTCAGTATTTTTGCCCTTTGACTCAAGTAATTTAACCAAATTTTTATTGCGAACATTAAATGATCCGGTCAAGGTTTTTTGAGTGAAAGAGTTGGCGGCGAAAGGCTCAATTCCTGGTGAAGAATTATTAGCGATAATAGAAATTGAAGCAGTTGGGGCGATGGCTAATTTATTTGAAAAGCGTTCTTCAACTCCAACTTCTGCGGCGTCAAGACAAGAACCGCGCTCTTTTGCTAAAATTTTTGAAGCTTTGTCAACTGAAAGTTTAATGTGATTAAAAATCTTTTTATTCCAAACCTTACTCATCGCTGATTCCATCGGCACGTTTTTGCTTTGTAAGAATGAATGAAAGCCCATTACACCAAGACCAACTGAACGCTCACGCATCGCGGAATATTTAGCTTTAGCCATTGAATCTGGCGCTTTGTCGATGAAGTCTTGCAAAACATTATCAAGAAAGCGCATTACGTCTTCAATAATTTGCGGATTATCTTTCCATTCATCGTAAAATTCTAAATTGAGCGAAGATAGACAACAAACGGCGGTGCGATCTTTGCCAAGGTGATCAATACCGGTTGGAAGTGTTATTTCACTGCATAGATTCGAGGTTTTAACTTTTAAATTTAATTTTTTGTGATGTTGTGGAATTGCTTTATTAACAGCGTCGATGAACAAAATATAAGGTTCGCCAGTTTCAATTCTGGTAGTAAGAAGCTTGATCCATAATGCTCGCGCTTTAACGGTTTCAACAGTCTTGCCAGTATAAGGGCTTTTTAAAGCGAAATCATCGCCTTTTTCAACTGCTTTCATAAATTCATCGGTAACACAAACGCCATGATGAAGATTAAGCGAGCGACGATTTGGATCGCCACCAACCGGGCGTCTTATATCAATAAATTCTTCAATTTCAGGATGATCAATTGGTAAATATACTGCTGCCGAACCACGACGCAAGCTGCCTTGTGAAATTGCCAATGTTTGCGAGTCCATAACTTTGATAAATGGCACAATGCCCGATGTTTTACCGTTGCCACGAACTGTTTCACCAATTGAACGCAAATTGCCCCAATAGCTGCCAATGCCGCCACCTTTTGAAGCTAGCCAAACATTTTCATTCCATAAGCTGACAATTCCGGCAAGTGAATCGCTGGATTCATTAAGAAAACATGAAATCGGTAAGCCACGATCGGTGCCGCCGTTACTAAGAATTGGCGTTGCCGGCATAAACCATAAATTAGAAATGTAATTATAAAGACGAGTCGCATGCTCTTGATCATCGGCATAGTAAGCAGCAACACGGGCGAATAAATCTTGATAAGATTCTTCAGGCATCAAATAGCGATCTTTCAAAACTGCTTTGCCAAAATTGCTGAGTTTTTCGTCTTTATTGTGATCAATTTTTACAGCAAATTTCTTTTTTGGTGCTGAGGTTTTTGAGTCTGATTTTATTGGGTTGGTGATGTTTTTTTTGGATTGAGTTTTGTTAATTATTTTTTTTGACATGAATTAAAGAAGTGAATTTTGAAATTTATCTTAAGCCTGTGTTGACGTGAATAAAACTACATCTAGTGTTATTTTATCTAAAACTACACAATATATTGTTTTCAAAGATTTTTATTTTTGCTAAATAATTTGTCTAGCAAGATTTAAAAAATATTTTTCTCAGTATTTTTTTGAAGCAAAATTTCCCGTATATACCAAAGCTACTTAGAGCCTGTTTTCAAATCAATTTAGACCAAATTCAAACTGCGTTTGAATTTGATTAAGTATATATCAGTTCCAAGCAACTTATTAATCGCTTTAGCTTTATCAAAAATTTCAGCCAGTTCAGCTTTGGGATCGGAATCGAAAGTTATGGCGCCGCCAACTTGAAATTCAAATTTTTGGCGATGAATTATTAAAGTGCGAATCACGACGCTGGAATTGATTTCATTTTTGGCAAAAATTCCAAGCGAGCCGCTATAAACACCACGATTGATATTTTCTTTTTTTGCAGCAAATTCCATCGCTTTAATTTTTGGCGCGCCTGTCATTGATCCAGCTGGAAAGCAAGTTTTAATTGCGTCAAATGCACAAAAATTCTTGGCAATTTTGCCGTAAATTTCAGATGACATGTGATGAACATTTTCATAAGAATTTATGGCAAAAAGTTTTCTTACTTTGACGCTTCCAGCGTTGCAAATTCTGGCTAAATCATTTCTGACTAAATCAACAATCATTAAATTTTCAGCACGCTCTTTATTGCTTTTTTTAAGAAATAATTTGTTTTTTTGATCTTGCTTTAAATCTGTTGCGCGCGCAGATGTGCCTTTAATTGGTCGCGATAAAATAAATTGGTTTTTAGCATATAAAAATAATTCCGGACTTGAAGAAATAATGTAATTTTCATCAAATTTAAAAAAAGCAGAATAATTGGCTGGGCTTGATTTTGTAAGCCTTAGAAATAGTTCAAAATTATTTTTATGATTTAATTTTTGTTCAAATTCGCCAAAAAATTTTCTGGTTAAATTAGTTTGGTAAAAATCGCCTTGAATAATCTTTTTTTTAATATCTGAAATAGCTTTTAAATAAGACTCATTAGAAAAGTTTGAGCTGATATTTTTAACTTTAGTTAAGAACTTTTTTGACTTAAATTTGTTTTTGGCGATTTTGTCATCAATAAATTTTAAACTTTGTGCAAGCTTTGTTTTATTGGTGTAATTGACGTAAATAGTTTTTTTACTGTGATTGAATTCAAGAATTACTGCAAAATTTATTAACCAAATTTTTGGTAAATTTATAAAAGATTTTGGGCTTTTAGGTAATTTTTCAAAATCAGATGCAACTTCATAAGATAAATATCCAAACCACTTTTTATCACTATTTTTAATAATTTTTTCAGCTTCAGAAAAATTATCGCTAATGATTTTTTCTTCAGCAAAAAGTCCAATATAAGAAATAGATTTTTTAATTTCTTGATTCAAAGCTGAATATAATAAAATCCAGCTTTCGTCGCTAATTTTAGCACTAATTTTTTCAGCGATTGTTAATGGATTTTGCCATTTTAATTTTATTTTTGGCATAGTTTTTCAATATCTTTTTCTAAAATTTCTTTAAGATTATTAGCTAAATTTTTAGATAATTTGCGTCCTAAAAATTCATCAACTGATAAAATGCCAAATGCAGAATTGGTCAAAAAAATTTCATCAGCTTTTTTTAAGGCAGAAATTTTAGCATCGACTAAATAAATTTTTTGTGGAGAAATTTTTATCAAACGCTGACAAACCGTTCCAAATATTATTCCGCCAGATTTTTTTGCAGTAAAAATTTTACCGTTCTTTACCCAAAAAATATTAGCTGAAGAAGTTTCGCCAATAAATTTTTTTTCCGATAACATTACATTATCGAAAAGATTTTTTTCTTGCGCCTCAATTTTTGCTAAAACATAAGGCAGCGCGTTGAGAGTTTTGCCAAAAGAAAAATTTGGTGTTTTAATTGATGAAATTCCTAAATTAATTTTCGCTGGTAATTTTCTTGCAGCGAAAGTTTGAATGATAACTAGCGGTTGTGAATCGTAAGTTGGTAAATAGCCTAAACTTCCGCTTCCGCGACTGATAGAAATTTTTAATAAGCCGCTTTTGATTTTATTTTTTGTAATTAATTGCTGAGCTTTTTTTTCTAAATTTTTAAAACAATTAGCAGAATCTTTAGGAAATTTTAAATTCTTCAAACCTTCGTTAATTCTGCTTTGATGGGCTTTAAAATTATAAATTTTAGCATTAAAAATTTTACAGGTTTCAAAAATTCCATCACCAAAAAGCCAGCCGCGATCATCAATTGCGATGTTGGCGCGTTCCCGTTTTACAAGTTGATTATTTTTAAAAATAAAATTTGGCATAAATTAATTATAAATGATGAAATTTATTTTGAAGTGGCTGTTTATTTTCTCAATCTGGATCGCCACTTTTGCAAGTTTAGTTTTGCTTTATTTTGTGAACGATCTGCCAAGTTTATCTGAATTAGAAGCGCAAAAAAACAAACAAGTAATTGAAATTAAATATTCTAATGGTGAAACGATCACCACTTTTGGCGGTATTTACGGCAGCGAAGTTGATTTTTATGAATTGCCTAACAACCTTATTGACGCGGTTATAGCAACTGAAGATCGCCGTTTTTTTAAACATCATGGTGTTGATATTTTTGGCGTAATTCGCGCAGCTTATGTTAATCACGAAGCAGGTAAAATTGTGCAAGGCGGCAGCACAATTACTCAACAATTAGCAAAATTATTATTTCTAAAACCAGAGCGAACCTTCAAAAGAAAAATTCAAGAATTATTACTGGCAATTCAATTAGAACGCCATTTCAGCAAAGAACAAATTCTTACTTGTTATTTAAATAAAGCATATTTTGGCGCTGGTAATTACGGAGTTAGCAGCGCAGCGCATTATTATTTTGGAAAAAAAGTTTCCAACATAAATTTAAATGAAGCGGCGATGTTGGCGGGTTTATTAAAAGCGCCGTCAAAATTTTCACCAAAAAATAATCAGGATCGCGCTGAAAGCAGAACGACTGAAGTTTTGGAAAATATGGCGCAAGCTGGATTTTTAAAAACTGAAAATATTGCGCAGGTTG
Organism: Rickettsiales bacterium; assembly: GCA_033763375.1. GTDB lineage: Bacteria > Pseudomonadota > Alphaproteobacteria > Rickettsiales > UBA1997 > UBA2645. The sequence goes on from JANRKR010000033.1 coordinate 5,828, forward strand.
TAGAAGATATTTCATATCGTGTTGAAAAGTCGCAAAGGCTTTATTTTGCTGATTTAGTTCGCGCACAATTTTTAGAATTTATTACTCCACAAAAATCAACTGCTAAAAGAATTATAATTACCACAACCTTAAATCAAAGAATTCAAGAAAAGTTAGAGCAGTTGGAAAATAAATTCGTTGCTAAAAACGCTAAAAAAATCGCTACTGCCCAAATCGCTGTGGTGATTATGGATAAAAGCGGCGCGGTTTTGGCGATGTCGGGCGGAATTGATTATCAAAAAAGTCCATATAATCGCGCAGTTTATGCTAAAAGACAAACTGGTTCAGCTTTTAAAACCTTTATTTACTTAACTGCTTTTGAAAATGGTTTTAAAGTTGATGATCGCTTTGAGGACAAGAAAATCAACGTTGGAAATTGGTTGCCGGAAAATTATAATAAATCTTATTTGGGCGAAGTCACTTTGAAGCAAGCTTTCGCTCAATCGCTAAATTCAGTGGCGGTGCAACTGGCGCGCCAGTTGGATAAAAATTCAATCATTACTACGGCGCAAAATTTAGGCATAACTTCTAAAATTGAAAAAAACGATTTAACTATCGCGCTTGGAACTTCGCAAATCAGCCTTTATGAAATGGTTGGCGCTTATGCCGTAATTGCTAATTTTGGTGAAGCGATAATTCCTTACACAATTTCAGAAATTAATAATGAAGAGGATGAAAAACTGTATTTGCGCCAATCTTCAGGTTTAGGAAAAGTGATTTCAGAAACGGCGCGTGAAAGAATTTTAGAAGTGCTGCGCGAAGTTGTAAAAAGCGGTACGGGAAAAAACGCCAATGTAGCAAATAATATTTACGGCAAAACTGGAACCAGCCAAAATTATCGTGATGCTTGGTTTATTGGTTTTGACGATGATTATGTGGTTGGCGTTTGGATTGGAAATGATGATAATTCACCAACTGATAAAATTACCGGCGGATCTTTGCCAGCGCAGCTTTTTGGTGAAATAATCAAAGAAATTTAACAATTTCTTTAAAATTGCCAAAGCAGAAAATTTTGTAAAAATTAAATTTAAAAGCTAAATTTAAATGGTGGGTCTGGGTGGACTTGAACCACCGACCTCGCACTTATCAGGCGCGCACTCTAACCAGCTGAGCTACAGACCCAATTAAATTTAAGGAAAATCTAAGACCAAACTAAAATTTTAGTTAAATTTTTTTAGAAATTTCCATCCAAGACAAGAGGCGCGGCAATTTAGGAATGGTCGAACAAAAGTCAAATATTTGTTTATACCAAATTCGGCAATTATCCCCTCAAGGATAAAAAGGGTTGCCTTTCAACGGCGAGGGAGTTAAATTATGAGTAGAAATATTCAATTTAACTTTCTTAGAGAAATGAATAAACCATCTAAATCTCAGGTAGCCAAAGCTGGTGAACTACTTAGATCTAACTCTGGTAATGAAGAAGCCATAGATGTTTTAAATAGGTGGAGAGCATTTCATATTTACCCATTAAATACTTTTCAAACGACCCTTAAAGAGAGGCTAAATAAATTCAAAATTAGTTATGTAGTAACTGCTCAAAGATTAAAGAGGACGCCGACTATCATTGATAAACTTTCAAGAGAACCAAGGATGAGATTGGATCAAATGCAGGATATTGGCGGGTTAAGAGCGGTTTTAAAGGATATTGATTCGGTTAGAGAACTGGAAAAAGTTTATTCAAAAACTTCGCGCTTAGGCTCTTCAAAGTCGAAAGGTGTATTTCGACATACTCTAAAAAATAAATCAGACTACATAGAAAATCCTAAACAATCAGGGTATAGGGGAATTCATCTAATTTACAAAACTTCTTATGAGCCTCAAAATGAATATTGTGATCTGTTAATAGAATTGCAGATAAGATCTAGGTTGCAGCATGTATGGGCTACAGCGGTTGAAACCATAGGAACTTATTTAGGTCAGGGATTCAAATTTAGCAAAGGAGAAGAGGATTGGAAAAATTTTTTTGCCTTGGTGAGTTCTGCCTTTGCGATAATGGAGAAATCAAATGTTCTCAAGAATCATCAAAATCTTACAAAAGATGATTTGCACAACAAGATCAAAGAAGAATATCAAAAACTAAAGGTTGATAGCGTCTTACAAGGTCTAGTAATAACAACTAAGAATATCACTCAGGATAAGAGTAGAGGAAGCTTTTATTGTTTGATAAAATTAGATACGCAG
>JANRKR010000034.1:0-15575 GCA_033763375.1 Rickettsiales bacterium
TCATATTTAGTTCTATTTTTGCTCTTTTTTTCACGAAATTTTTTAAAATATTTTCCGATATTATAAAAAATTTCATAAAAAAATCGCTAAAAATATGCCAAAATCTGAAACTAATTAGGTTTGAAAACAGGCTCTAGCAAAGAAATTTCCGATAAAATTTTCATATTTTTTGGCTGATAAAATTTTTCACAATTTCGACGCTGTTTTGTAAAACTTCCATTCTTTCTTCGCGCTCAAATAAATCTGCCATGAAGTTAGGTAATTGTGGATTGACATTAATTGCAGCGATTACTGCTTCGGGAAATTTCGCTGGATGCGCTGTGGCAAGCGTAACAACCAATTCGCCATTATAATTTTTTTCTTTAACAAATTGATTGCTTGCGGCAACGCCAATTGCGGTGTGCGGATCTAAAACTTCAGAAGTTTGAACAAAAATTTCTTTGATTTTTTGTAAGGTTTTTGCGTCATCAAAAGCAAAAGAGGCGAAGTCTTTTCTGATATTTTGCAAAATTTCTTGGTCAACTTTCAAAATGCCGCTACGTTCAAAATCTTTCATTAGTTCGGCTAATTTTTCTGGTGTTTTTTGTGCCTGATAAGAATCAAAAAGTAATCTTTCAAAATTACTTGAAACCTGAATATTCATACTTGGCGAAATTGTATCAATTGCGTCAGATCGGCTATAATCATTATCTTGCAAAAAGCGATGCAAAATGTCGTTGGCGTTAGTTGCGATAATAAGTTTGCCAATATTTAAACCCATTTTTTTGGCTAAAAATCCAGCGTAAATATCGCCAAAATTTCCGGTTGGCACAGAAAATGAAATAGGATTTTCTTCAGAAGCGCCAAGTCTTAATGCCGCATAAAAATAATAAACAATTTGCGCCATAATGCGGGCAAAATTTATTGAATTTACCGCGACCATTTTTTTGCCACCCAAAAATTCTTGCTCGCCAAACATTTTTTTTACCATTTTTTGGCAATCGTCAAAATTTCCTTCTAATGCGATGTTGTGAACATTATCAGAAATTATTGTGGTCATTTGTTTTCTTTGCACATGCGAAACTTTATTATGCGGATGCAAAATAAAAATTGAAACATTGTCACAAGCCTTGCAACCTTGAATTGCCGCCGATCCAGTGTCGCCAGAAGTGGCGCCAATAATGACAATTTTTTCTTGGCGTTTTTTTAAAAGATAATCAAGCAAATTTCCCAAAAATTGCAAAGCGAAATCTTTAAAAGCTAAAGTTGGTCCGTGAAAAAGTTCTAGCAAAAACTCATTTTGACTAAGCTGTTTTAGCGGCGCAATTGCGGAATGCGAAAAATTTTGATAAGATTTGGCAATAATTTTTTTGTAGTCTTTGGCGTCAATTTCATTAGCAACAAAATGCTGAGTAACTTCAAAAAATAATTCTTCATAACTTAAATAGCGCATCTGAGCAATTTTAACGGCGTTGAATTTTGGCAAAAATTCCGGAACATAAAGTCCGCCATCAGTTGCCAAACCTTGTAAAACAACATCAAAAAAAGAAAGTGCCGGCGCGTTGCCGCGAGTTGAAATATATTTCATGAAATAAATTAAGATTAAGAAATTTTAAGATTGGATTTTTTTTAAATCTTTTTAGAACCTGTTTAGAGTTTTATAAAATTATCTTTACGATCAAAATTAAGTCAAATTTTCATGACCGCAAATATTTCCGAAATCTTAAAAAAAAATAACGAGAAGCCAGACTATCTTTATCGCAGCGGCGTTGGAATTATGATCCTTAATAAAGAAAAAAAAATTTTTGTTGGCAAAAGAATTGATAATAATTCCGATGCTTGGCAAATGCCGCAAGGCGGGCTTGATGCCGGTGAAAGTGAAGATTTGGCAATGCTGCGTGAACTTAAGGAAGAAACCGGAATAATTGACAGCAATATCAAACTTCTCAAAAAAAGCGCTGTTCATTATTATTATAATTTGCCTTACAAATTGCAGAAAAAATTTTGGGGCGGAAAATATTTGGGTCAAAAACAAAGATGGTATTTAATTGAATTCTTGGCTGACGATTCCGCAATCAATATTAAAAACGAAGATCCTGAATTTTCAGATTGGAAATGGGTTGATAAGAATAATATAATCAACTCAATCGTTTTTTTTAAGCGCAAAATGTATGAAGATGTTTTAAAAGAATTTAAAGATTTTTTGTAAAATAAAATGGAAATTAATTTTTATCAATGCGACGAAAGCCTTATCAAATCTTTAGCGCCATTGATGCTAAAAATTTTAGAAGAAAAGAAAAAAGCGCTAATTTTTGCCAAACATCAAATCAAAATCAAAGAAATTGATGACGGACTTTGGAGTTATGGCAAAAATAAATTTATTCCTCACATTACAATTTTTGATCAAAATTTTGATCTAAAAAGACAACCAATTTTAATTTCTAACCAAGAAGAAAATTCTAATCAGGCTGATTATTTAGTTTTAATAGATGAGGCTGAAGAAGCTTTTATTTCAAAGTTTTCGCGCATTTTTTATTTTTTTGATTCGCTTAATTTTGAAGCCGCAAAAATAACCGCAAAAAAATATCAGCCTTTGGCAAAAAAATTTAATTCCTATAAAAAATCTGACGGCAAATGGCTTTCACAAAAAGATCTATAAGCTGCTTTTAAGAACCTGTCTAGACACTGTTGGCTAATTATTTTAAACTCAGATTGAGTAAAAATAGAACTAAATATGAGACTAATTAGGTTTGAAAACAGGCTCTAAGATGTAATAGAATATTTTTTGATCAGATAATCACGAATTGAAGTAATTTCGTCAGTTTTTAAAGCGCGATCAAAAATAATAATTTCTGATAAAAAGCCATTAAGCCAGTAGAGATAAGGATTTCTATTTCCAGCTCCAATTACCATATTCACACCATTTACTGATAATGCTCTGGCAAAGGGACCATAAGAGTTATTATTAGAATAAATTAATACATTGTTGGTTTGCGAGCCATCAACTCTGTAAGCAACAAATGTTGGGGTATTTAATCTAAAACTAAAAGCATCAGTATCGCCAAAAGTACCACAACCCCAACCGTTGACACGCAAAGAAGTGGTAAATACTCCAACATATTCGCCGGTGCAATTAACGCCATTTTGAGCAAAAATTACTTGGGTTGCCAAACTAGTACTTTGAAAAACTATAAAAATTGTATAGCTACTTGCGCCATTTGGAATAAGAGTTGAAGTTGAATTAAGCATACTAGAAGTTCCATTAAATGATAAGGAAGGAATGCCATTAATTCCTTTAGTTTTGTAGGTTGGCTGATTATCAGCGGTTGCTTGAGTGAAGTTTGTTTTAAAAGTAGCTTGCGGATTAATGTCATTCCACGAAGAGATTAAATCACCATCAGAAACCTCTTTGCTTGAAGAGGCATTAGTAAAACTATCATCCGTTGTTGGTTCTAACCACAAAATTAAATTTTTAATTGAATTTACTGGTGAACTTTGAGTAACAGCTTTGGCAGTAGCAAGACGGAATTTTGATATTAAAGCTGAACCTTGAGTAATACCGGCAATCAGAATACCAATTATCAGGATTACTATTGATAACTCAATCAAAGAAAAGGCTGAGTGGATGTTGCGATTTTTATTCATTGAAACTTTTGACTTAGCTATTTTGAAATAAAAGACAGATTAAAATCTTTTCTGGTAAGCTTTAATTTGTCACTAATTGATAAAACAATTAAATTTTGACTGTCAGAATTTTTTGACACAAAATCTTTAGACAAAGTTATATAAATTGTAAAAGTAGCAACAGAATCTTTATCAACCACAAGGTTATCAACATCGTTTAAACCATCAAAAGATTGTAATTTAATTTCAGCTTCAGCTGGTTTCTTGACTAAAAGTTGGAATATTTTTGCTTGATGAGTTTTATTGATTATTTTCAAAGTATATCCATTACGCACGCTTCCATCAGAAAGCGTTACAAACATTGGATTACGATTTTGCATTGCATCAACTTCTAAATCAGATCTAAAAATCAAACCTTGCAAAACCAAACCAGAAACAATTAACAAAATTGCTCCATAGTAGAAAGTTCGTGGCTTGAAAAAACGAAATTTGTTTTTGGGGCTTGGATTAAGTAAATTCTTTTCCGTATCGTAACGAATTAAACCTCGGGGACGACCAATTTTATCCATCACTTCATCGCAAGCATCAACACAAAGACCGCAAGCAATACATTCCATTTGCAAACCATTGCGAATATCAATCCCGGTTGGACAAACTACCACACATTGTTTGCAATCAATGCAATCACCACGATTGTTAAAACTTTCGCCTTTTTTATGCTTGCCACGAGGCTCGCCACGTTTTTGGTCATAAGTTATAATTAAAGTATTTTCATCAAACATTGCCGATTGAAAGCGCGCGTAAGGACACATATAAGTGCAAACATGTTCGCGGGCAAAACCTGCCATTATGTAAGTTGCAGCAGCAATTCCTAAAATCCACGCTGTTGGCACCAAAACAAATTTTAATTCTAAAAAATCTTTACTGAGAATAAAAATATCGTTGAAGTAACAAACAAAACCAAAGCCAGTAACAAGTCCAACCAGAATCCAACAAAAATGAGTAAGAAATTTACGCCAGAATTTTTTGAAAGAATTTTTGCGATCAAGCAAAATTCGTTCATTGCGATCGCCTTGAAAAAATCTTTCAATTGCAATAAAAATATCCGTCCAAACTGTTTGAAAACAAGCGTAACCGCACCAAATTCTGCCAAATAACGAAGTAACAAAAAACAGCGTAATAGCAGCAATAATAAGAATTCCCGCCAAATAAAAAACTTCTTGTGGCCAGATTTCTATCCAAAAAAAATAAGCTTTGCTATTTGGTAAATCGATTAAAATTGCTTGATTTGGTATATCTTCTCCGCGATCAAAACGAATTAGTGGCGACAGTAAATAAATGCTTAAAAAAACTACATTAAGAAGTGATTTTATTTTTCTGATCCGTCCTTTTACTTGTTGTGGATAAAGACGTTTTTTGGCTTCAAAAAGTTTAGTCATGTTAATTTTGTTTATGGCTTTAGTTTGCTAGACTTAGCTTGAATTGAAGTTGGAAGTTTAAAATCCGACTTGACAAAAATATCTCGGCTTCTAGTTTGCCGCGCCTCTAATGTCAGTTTTGTTTTTGATGCTTCTTTTACAAGTTTTAAGTTTCATAAAAAAGTTTAAGACAAGTTTTCGCAAATCTTAAAAAAACTCTGCAAGATCAATCTTGGCAAAATCAATCTTAACAGGCACAATTTATTTAAAACAAATTATGTTCGCAATTATCGAAACTGGTGGCAAGCAATATCGCGTAGCACCAAATGAAAGAATCACTGTTGAAAAAATTGAAGGCGAAGTTGGTACAAAAATCACTTTGAACAACATATTATTTTTTCAAAATGAAAAAGCTGAACCAACTTTTGGAAACCCTTTAATTCAAGGCGCACAAGTTGAAGCTGAAATAGTTAAAACTTACAAAGGTAAAAAAGTTATTATCTTCAAAAAAAGAAGAAGACAAAATTCACGCAGAAAGCAAGGTCATCGTCAGTTTCATACTGAGATAAAAATCTTGTCGATAAAGGCTTAAGCCAATAGATCAAAATTTTAGATTTGATAAAAACTTTCAGCAATTTTCAGTCTTTATGTTGATTGAATTGTTTAACTAAATCATGGAGTAATCATGGCAACCAAGAAAGCGGGTGGAAGTTCACGAAACGGTCGCGACTCAGCCGGAAGAAGACTTGGCGTCAAAAAATACGGTTCACAAATAGTTGACGCTGGAAATATTATTGTGCGCCAAAGAGGCACTAAATGGCATCCTGGTAAAAATGTTGGTATTGGTAAAGACCACACCATTTTTGCTAAAATTGCTGGTATCGTAACTTTTGTTAAAAGTGCCAGAAAAAACCGTACTTACATTGATGTAATCCCGGCCAATTAGCCACTTGTTACAAAGCTTTCTTAAGCGGATATGGCGAAATTGGCAGACGCACTAGACTTAGGATCTAGCGCCGCAAGGCATGTGGGTTCAAGTCCCTCTATCCGCACCAGCATCTGCCAAAATCTGTTGTTAAAACTCAGCTGGCAAATTCAAAAGAAATTTAACTAGCATCAATTTAAACTCGAAAAATTCGTAAACTGAACTTTTACAAAACAAAATACTTCAGATGTGCTAATTTAATTAGCTCCAAGCGACTCAAATAAACCAAGATTTTGAACCACCAAAATTCAAACTAATTTTGAATTTAACTAAATTTTATATGATTGTTTTTTAAATCGCGCTGTTGTTTTCAAAAAGCCATCAAATATCTCAAATCTAATCAAGGTCTTTTCAATGGAAGTAAAAATTAAAAATATTCTCGATAAAAAACTGAAAAAAGATTTTCAAATTATTATCCCCAAGCAACTTATCGAATCTAAAATTAACGACTATATCGCTAAAATTAAAGGCAACATTAATCTTAAAGGTTTTAGAAAAGGACAAGTTCCAGATGACGTTATTAAACAAAAATATGGTCAGTCAATTATGGCTGATGAAGCAGATAAAATAATTTCTGACACTTTAAAAAAGATCGTCAAAGACAATAACTTTAAACCGGCATTACCACCAAAAATTGACATCAAAAATTTTGCAAACGACAAAGACATTGAATTTAGCGCTTCTATTGAACTTTATCCGCAAGTTCCAGAAATTGAATTAGCCAAAGCAAAAGTTATCAAAAGAGAAGCAGAAATTACTAAAGCTGACATTGACGAAGCTTTGAATAAATTGCTGAAATTTTATCGCACTTGGGACGAACAAGATAAATCTTATAAAGCCAAAAATGGCGACGCGGTTAATATCGATTATCTTGGCAAAATTGATAAAATCGAGTTTGAAGGCGGCGCTGCTAAATCTTATCAATTAGAACTTGGCAGCAAAAGTTTTATCGATGATTTTGAAGATCAATTAATCGGCAAAAAAGCTGGCGATCAGGTGAAAGTAAAAGTTAAATTTCCTAAAGAATATCACAAAGCTGAATTTGCTGGCAAAGCCGCAGAATTTGAAGTTACGATCAATAAAGTTTTAATTGGAAAATTACCCGAAATTAATGATGAATTTATCAAAAATACTTTTGGCATTGACAGCAAAGCCAAGTTGGAAGATGAAGTTAAAAAACAAGTTGAAGGCAACTACCAAAGCATCAGCCGCAATTTATTTAAAAAAGAATTTTTTGACTTCACTAACAAAAAATATGATTTTGAATTGCCGGAAGGTTTAGTTGAAGAACAGTTAAAAAATCTGTGGCGCGAAACTGAGGAAGAGCTAAAAACCAATCCAAACAAGTTCAAAAACGACAAAGAAAAGGAGAAGGAAAAAACCAAAAAACGCGAAGTTGCCAGCCGCATGATTCGCTGTGGCATTATTTTAAGCGAACTGGCGCAAAAACATAAAATTGAAGTTACCAATGATGATCTTAATCGCGAAATTGGCAAAATATTAACAAGATTTCAGGGTCAAGAAAAAGCAGTGATGGATTATTATCAAAAAAATCCTCAGGCTGTTTCTCAATTAAAAGGTTCAATAATTGAAGAAAAGACCATTGATTTTATTTTAGATCAAAATGCTATTGAGAAGAAAAAGATCTCAATTAAAGAACTTGATAAGCTTTGGCAAAAAGCTAATGAAGATTAGACACTGTTAGCTAATTATTTTCATCCCATATTTAGCTCTGTTTTTGCTTATTTTTTGATAAAATTATTCAAAATATATCCAGATATTTATCTTAATTTTATCAAAAAAACGCTAAAAACATTCCAAAATCTGTGCTAAAAATAATTAGCTAACAGTGTTCTAAGTTTATAAAGTTTTTTTAACAAAAATAAAATTAACCGTAAAATTTAACAAAATGCAAAATTTCATCGACGCGCTGAAGTTAGTTTCTTTCCCAATTCACAAAGAAGGCTATAAATTTATTATTATCTTTGCCTTAATAACAATCATCGCTGCTCTTATCAGCAACAAACTTGGCTTAATTGGACTTGTTCTTACTTTGTGGTGCATTTTTTTCTTTCGTGACCCGCAAAGATTTACTCCAAACGAAGCAAATGCCATTATTAGTCCAGCCGACGGGATTGTTACTTTAGTTGAAAATGAAGTAAACGCTCCTGATGATTTAGGTTTTGGTGATAAAAAATGGCGCAAAATCAGCGTTTTTCTAAATGTCTTTAATGTTCACGTTAACCGCGTTCCGGCTTCTGGAACTATTACCAAAATAGTTTATAAAGCCGGCAAATTTCTCAGTGCCAACGACGTCAACGCAACAAATGAAAATGAAAGAAACTCGGTTATTCTCAAAACCGACGATGGCACAGAAATTGTTTTTGTTCAGGTTGCTGGTTTAGTTGCAAGACGAATTGTTTGCGATATCAGCGAAGGTCAACAGGTTAAAGCTGGTGATCGTTATGGTATTATTCGCTTCGGCAGTCGCGCTGATATTTATTTACCACTTGACTCTGATTTAAAAATCACTCTTGGACAAACTATGATTGGCGGCGAAACTATTATCGCCAAACTTAAACAAAATTAAATTTGGGAAGAGTTGAGGTAAATAATAATTCTCTCTTCCTTATTCCTTAAACCTTTTATTTATGCGTTCTTCAAATATCCAAAAATTAAACTTAAAACGCGAAGAAGCCAGAATGGGTGGCGGTCAGAAGAAAATTGATCTGCAACATTCCAAAGGCAAATTAACTGCTCGCGAAAGAATTGAAGTGCTGCTTGATGCCGATTCTTTCGAAGAATATGGTCTTTATGTTGAACATCGCTGTCTTGATTTTGACATGGAAGACAAAAAACATCCCGGAGACGGCGTTATTACTGGTCAAGGAACAATTAACGGTCGTTTGGTTTTTGTTTACAGCCAGGATTTTACCGTTATGGGCGGATCACTTGGCGAAGCCCATGCTAAAAAAATCTGCCATGTTTTAGATAAAGCTATGCAAGTGGGTGCGCCAGTTGTTGGCATCAATGATTCTGGCGGAGCACGCATTCAGGAAGGTGTCGATTCCCTTGGTGGTTACGGCGAAATTTTTCAACGCAATATTGACGCCAGCGGCGTTATTCCGCAAATTTCTCTAATTATGGGACCTTGCGCTGGTGGCGCGGTTTATTCACCAGCTTTAACAGATTTTACCATCATGGTTGAAAACTCTTCCTATATGTTTGTAACCGGTCCAGAAGTGGTTAAAACCGTTACGCACGAAACCGTAACTCAGGAAGATTTAGGCGGCGCCTCGGTTCATGGCTCTAAAAGTGGCGTAGCACATTTAACTTTTAAAAGCGATATTGAAGCGCTTCTTCAAACCAGACGCCTAATTAACTTTTTACCGCTTTCTAATAAAGAATCTGCACCGCAAATTCCAACTGATGATGACGGTGATCGCGTCGATGTTTCACTCAACACTTTGGTTCCCGAAAATCCTAACCAGCCATATGATATGGCAGAACTGGTTGAAAAAATTTTAGATGAAGGTGACTTTTTCGAGATTCAACCAAATTATGCCAAAAATATTATGGTTGGCTTTGGGCGCTTGGAAGGCGAAACCGTTGGCATTGTTGCTAATCAACCGATGAATTTGGCAGGATGTTTGGATATTAAAGCTTCTGAGAAAGCAGCACGCTTCATTCGTTTTTGTGACGCTTTTAATATTCCGCTTTTAACTTTTGTTGATGTTCCAGGATTTTTGCCGGGTTGCGATCAGGAACATAGCGGTATTATTCGTCATGGCGCTAAACTGCTTTATGCTTATGGTGAAGCAACTGTGCCAAAAATTACTGTAATCGCCAGAAAAGCTTATGGCGGCGCTTACATCGTTATGAATTCCAAACATTTACGCGGCGATGTTAATTATGCTTGGGCAAATGCAGAAATTGCCGTTATGGGTCCAGAGGGCGCAGTTGAAATTGTCTTCCGCGAAGAAGCTAAAAATCCTGAAAGTAAAGCAAAGAAAGTTGCTGAATATCGTGAAAAATTTGCTTCACCTTTTGTGGCTGCGTCTCGTGGTTTTGTTGATGAAGTTATTCGACCACAAAATACCAGAAAAAGAATTTGCAAAGCTTTCCAAATTTTAAAAAATAAAGAAATTACTCGCCCTTGGAAAAAGCATGACAACTTGCCGCTTTAGAAACCTTCAATTAATTCTTAAGCCTTTATCTCTTTGGGATAAGGCAACGCGACATAAGCCGCGCGCCCTACGCTTGTGGAGAACCCCGCACGTATTAAAGGTATATACGGGATTTTTTAAACTTTTTAGATAGACACTGTTAGCTAATCCTAAAATTTTGCATGTGCCAAAAGAAGATGGTAAAAATTCATCAAAACCTTTAACTCCAGAAGATATTGAGCTTATTGGTAAGCCAAATCATTTTGACGAAAATGGCAATCTTAAGCCTGAAATTTTTTCAGGAGTTCGTTATCTTTCTTTTTTCGCCCAAACTTTACTAAACGCCACTAATCGTCATTTTTGGACAGTTGCAAAAATATTTACTGATGCTGGTAAATCGCCAATTGAGCAACTTAAAACTAATCCTCATATTTTTATTCAAGGTTTCCGCTATCGAGCGATTCAACAATTATTTGTTATTGGACCTTGTTTGGAAGTTAGAAGAAGATTAAAAGACAACTATCCACAAATCGATAATTATACTTTATCGGCAGCAACCTCAGCAATAGATACGCCAGCTAATGCTATTCTAGAAACCAGAGCTGCCAAAAATGTGTTGGCAAAAATGGGCAAAGATATTTCGTCTAATCGAGAATTTTTTAACACCGCGAAACTTACAATTTTACCACTTTTTGTGCGCGGATATTTAGTTTGGCTTGCCAATAATTCTGACGAAACAAATCTTTCGCAAAAGGCTTTATATGGCGGAATTGCCGGAATTGTTTCAGCAATTCCTGATAGTTTTTCTAACGCCGTGATGCGAACCTCTTCTTATGACAAAACTGTTATACAAAATTATTTACAAGCTGTAAAAGCGATGAGTTTAAAAAATACAATTCAGGCAGCGCCTTATCGTTTTCCCGCTGGCGCTACTGCATCAGTTCTTTTGTCGCAAAAAGTTGGCGAAGAAATATGTAAAATTTTAGATCCGCTTTTCCAAAGCGTTACTAGAGAATCATGGCAATCCAATCCAAAAACAAAAATTTCAGCTTTAAAATCAGAAAAACTAATTGATCAAAAAAGCCAAAGCTCTTCGAGAAAAGCTTAAATGATGATTTTGAATATTATTGAGCTGTCGCAAATCAAGTTTTTCTAAGAAAATTTTGAATTGCGAAAAGTTCGACGAAAAAGTTGATTTGCGACGATGCCATTATCTGATTTTTAAAATTTTGTGAATTTGCAGTGATAAAAAATAGCCATGATTTTCACAAAGCTGCAAAGCATGTTCTAAATTTTTTTTGTTTTTGGCTTCGTCATATTCATCCATTGGCTGAACGTAAATTGGAATATTAAATTGCGATTGTCCAACTTCAGCAATATCAGAATAATTTTGTTGAGTTTTTGAGATTATAAATTTTAAAGCATTAAGGCGAGATAATAGATCTGGTCTGATTTGGTGATATTTGTTATTAACAATTTTTGGTGAACAAATAATTTTTATTGCACTTGGTAAGTTTCGAAAAATTGTGCCGTTAGTTTCAATTTGTATAAGAAAATCTAATTTTAATAATTCTTCGCAAAGCTTTTCAATTGGCTGACGCATTGGTTCACCACCAGTGATTACAATCAGTTTTCTGACAATTTTTCCCTGTGAATTTTTAGCTAAATTCAAAACTTCTGTAATGATTTTGGAAAGCGAAAAATTTTGATAAGTCTCAAATTCCGTATCGCAAAAATCACATGCTAAATTACAACCACCAAGACGAATAAAAACCGCCGGTCGCATTGAATATGGACCTTCACCTTGAAAAGTTGGAAAAATTTCTTGAATATCGAGATTAAGTCCGTCGTGAGTTTGTGGTTTTAAAATTTGGTTTTTACCAAACATTATTCGATACGAATTTTTTGGTAGGTTTCGCGATCCATTTCGACAATATCAACTGAGATATCGCAGCGCTTTGAAGTTATTTTTAAATCATCAAAAAATTTTTTGGTAAATTCGACAATTTTTTGTGCAAGATTTTTTTTAACTTCAACTGATCGACCAGAAAGAACTTTCAAGGTTATATGAATGAAGGAAGAGTTTGATTGATCGGGTAGACCGACAAAATAATCATCAAAGATAAATGCTCGCGCCTTGCATTGATCCGCTTCAAAATTGCCCTCAGAAGCATTCATCAAACTTTGAATATTTTGTTGTAAAATTTTAGCAGAATCTTTTTTTATGTCAGCTGAATGCTCGATGATTAGATGAGGCATTTTGGAAGAAAAATAATCAGAGAAAATTACTCGTAAAATTAATCGCGTTGTGTTTTGAAAAAAGAAAAATGAAGGCGACAGCTGCACTAATTATCCTGAAGTAAAGGACGATAGCTCTGCGTTGTATTTTTTAAAGCTCATCTCGAAAGATGAACTTTTTTCTTAAGGAGGTAATCCAGCCGCAGGTTCCCCTACGGCTACCTTGTTACGACTTAACCCCAGTCACCATTCCTACCGTGTAGAGCTACCTCCCAGCTAAATAAATAGTTGGGTTAGCTCACTCTATTCAGGTAGAAACGACTTCCATGGCTTGACGGGCAGTGTGTACAAGACCCGAGAACGTATTCACCGTAGCGTGCTGATCTACGATTACTAGCAATTCCAACTTCATGAGGGCGAGTTGCAGCCCTCAATCTGAACTGAGATGGCTTTTGAAGGATTTGCTCCAGATTGCTCTTTCGCTTCCCGCTGTGACCACCATTGTAGCATGTGTGTAGCCCAACCCATAAGGGCCATGATGACTTGACATCGTCCCCACCTTCCTCCAGCTTGTCGCTGGCAGTTTCCATATAGTTCCCGGCATAACCCGATGGCAAATAAGGATGAGGGTTGCGCTCGTTGAAGGACTTAACCTAACATCTCACGACACGAGCTGACGACAGCCATGCAACACCTGTCTTGGCTGTGGATTGCTCCAAAAATACATTTCTGTATCGGTCAACCAGATTCAAGGGTTGGTAAGGTTTTTCGCGTAGCATCGAATTAAACCACATGCTCCACTGCTTGTGCGGGTCCCCGTCAATTTCTTTGAGTTTTAGCCTTGCGGCCGTATTCCCCAGGCGGGGTGCTTAACGCGTTAGCTTCGCCACCGAACTCTAAGAGCCCGACAACTAGCACCCATCGTTTACTGCGTGGACTACCAGGGTATCTAATCCTGTTTGCTCCCCACGCTTTCGTACCTTAGCGTCAGTAATGGCATAGATAGTCGCTTTCGCCACCGGTATTCCTTCTAATATCTACGGATTTCACCCCTACACTAGAAATTCTACTATCCCCCACCATACTCGAGCTAAGCAGTTTCGGTTGCAATTCCCAAGTTGAGCTTGGGGATTTCACAATCGACTTACTTAACCGCCTACGTACGCTTTACGCCCAGTGATTCCGAACAACGCTAGCACCCTTCGTATTACCGCGGCTGCTGGCACGAAGTTTGCCGGTGCTTTTTCTGTGGGTACCGTCATTATCTTCCCCACTAAAAGAGCTTTACAATCCGAAGACCTTCATCACTCACGCGGTATTGCTGGATCAGGCTTGCGCCCATTGTCCAATATTCCCCACTGCTGCCTCCCGTAGGAGTCTGGACCGTGTCTCAGTTCCAGTGTGGCTGATCATCCTCTCAGACCAGCTACGGATCATTGCCTTGGTAGGCCATTACCCTACCAACTAGCTAATCCGGCAGAGGCCCATCTAACAGCGATAAATCTTTCCCCCAAAATTTTTACATTAAAGGGTAATATATGGCATTAGCCACGATTTCTCGGGGTTATTCCTTACTGCTAGGAAGGTTCCTCTGTATTACTCACCCGTTTGCCACTGATGTATTGCTACACCCGTTCGACTTGCATGTGTTAAGCATACCGCCAGCGTTCGTTCTGAGCCAGAATCAAACTCTCAAGTTGAGAAATCTGATTTTAGCTTAAATCTCTCTAAGAACCCTAAAGTTAATAAAGAGATAGCTCAAATATTGCAGAGCTATCGCCTTTATTTTTCTTTTTTATTGATTTGCTTTTTATGAAAAACAAAAAAACGCGATTATTTACGATGTAAAACAACGAAATTTTAGTGAATTTAACTAGGCTGCTCGCTCCATTTTTAAAAAACTGTATTTTCTAAAAAACTGTATTTTAAAAAGAACTACTAAGAACTTGAAAAAACAAACAAGACTAAAACTAATGAATGAATCTCTTTTTAAAAAACTATTATTTAAAGAGGGCGGGCAAATTAAAGTTCGCTTTCTTCAATGTCAAGCTGCTTTAATAAAAAAGTTTTATAAGTTAGTTTTAAAAATTTTTTCATCTTGAATAAAAGCAATAAATAAAAGCTTTGCTGGCGTAGAAGTAGTTTTAATTTTTATCTCAAGTTCGGCAAGTTTTTGCAAATTTCTAGTTAAAAATTTTAAAGGCAAAGCTGTTAAATTTTTGCGAAATTCAATTTCAGTCTTAAAAAATAATCGCTGCGATTTAACCGCCGTTTCAAAATCAATTCCGGAAAATTCAATTTCACATTTTGCCTGATAAAGTTTTTGTAAATAATTAGCGATAAATCGAATTAACATAATTGGCTCAAATCCTTTATTAAAAAGCTTTTCAAGCTTAATTAATGCTAAATCAAATTTTTGCTCTGCAAAACTTGTGATAAATTCATTAACTGAAATTTCGCCCTCTAAATCGTTGATTTTACTAAGTTTTTCATCAGTTAATTCTTTTGAATCTCCAAGATAAAGTGAGATTTTTTCAACTTCTGATAAAATTATTTGACGATTTTTACCAAATTTTTGTAGCAATAATTCAGTGACTTGCGGGCTTGATTTTATTTGGTTTTTCGCCAGTTCTAAAGAAATAAATCTCTTAATTGTATTTTCATTATCTTCATAACAAGCAATAGTTGCGAAATGCGGATTATCTTCAGCAAGCTTACGCAGACTTGAAGATTTATCCAAATCGCCTGCTAAAATTAAAATAAAATTATCGCTTTTTTTGGCGAAATCACTTTCTTCAAAAAGAATTTTAAGCGCGCCAGCGGCGGCTATGTCAGCATCTTTGATTAAAACTAATTTTCTGCCACCAAGCATTGAAAGTGAAAAAAACTCATCAGCTAAAATTCCTTTATCCTCATTAAGCCTTTCTTTGCTTAAATTGACAACCAAAAATGGATCGGACAAATCTGGTGAAATTTTTTTAGCAATTAAATCAAAGCGATAATTAACAACTGATGTTTCTGGTCCAAATACCAAGCATCCAGCAATTTTTTCTTGAGCGATTTTTTGAATATAAAAATCGATTTGCGCGGCAGCAATTTTCATTTTGAGTTAATTAAATTTTAAAAGTTGAAAAGATTGGAAACATTTTAATTTATAAAAAAATA
>JANRKR010000035.1:0-4289 GCA_033763375.1 Rickettsiales bacterium
TTTCGCTACGCATGCTTGATGTGACGGCTTTGCTGTAAAGTTACTTTTAAAAAATTCGATAATCGTCATTGCGAGAAGCTGTTAGAAGACGTGGCAATTCAAACCGCGTCATTGCGAGGAGCGCGTGAGCCGAGCAACACGGTAATCAAACCGTAATTGCGAGCTTGGCAATCTGACCGTCATTGCGAGGAGCCGTTAGGCGACTTGGTAATTCAAACCGCGTCATTGCGAGGAGCACGAAGTGCGACGCGGCAATCTAATGAGTTTTCCTTCGGTTTAAATAGATTGCCACGTCGCACTTCGTGCTCCTCGCAATGACGAGAAAAAGATTGCCGCGTCGCTGACGCTCCTCATGAATGACAAAATGAAGTCGCTGGTGACGAAATGAATTGACGCCAAATTTTTCTTAATCAACTAAAAATTAGTCTCTTCAACTCGCAAAAATTTTGCTGATTTAGCTAAACTCAAATCAAGATTTTTCAAAGCTGCAATAATTTCAAACTCTGGATATGTTTCAGTTAAAAATCCGCAAATAACTTCTTCATCAGCATCAATAAAAGCTGCTTGTTTTACTTTAATTGTTTCGCCAAACAAAGTGGCAGCAATATTATTTTTTACCAGCGCTGATTTTTTGATGACAACAGTTACAAAATATTCACCTTCACGCTGCGAAATATCAATTAACTTGGCTTCATGAAGCTTTGCACTTTCAACACCAAATAAAAAAGATGAATGATGGCGAGCAATATCAATCAAGTCAGCAATAATTGCCGAACCAGTTGTTAATCCGCCAGCGCCACGACCAACTGAAATATTCCAGCTGGCATTTGAAGTATTTACCAAAACAGCGTTAAATGGTCCGTCAACTTGAGCAATTTTTTCCGATTTTTTTATCAAAGCCGGATAAACTGTTTGCTGGCTTGATTTGCCAAGATTTTTATAAATTGCTAAAAGTTTGATTTTGTAATCAAGCTGTTGCGCTAGTTTGATATCGTTGATTGTAATTTGATCAATTCCTTCAATGTAAATTTTATTAAAGGCTGGTTTAGTTGAAGCGGCGATAGTTGATAAAATTGTTAATTTATGAGCAGCGTCAATTCCTTTAACATCAAGAGTTGGATCCGCTTCGGCGTAACCAAGTTTTTGTGCTTCTTTTAAAGTTTCAATGTAGCTAGAATTTTGTTGATGCATTTTACTTAAAATAAAATTGCAAGTGCCGTTTAAAATGGCGTAAAACTCGCTAATTTCACTTGCGACAAAACTTTCTTTAAAAGTTTTTATAACCGGATTAGCGCCTGCAGTTGAAGCTTCAAAACCAATATGACTATTATATTTTTCAACCAATTGCGCAATTTCAAAACCATGTTTGGCAAGCAAAGCTTTATTGGCGGTAACAACTTTTTTACCATTTTTAATAGCGAGTTCAATTAAATCTTTGGCAATTTCAACGCCGCCGATAACTTCAATTATCACATCAATTTCCTTATCATTAGCGAGATCAAGAACATTATCATAAAATCTGATTTTAGGATCGACAAAATCTTTTTTAGAACGCGAAGCAACTGCGACTATTTCAAAATTAGTTTGGCTTCTTGATTGCAGAATTTTAGCATCTTTGTGAAGAATTTCATAAACGCCCTGTCCAACGGTTCCAAGGCCAGCAAGACCAATTTTTAGCTTTTGCATTTTATTTTTTAGAAGATTTTTAAAACGATAAGGTGGCAAATTTTTTAACTTTCCATTGACCTAAATTCAAGCTGTTTGTTATCTTGAATTTTCAAATTCATTTCCAATATTTTTATCAAATGACAAAAAAATCACATTATCCGCAAGTCAATCAAAACCTTGATTTTGCTTTAATGGAAGCAGAAATCTTAAAGTTTTGGCAAACAGAAAAAATTTTTGAAAAATCAGTAGAAATAAGAAATTTTTCCAGCGCTTTAGATGAAGATAATGTGTCGCCAGTTGTTGAACCTTGCGCGCTGAAAGATCATGTCAATTGTCGTCATCATCGCGATGAAAAACATGAATTCGTTTTTTACGACGGCCCGCCTTTTGCTAACGGACTTCCGCATTATGGTCATTTATTAACTGGCTTTATCAAAGATTTAGTGGCGCGCTATCAAACCATGAAAGGTAAAAAAGTTGAACGCAAATTTGGTTGGGACACGCATGGACTGCCAGTTGAAATGGAAACTGAAAAAGAATTAAGCGCGCTTGAGAACCGTCAAATCTCAGGTCAAATTGCAATTCAAGAATACGGCATCGAAAAATTTAACGACGCTTGTCGCAAGTCGGTGATGAAATATGCTGATATTTGGGAAAATTACGTAACGCGCCAAGGTCGTTTTGTTGATTTTAAAAACAGCTACAAAACCATGGATTTAAATTACATGGAATCAGTGATTTGGGCTTTCAAACAGCTTTATGAAAAAGGTTTGCTTTATGAAGATTTTCGCGTCGTGCCTTATTCCTGGGCTTGCCAAACGCCGCTTTCAAACTTTGAAACGCGGATGGATAATTCTTATAGACAGAAAGCCAGTAAGGCAGTGACGGTAAAGTTTGAGCTTACAGAAATTCCAAATTTTTTAAAAAAATTTAATCCAACAAAAGTTTCTTTAGTCGCTTGGACAACAACGCCTTGGACACTTCCTTCAAATTTGGGATTGGCAGTTGGTAAAGAAATTGATTACGCCGTCCTACTTTGTCATTCCTCAGCAGCATCAAATTGTCATCCCGTCGAAGGACCTCTTCCTCCCGTCGCAGGACCTTATCGCGCGATCGAAGAACCTCGTCACACGACCGCAGAACCTCGTCACACGACCGCAGGACCTTGTCACACGAATGAAGGACCTTGTTACACGAACGAAGGACCTTGTCACACGAACGAAGGACCTTGTCATCCCGTCGAAGGACGGGATCCAGAAATTCTAATCCTAGCCGAAAATCTAGTTGAAAAATTTGCTAAAGATTTTGCCAAAGATTTTATTGAAGTTGAAAAAGTCGCGAGCTTGAAAGGCGCTGATTTAGTTGAGTTTAATTACAAACCACTTTTTCCTTACTTCGTTGCTCACGAAAAAACTCAAAATAACCCAAAAGTTTTTTCAATTCTTCACGGCGACTTCGTCACCACCGAAGAGGGAACCGGCATCGTTCACATGGCCCCAGGTTTTGGCGAAGACGACCAAATTTTATGTAAAGCCAATGGCATTCCAACGCTTTGTCCGGTTGATGAAGGCGGAAAATTCACTTCTGAAATGTTCGATTTGCCTGATCTTTCAATCAAAGGCAAACAAGTTTTTGAAACCAACGACGACATCATAAAATATTTAAAATCAACTGGCGCGTGGCTTAAAACCGAACAATATCTTCACAATTATCCACATTGCTGGCGCACCGACACGCCGCTTATTTATCGCGCGGTTTCTTCTTGGTATGTAAAAGTTACCGACATTAAAGACCGCATGGTTGAGCTAAACCAAGGCATCAACTGGATTCCCGCCCACATCAAAGACGGACAATTCGGCAAATGGTTGGAAGGCGCCAGAGATTGGTCAATTACGCGCAACCGCTTCTGGGGCTGTCCGGTTCCAGTTTGGAAAAGTGAATCGGGAAAGATAAAAGTTTTCGGTTCAATTGCTGAGCTTGAAAAAGTTGCGGGTAAAAAAATTGAAAATCTGCATCGCCCTTTCATTGACGAAATTGTTTTTGAAGAAAATGGCGAAACTTACAAACGCGTCACCGACGTTCTTGATTGCTGGTTTGAAAGCGGCTCGATGCCTTACGCGCAAGTTCATTATCCATTCGAAAATAAAGAATGGTTTGAAGAAAATTTCCCTGCTGATTTCATCACTGAATATGTGGCGCAAACTCGTGGCTGGTTTTACACTTTGACTGTGTTATCAACTGCGCTTTTCAATCGCGCGCCCTTTAAAAACGTGATTTGCCATGGCACAATTTTAGATGAAAAATCGCAAAAACTCTCAAAACGTTTAAAAAATTATGCTGATCCGCTGGAAATTTTTGCAAGCCTTGGATCAGACGCCATGCGCTTCTACATGATTTCACAACCCGTAATGCGCGGCCAAGAACTGCGAATTGATAAAGACGGCAAAGCCATTCGCGACACTTTGCGCCTTTCAATAAAACCACTAATCAACGCTTTTAATTTCTTTTGCCTCTACGCCAATTCTGATGGCATCATCGCTAACAAAATTTCAACGAATAGAAATTTTTCTCACATTCTTGATCGTTATATTTTAGCAAAATTACGCACAACAATTTCTAAA
>JANRKR010000036.1:0-12383 GCA_033763375.1 Rickettsiales bacterium
TGTCTTTGTTAAGTGGATTGAAAATCACAATCTTGCTTTCGATAAAAAAGAAATTTTCTTAAAAACTTTACAAGAAATTATAGTGCCAAATCGTCATACAAATGGTTCAACTACAACAGCAACGCAATTAGCAAATGAAATAAGCTTTATTAATGATGTGAAATTTGCTGTAGAAAATTTATCCTCGGAATCTTTGTCTTTAAATTCAAACTTAAAACCAAATCCGGTAGCAACCGAATTTAAATCTAAAGCTCTAGAACCAAAGGCGGTATCAGAAAGTAAAAGATTAACTTAGACAAAGATTCGGAAAAAATAAATGGTTGAAAGTTGCAGGTTCTGAAGATGCTGCTAAAGTTAGAGAATTAATTGCTAAAAGAATTTCAAGAGCTAAATCTTAAAAACTCATTTTTCAAAAGTAATAATTGTTCACATAAATGTTACCAAAAATCATTAAAAGAAACTCTTCGGCATTTTCCTTAATTGAACTTTCAATAGTTATTTTAATTATTGGAATTCTTATCGCCGGCGTTACCAGCGGCAGTGCTTTAATTAAAAAGTTTAAAATTTCTACAGCCAGAACTTTAACTGAAAGTTCACCAGTTAATTCAATCAGAGATATAGCTTTTTGGTATGAAACTTCTCAAGAAAGTAATACTATAAGTGTAACAAATAACGATAGTCCATCTGATGCTGATTCAATTAATAAATGGAATGATTATTCTCCAGCTAGCCAACTTAAAATAAATTCTACAATTCAAACAAGCGCAGATAATCAGCCTAAGTACAAACAAAACGCCATCAATGGTTTGCCAGCACTTAGTTTTGACGGTAATGATTTTCTTGAAATCCCTAAAAACAATTTTACCCAAAATTTTACCTTGCTGGCTGTTATAAAAACTTCAGTGCAAGGAGCCAGTTCCGGTGGTAATCCATTTCGCTCTGCCAATCCTATAGTTGGATCTGCTACAAATGAATGTAATTCTGATATTGCTCCACTTTCGGTAGGAGAGGGAACACTTCTTATTGGTGCATCTGGCGGATTTGGATGTCCCAGTACTATATTGCGCGGAACCACTAACGTCAGCGACGATAAACCTCACATAGTAGTAAGCAGCAGAAACTCTGGAAATGGACAGTTAAGATTATATGTTGACGGGATAGATAATGGAGCTACCGGCACTACTGGCAACGTAGTTGGCGCTTTAACTTCTAAAACGGTTGCAAGAATTGGAGCCAGTGATGATGGTGCAAATTTTTGGACTGGCTATATTGCAGAAGTTATAGTTTTTGAAAAACTTTTGACCAATGACGAGAGAAAATCCATTGAATCCTATTTAAGTAAAAAATGGGCGATTCAAGTTTCTAACTAATTTTTTTGCCGATTATTTTTGTTTCCAAAGCGGCATTAACTTTTTGTAGAACTAAATTTTCTGCAGCTTTTGCTAATTGTTTTTGAGCTTCTAAAATCAAGTCGCGCGCTGCTTTTGTGGCGATTAACTTTTCTAAAATATTTATTTTTTCTACGATTAATTTTTTTTCTGCAGAAGAAATTTTATCAGCAAAATTTTCTAAATCTTTTTTTAAAATATCGATGTCGTGATTGGCTTCAGTAATTGTTTCAATCAATAATCTGGCTGCAATATCGGTTTTGGAATTTTTAAGCGAATCAAGCAACATTTTTTTCACTTCATTTTCGTTCAAGCCATAACTTGGTTTAACTATAATTTCTTGTTTTTGTTTAGTGATTTTTTCTTCAGCGCTAACGGTTAAAAGTCCATCGGCATCAACTTTAAAAGTAACGGCAACGCGCGCCAAACCTGCTTTCATGGCGGGAATGTTTTTGATTTCAAACTCGGCTAAACTGCGGCAATCTTTGGCTAATTCGCGCTCGCCTTGCACAATATGAAGTTTCATGCCGTTTTGATTATCGGCATAAGTTGTAAATTCTTTGGTTGCAGAAGCGGGAATTGTTGAATTACGCAAAATGATTTTATCAACAATGCCGCCCATCATTTCAATGCCAAGTGAAAGCGGCACAACGTCGAGCAATAAATTCTGCGAATTGCCACTTAAATTGTAAGCCTGCCACGCCGCGCCAGCAGCTACAATGCGGTCGGGATCAATTTTGTCTAAAATTTTTTCTTCGCCAAAAATTTCAGCGAGTTTTTGTTTAACTAAAGGAATGCGCGTTGAACCGCCAACCATTATTACGCCTTTGATTTCGCTGGTTTCGAGGTCTAAATCGTTGAGTAAATTTTTGGTCAGCGTGATGGTTTTATTGATTTTTGGTGTGATTAATTTTTCAAAATCAGCGCGAGTAATTGTAAAGCGGACCCCGTCATACGACGGGGTGACAACTGAAAAACTTGTCATGCTGCCTTCTGTTTCGCTTGTCACCGCACTTTCTCCATCACTTGTCGTCACGCATTTTCCCTCACTTATCACCACATCCTTTCTCTCACTTGTTGTCACACCTTCTTTCTCACTTGTCACTACACCATCTCTCTCACTTGTCACAACAACTTCTCCTTCACTTGTTACCACACCCTCTTCCTCAGTTGTTGTTACACCTTCTTTCTCACTTGTCACCCCGTCGTATGACGGGGTCTGGGAAAGTTCTTCTTTAATTTTTCGCGCTTCCTTTTTACTTATTTTTAATTTTTCAGCAAGCAAATCATCAAAATCATCACCGCCCAAAGCGTTGTCGCCAGCGACTCCCAAGACTTTAAAAACACCTTTTTGCATTTTTAAAACCGACACGTCAAAAGTTCCGCCACCTAAATCAAAAACGCAGTAAGTTCCCTCAATAGAATTGTCCAAGCCATAAGCCAAAGCCGCGGCAGTTGGCTCGTTGACTAAACGCAAAACTTCCAATCCGGCTAAATTTGCTGCAAGTTTAGTGGCGTTTTTTGCCGCTTCATCGAAATAAGCAGGAACTGTGATTACCGCTTTTTTTACTGCAAATTTTACCAAGTTTTTTAAGTGTTTTAAAATCTCAGCTGAAATTTCTGGCGCGCTGATTTTTCTATCGCCAACAATGATTTTTAAGCCTTCTTTTTCCTTGGAATCAGCGTCAATTTTGAAAGAAAATTTTTGATCTTTAACGTCTAAAAAACTTTTGCCCATCAATCTTTTGATCGAAGAAATTTCAATTTTTTCATCATCATATTTGACAATTGAAGGATGAATTTCATTGCCATTTTCATCGGCAAAAAACTTTACTTTTTCATCAACAATAATTGCCGCTAAAGAATTTGTAGTGCCAAGATCGATGCCAATAACAATGTCGTTTTCGCCTTGATTTTCTTGACTTAAGCTTGGTTCTTGAATTTGTAATAATGCCATTTGTTAAGTATTTTTTGCCTTTAAATCGCGTAGTGTTTTGTCAAAATATTTCGCTTTAATCAAAATTTGCGCGGCTTTCGTAAAGTCTTTATTTTCAAGCTTTGCGCGTACTTCTTGCAACAAAAATTCTATTTTATTTTTTAAGTTTTTTTGTAAAATAGCAATTTCATCAGCTTTAATTTCTGCAACTTTTTCTTGTAATTCCAATATCTCTTCCAGCGTTGCTAAATCAGGCTTTAGCGCTTTAGAATCATCTTCTAAATCAATGCCATTAAGTTGTAAAATATGTGATGCGCGCGTGATAGGATTTTTTAAAATTTGGTAAGCTTGATTAATTGCAATTGATTGCTCAATGTCGCGAGTGCTTGCGCTGTCTGGGTGAAACTGCTTTTGAAATTCAAGATATTTTTTTTCAAGCTCTATTTCATCAACAGTAAAATCAATTGGAAATGAAAATTGGGCAAAATAATTTTTCATGCCTTAAAGCTCTCGCCACAGCCGCAACGGCCTTTTTCGTTAGGATTTATGAAGTCGAAACCAGAATTTAATTCATCAGTTTTATAAATCATTTGGCTGCCGATTAAAAACATTGAAACTTTGGGATCGATGAAAACATTAACGCCATCGCGCATTACCACGTCATCAAATTTGGAAATGTTTTTGTCTTTAATTGCATATTCAATTGTGTAGGAAAGCCCAGAGCAGCCGCGAGTGCGCACTGAAACTTTGATGCCTTCGCATGGCTCAGCTCTTGACTTGATTAATTCTTTAATTTGCAAGAATGCGTCATCAGTGATTGTCAAATAATCAACGATGGCATTACCAGTTTCAGAAAATTTTAATTTCATGAACTAATTTGCCTCAGATTTATTCTTTTTATAATCTTCAATTGCCGCTTTAATTGCCTCTTCAGCCAAAACTGAACAGTGAATTTTTACTGGCGGCAAGCTCAATTCTTGAGCGATTTGGCTGTTGGTGATTTTAGCAGCTTCATCAATTTTTTGACCTTTAATCCATTCAGTTGCAAGCGAGCTTGAGGCAATTGCTGAGCCGCAGCCAAAGGTTTTGAATTTGGCGTCAGTAATTATGCCGTCAGATGAAACTTTGATTTGTAGTTTCATAACGTCGCCACAAGCTGGCGCGCCAACAAGTCCAGTGCCGATATTTTCTTCATTTTTGGCAAATGAACCAACATTTTGCGGGTTTTCGTAGTGATCTAAGAGTTTTTTTGAATATGCCATATAACCTCCGGTTCAAATTCAAATTTTATTTGAATTTGGTTAATATTGAATTGCTGCGCACGAAATGAATTCGTGCCTTCGCAATATAATTCTTTATTTTTAATGCGATTTCCAGTTAATACTTTTTATATCAATTCCTTCCTGCATCATTTCCCATAGTGGGCTTAGGTCGCGCAGTTTACCGATTTTTTCTTTTAGTAATTTTATGGCGTAATCAATTTCTTCTTCGGTAGTGAAGCGTCCAACGCCAAATCTAATTGAAGTATGCGCCAGTTCATCTTCAACACCTAAAGCGTGCAAAACGTAAGATGGTTCAAGCGATGAAGAAGTGCAGGCCGAACCTGAAGAAACGGCTAAATCTTTAATTGCCATAATCATTGATTCGCCTTCAATTCCAGCAAAACTAAAATTTAAATTGCCAGGATAACGCTTTTCTTTATCGCCGTTTAAATAGACGTGAGTTGTTTCCATAACGCCTTGATAAAGTTTGTCGCTGAGTTTTTTTACATGCGCCAAATCTTTAGCCATTTCATTTTTAGCAATTTCTGCGGCCTTGCCAAGACCAACAACCAAAGGCGTTGCAAGCGTTCCTGATCTAATTCCGCGTTCTTGTCCGCCGCCAGAAATTATTGATTTAATTCGAACTCGTGGTTTGCGGCGAATGTAAATTGCACCAACTCCTTTTGGTCCATAAATTTTGTGACCAGAAATGCTCATTAAATCGATATTCATTTCGTTGACGTCGAGCGGAATTTTGCCAAAGGCTTGAGCGGCGTCGGTGTGAAAAAAAACACCTTTTTTGCGACAAAGTGCGCCAATTTCTTTAACTGGTTGAATTACGCCAATTTCATTATTCACCGTCATTATTGAAACCAAACAAGTTGTGTCGGTAATTGCTGCTTCAAGTTGAGCTAAATCAATCAAACCATTTTGTTTAACCGATAAAAAAGTGACGTCAAAACCTTCTTGTTCAAGGTCACGCGCTGAATTAATGACGCATTTATGTTCAGTTGCAACCGTGATTATGTGATTTTTCTGTTTGCCGTAAAAATTGGCGACACCTTTAATTGCAAGGTTGTTCGACTCAGTAGCGCCTGAAGTAAAAAATATTTCTTTGGCATCAGCGCCGATTAAATCTGCTACTTGCGCGCGAGCAATTTCAACCATTTCTTCGGCTTTCCAACCCAAAGCGTGAGTGCGTGAATGCGGATTGCCAAAATCGTTTTTCATGCAATCAACCATAACTTCAATAACGCGCGGATCCATTGGCGTTGTAGATTGGTAATCGAGATAGATTGGTAATTTAAAAGTCATTTTATGTCCTAAATAATTATGTCCTAAGTAAATTTTTTTTGGTAAAAATCGCCCCAAATTTTTATGAATTTTTCAATTTCATCTTGAGTGTTTTCTACATCTAAACTGATGCGAATAGCACTTCCGGCAAATTCAGGATCAATTTTCATTGCTGATAAAACTCGTGAAACTTGCGTAGTTCCAGAAGAGCAGGCTGGGCCCGTGCTGACGCAAATTCCGTTTAAGTCGAAATTGATTAATTGGGTTTGGCTATCGACATTTCTAAGCGCAATGTAGCTGGTGTTGGGAATTCTCACAACTTGGCTTGAGAAAATTTTAACATTTTTAGAAAAATTTTCACCGCAAATTTTCTTGATTTCACTTTCTAAGAAGTCGCGTAAATGGCGGGTTTTTTCATGATTAGAAATTTTTTTCCGAGCCAATTTACAAGCTTCGCCAAGCCCAACAATGCCAGCAATATTAAGGCTTCCAGCGCGTTTTGATTTTTCTTGTTTGCCGCCGTAAATTAATGGTTTTATGTCCAAACCTTTACGCATTAAAAGCGCGCCAACACCTTGCGGACCGTTGAATTTGTAAGCTGAAACTGAGGCGAAATCGACATTTAATTTTTCTAAATCAACCTCAATTTTACCAACTGCTTGCACAATATCGCAGTGAAGCAAGCCGCCTTTTTGGTGAACTAATTTGGCAATTTCAGCAATTGGTTGAATGGCGCCAGTTTCATTATTGGCAAGCATTATTGAAACCAGAAATGATGTTGAAGCAATTGATTCAAGCTTTTTTTCCAGATCGTTGATGTCAATCAAACCACTTTCCAAAGCTGCAATCTCAATAATTTCTTTATTTTCAGGACGACAATTAAAAACTGAGGAATGTTCAATGGCGCTAAAAAGAATTTTTTTGACATCAACGCCAAAAATCACGGTGTTGCTTGCTTCAGCGGCGCTGCTGGTGGAAATCACTTCATAATTTTGAGCGTTTAGTAAATTTTTTAATTCGGCTCTTGCAGCTTCAACCATTGAAGCAGCTTTTCGTCCCAATTGATGAATTGATGAGCTATTTAAAGGCAATTGATAGGCTTCATTCATCTTGGCTAAAGCTTCAGGCGCTAATTTAGTTGTTGAATTGTAATCGAAAAAAATCACTCGCATAATTTTTGTAAAGAAATCGAGTTGAGATATTCATAAATTTTATTTTCTAGTCCACTCCATAAATGATGTGATTTGCATTTGGTTTTTTTGATGACGCAGCCTTTTGTGGCGTCGCTACAGCGCGTCATCTTGATTGGTTCGCCAATGGCTTTGATAATTTCGGCAACCGTAATTTGATCGCGATTTTTGCCCAAAATATAACCGCCACCCGGACCTTTAACTGAAGCAACAATTCCCGCTTTTTTCAGCCGCGCAAAAATTTGTTCTAAATATGACAGCGAAATTTTTTGACGCTGCGAGATCATCAACAAAGAAATCGGTTGATGAGATTTAGATTCTGCAATGTCAATCACCGCTATTACGGCGTATCTGGCTTTGGTTGTAAGAATCATTGTTAAAGAAATTTTAACTAAAAAAGAAGATTCGATTGTTAAAGACCAAGTAAAATAGTCAACTATTATCTTTTTATACTTAGAAGGTAAAAGTTGCTTGCTTCTTAGTTTGGGGACAAATAGTTTGCCCGCTTCTTTTTTTAAGCTTTAAGTAAATTTACAAACTATATCAACCAACTTACCAATTTATACTAATTTATGAACAATAACAAAGCCGCTAACGACGCTAACTTGACTTTGGAACAAGAAAAATTATTTGCTGCAGAAAATTTTGCTGAATTATTTGAAGAATATGAAAAAGACAGCCAGAAGCTAGTTGAAGGCACTGTCGTTAAAGGTGTTATTGTTGGAATTTCTGATAAAGGTGTAGCAATTGATATTGGCGCAAAATCGGTTGGATTTATTGATATTGCTGAGTTCAAAAGAGATGGAGAAATTTTTGAAGGCGATGTTGTTGATGTATTTTTAGAAAGACTAGAAAATAAAAAAGGTGAATTAGTAATCAGTCGCGATAACGCCAGAAGATATAATAACTGGCATTTTTTGAAAAATTGTTTGGAAGACAAAACCGTTATTGAAGGATTAATTTTAGGAAAAGTTAAAGGCGGTTACGCCGTTGATGTTAATGGCATAACTTGCTTTTTGCCAAGAAGCCAAGTTGATACCATGTTACTTTCTGATGACACTTTCTTAATTGGTAAAAATGAAAAATTACAAGTTTTAAAAATTGATGAAATTCGCGGCAATGTTGTGGTATCGCGTCGCGCTATTCTTGAAAGTCAACGCAATGTTGAAAAAGATAAGGTTCTTGCCAAGATCAAAGTTGGCGATGTTCTTGATGGCGTTATTAAAAATATTACCGATTATGGTGCCTTTATTGATTTCGGCAGTTTTGACGGTTTGTTGCATTTAACCGATATTTCATGGTGCCGCGTGCGTCATCCTTCGGAAGTTCTAAAAGTTGGCCAAGAAGTTAAAGTGCAAGTAATTAAATATGATGAAGATAGCAAACGCGTTTCTTTAGGCATGAAACAATTACAAGCTAATCCGTGGGATACTATTGCTCAAAGATATCCAGTTGGCGCAACTGTTAAAGGTCACGTAACCAACATCACAACTTACGGCGCTTTTGTTGAAATTGAAGAGGGTATTGAAGGTTTAGTTCACGTTTCAGAAATGAGCTGGTTAAAAAATAATGCCATGCCAAGTAAATTTCTAACGCCAAAACAAGAAGTGGAAGTGATGGTTTTGGACATTAATCCGCAAAATCACCGTATTTCTCTTGGTATGAAGCAATGCGAGAAAAATCCTTGGCAAGCCTTTTCAGAAGCTTACAAAGTTGGCGATGTAGTTGAGGGTGTAGTAAAAAATTTTACTGAGTTTGGTTTATTTGTAGGTTTTGATAGCGGAGTTGACGGCCTGGTTCATGTTTCTGATATTTCAACTATTGGAACTCCGGAAGAAATTTTAAAAAAGTTCAAGAAAGACGAAAAAATTAAAGTTGTAGTTTTAGGCAGTAATTATGAAAAAGAGAGAATTTCTCTTGGCATAAAACAGCTGAATAACGCTGCTTTCAAGGACGAATTAGAAAAAATTGATAATGGTTTAGTGGTTTCTTGTGTTGTAGTTAATATTAAAAAAGATTTCTTGGAAGCTGAGCTTGATAACGGTTTGAAAGCCGTAATAAAAAGATTAGATCTTTCTAAAAATAAACAGGATCAAAAAACTGAAAAATATGAAGTAGGTGATCGTATTGAAGCTAAAGTTACTTTGTTTAATAAAGTTACCGGAAAGCTTCTGCTTTCAATCAAAGATATGGAAGCTGACGAACATGAAGCTCATCTTTATTCTGGCAATGACAGCGGCACAACAATCGGCGATGTTTTGAAAGAATCACTCGCCGCAGCAGCAGCTGAAAAAAATTCGGAATAAGTTCATATAAAACAAGCATTGATTTCTGATAACAAAGCTTTTGGAAGGCTTTTTTGGTTCAATTGGCTGATCGATTTCTTGGCTTTATATAGGCAATTATAGGCAATTTAAATTAATTTATGAATATTTCTGACAATCTTGCAGCCTTGATTTATCTTAAAAACAAGGTTCATAAATGGAAAAATATTGCAATTTTGCTGGCAGTTATTTCTTTTCTATTTGGCATAAAGTTAATTTTTGGCGGTAATAATTTATCTGGCGAAGTTGCTAATATTGAAGATTATATCGCTGATATCAAAATTGAGGGAGTAATTTTGGAAGATGATTTTCGTAGTGAGATTTTGGAAAAAGTTGCCAAAGAAAAATCAATTAAAGCGGTTATAATCAATATCAATAGTCCGGGTGGCGGAATCGTTGGTAGTGAGATTTTGTTTGAAGAACTAAGAAACATTGCTGCGCACAAACCAATGGTTGTAACTATGGGTTCGGTTGCCGCTTCGGGCGGTTATATGGCGGCAATTGCCTCTGATTATATAATTGCTCGCAATGGCACTCTGACTGGCTCAGTTGGAGTTTTGATGGAATCGCCCGATGTCACAGATTTAGCTAGTAAAATTGGAGTAAAGTTTCATAACTATAAATCTTCTCCGATTAAAGGCAGTCCTTCGCCTTTTGAAAAGCCAAATCCATTGGTTGATAAAATTATTAACGATTCAATTCAAGATAGTTATAAGTTTTTTGCTGATTTAGTTTTGGAAAGAAGAGCGGGAAAACTACCAAAAG
The DNA here is from genome assembly GCA_033763375.1 of Rickettsiales bacterium. Taxonomy (GTDB): domain Bacteria; phylum Pseudomonadota; class Alphaproteobacteria; order Rickettsiales; family UBA1997; genus UBA2645. Next base: position 10,159 of record JANRKR010000036.1, read on the forward strand.
AAACTCGGTCAATTCTTGATGGTCGTATTTTTACTGGAAGACAAGCTCTCAAAGCTGGATTAATTGATGAAATTGGCGGCAAGGAACAAGCAATTTTTTATTTAGAAAAACATTATAAAATTGATGCAAAAAATTTACCTCTAAAAGAAGTTGATATTGAAAAGCATGAGACAAAATTTATTGATAAGTTTTTAGGTTTGTTGCCTTTTTTTAATGGCGCGAAATCTTTAAATTATCATCATAAAATTATGGCAATAATGCCACTTTAAAAACTGCTTTGAAGTGGCGTCAATATTGACTTAATAACCATTAACAAATTTTTGTTTGCTATTTAATTTGCCGGTTTTAAGTTGCCGCCCCACTTACTTGCAAGTTGAAGCTGGTGATACTTCTTTTTTGTCCAAATTTATTAACAAACTAATATCAATTTATGAGCAATAACGAAATCTTCGAAAGAGTTAAAAAAATTATCATTAATCATTTAGGTGTTGAAGAAGCAAAAGTTGCTGAAAGCGCCAGCTTTATTGACGATTTGGGTGCTGATAGCTTAGATCAAGTTGAGTTAGTAATGGCTTTTGAAGAAGAATTCGGCATTGAAATTCCTGACGACGCTGCTGAAAAAATTACCACAGTTGCAAGTGCTGTAAAATACATTTCTGAAAATATGTAATTACTTTACCAATAATTGCGTGAAAATTAAAAGCCTTCGTAAATAAAGTTGCGAAGGCTTTTTTTTGTCTTAAATTTAAAAAAACAAATAGTTTAGAGCCTGTCTTCAAACCTAATTATTCTCATATTTAGTTCTATTTTTGCTCTTTTTTTCACGAAATTTTTTAAAATATTTTCCGATATTATAAAAAATTTCATAAAAAAATCGCTAAAAATATGCCAAAATCTAAAACTAATTAGGTTTGAAAACAGGCTCTAGATTTGTTACAGGCTTTGGTTTAACATATATTATTCCTAACAATTCTCTCAATAAATTTAAAAAATTATGAAAAAACTTTTATCTGCTTTTTTGATTCTGTTTTCTTTTTCAGCTAATGCTGAGCAGCCTGTTTGGAAAATAATTCCAGCCCAAAGCAAATTAGAATTTAAGGTTGAACAAGATGGCTCAGTTATCAACGGCTCTTTTAAAAAATTTGACGGCAAAATTATCTTCGATAAAGCCAAGCTTGATAAAAGCAAAGTGGCAATTGAAGTTGATGTTAGTTCAATTGCCTTATCTTTTGCCGATGCGATTGGCACAGTGCAAAGTCCAGAATGGCTTTCAACCAAAGCTTTTCCAAAAGCAATTTTTAATGCCGAAAAATTCAGTGCTTCGGGCAAAAGTTTTCGCGCCAATGGCAATTTAACTATTAAAGGAAAAACTGTTCCAACAATCTTAGAATTCTATTTTAAAGATTATTCGGAAAAAAAAGCTATTGCTGAAGGTAAGCTAATTATAAAGCGCAGTAGTTTTGGTATTGGCAGCAGTGATATTAAAAAATCTAATGGCGTTAAAGACGAGGTTGAAATTACTTTTGAGATTGCTGCTGAAAAATAACTATGAAAATAGCGGTAATTGGTGCTGGAATTTCAGGATTGGTAACTGCAAATAAACTAGCAAAAGATTTTGCAGTTACTGTTTTTGAAAAAGCGCGTGGCGTTGGTGGAAGAATGTCAACAAGAAGCGCAGTAGATTTGCAGTTTGATCATGGCGCGCAGCACTTTGTTGCTAAAAGTGCAGTTTTTCAAAATTTTTTACAAGATTTGGAAAGTAAAAAAATTGTTGCGCGTTTCGATGCTGATTTTTGCGAGATTAACAACTATAAAATTACTCATCGTATTAAATGGTCTAAAGATTATCCGCATTATGTAGCGACGCCAAAAATGAATAGTTTGTGCAAATATTTGGCGCAAAATCTGACTGTAAAAACGCAAACTCCAGTAAAAAATATCTTTGCTAAAAATAATCAGTGGCAACTTTTTGACGAAGAAAATAACGATTTAGGAATTTTTGATTGGGTAATTTGTTCTGCGCCAGCCAAGCAAACAATTGATCTAATGCCAGAAAATTTTGTTCATTTATCAAGAGTTAAAAAAACTAAAATGTTGGGTTGTTTTGCTCTGATGCTGGCTTTTGATCGTAGCTTACCAATTGATTGGCAGATGGCTTTGGTAAAAAATTCTAAAATCAGCTGGATTTCACTCGATAGTGCAAAGCCACAAAGATCGCAATCTTT
>JANRKR010000037.1:0-13037 GCA_033763375.1 Rickettsiales bacterium
TCAAGCCTAATTAGTTTCAGATTTTGGCATATTTTTAGCGATTTTTTTATGAAATTTTTTATAATATCGGAAAATATTTTAAAAAATTTCATGAAAAAAAGAGCAAAAATAGAACTAAATATGAGAATAATTAGGTTTGAAGACAGGCTCTAATGTTCATCTGATTTTTCGCTAGATTTTTTTTCAATTTGGGTTTTGACTGAGTTGAATAAATTTTTACTTGCTGCGAATTCAGCAATAAAAGACGCGCTGATAACAATTACAAAGTTATTGCCTACAAAAATCAAACAAAGCCTAAGTGATCGAAATTTTTCTTATCAAGCCTTTTATAGCTTTAATTTTAATTACAATTTCCTGCGTTCTTTTAGGAATTTTTGTATTGTGGAAAAAGCTTGCCTACTTTGGCGACGGTCTTTCTCACGCAATATTACTTGGCTTTGTTTTAGGAGCAATTTTTAACTCTAGTCAAATTACGGCCTTGATAATTTTTGCTATCATTTTTGCCATGATGGTTGAATTAATTTCATTAAATAAATCTTTTTCAAAAGACACGGCAATTGCTATTTCATCTTATTTTTGTATCGCTAGCGCCATTATTTTAAATGATCTTTTGCACAAAAATCTTAATTTTAGTTCTTATATTTTTGGTGACATTATTACAGTAGGAAATCAAGAAATTGAAGCCTTGGCGATAATTACTCTAATTATAATTTTTTATAGTTTTTTTGCTTTTAGAAAAATTTTGTTAATCAATATTGATAGTGATTTGGCGAAAATTGATGGCATAAAAACCACTTGGTGGAATTTGTCTTTAATAATTTTATTAGCATTGACAATTGCATTATCGGTAAGCGTAGTTGGCGTATTTTTAATGACAGCAATTCTGATTTTGCCGGCGGCAATTGCGCACATTTTTTCTTCTTCAGCAAAACAAATGTTGTTATTAAGTTTATTGATTGGAATTGCTGTGGCTGTTTTTTCTTTTAAGCTTGCCGATAGTTTTAATTTAACGATCAGCGCTGTGATGATTGCGGTTTTTTGTATAATTTTTATTCTTAGTTTAACTTTGGCAAAAGCTTCTTCGAATTGGGCGTTACTAAAAAAACACCAAAAACTTCATTAATATTTTTTATGCTGAAACTAAACCGAAAAACAGCGGTAATTTTATTTAATTTAGGTGGACCAAAAAATTTACAAGCCGTTAAACCATTTTTATTTAATTTATTTAATGATCGTGCCATCATCAACTTGCCACAACCTTTACGCTTTTTTTTAGCTAAATTAATTTCGTCGCGTCGCGCTCAAAAATCACAAAATATTTATGCTCAAATTGGCGGAAAATCGCCTTTGCTTGATATCACAATTTCTCAAGCTCATAGTTTAGAAAAAGAGCTTTCTTTTCTAGGAAATTTTAAAGTTTTTGTGTCAATGCGTTATGCACAACCTTTTTCTTCAGAAGTTGTTGAACAGGTTTTAAAATATAATCCAACCAACGCTATTTTGCTGCCGCTTTATCCACAATTTTCAACTACAACTACCGCTTCTTCGCTGAATGATTTTGCAACAAAATTCTTTGCAGCGCAAAAAAAATATAATTTAAAAATTAATACCAGATCAATTTGTTGTTATCCGATTTCTGCAAATTTTATCAAAGCTCATGCACTTTTAATCAAACAAACTTTGTTAAAATTATATGATGGCGATTTGACAAAATTTCGTTTGTTATTTTCAGCTCACGGTCTGCCGCAAAAAATTATTGATCAGGGCGATCCTTATGTTTTTCAAGTTGAGCAAAGTACTAAAAAAATCATCGAAAATCTGGCCCAGTTTCTCGAAGTTGCTATTGATAAAATTGATTTTCAAATTTGTTATCAATCAAAAGTTGGTCCGCTGCAGTGGACTTCGCCAAGCCTTGATTTTTCGATAAGAAAAGCAGCGCTTGATCGTAAAATTCCGGTAATTATTCCAATTGCTTTTGTTTCAGATCATTCAGAAACTTTGGTTGAACTTGACATTGATTACAAAAAAATGGCAGCAGATTTGGGAATTAAAAACTATTTACGCGTGCCGTCGCTTAATGTTGATGGAAATTTTATCAAAGCTTTGGTGGAAATTTGTAAAACTGCACATTTTGATTTTCTTGCTGAAGAAAATGTCAATTCAGAAAATATTCCGCAAAATTATCAGTTTAGACCAAAACGCATTTGCCCAAAAAAATTTAGCAAATGTCCTAATCAAAACTTTTGTTAAGAATGATTAATATTGATGTTGTAGTTAAAAGTAAAAAATGGCAGCAAGAAAAAAACATCGAAAATTTTATCAAAAAAACTTGTAAAACTTTAATTGCATTTACTGACTTAAAAATTTTTTTAAGCAAAAATTATGAACTTGAATTTTCAGTTTTACTTTTTGGCAATTCTCAGATCAAAAAAATAAATCAAAAATTTCGTCAAAAAAATAAACCAACTAATGTTTTATCATTTGCAGCTTTGGATGAAAATCTATTAAGAAAAATTGGTTTGAAAAAGCTTATCAAAGGTTCTAATTATTTATATCTTGGCGACATTATTATTGCTTATGAAACTTTAAAAAGTGAATCAATAATCCAAAAAAAACAATTTCATGATCATCTTACTCATCTAATTTTACACAGCATTTTACATCTGATTGGCTTTGATCACGAAGATGAAAAAATGGCAAAAAAAATGGAAAATCTTGAGATAAAAATCTTAAAAAAACTCGCCATTAAAAATCCTTATCAACAACAAAATATCTGAATGAACAAGATATCAAAACACAAATCAAAAATTTTTTCCAAACCACTTTTTACTAAAAAATCTCGCATCAAAAAGTTACTAAATTTTTTTCTTAGTTTGCTTGGTAAAAAAAGTAAAAAATCTTTTTTATCGGTAATTTCGCACTTGGTTGATTCTTATGAAAAAGAAAATTTGATCAGCTTTGAAGAAAAGAAAATGATCAAAAATATTTCTTCTTTGAGCGAAAAAAAAGTTTCAAGTATAATGACGCCAAGAGCTGATTTAATCGCTATCAGTCAAGATGCTGATTTAGAAGAAATTAAAAAAATTATTACTACTAACGGTCATACCAGAATTCCGGTTTTTAAAGAAACGCTTGACGAAATTATCGGCTTTATTCACAGCAAAGATTTATCAAAATTTTTATGTCAGCAACATTCTGACTTTTCGTTAGTAAAAATTTTACGCAAAATTTTATTTGTTCCCGGATCGATGAAAATCATGGATCTGATGCTTAGAATGCGTATGGCAAGAGTTCACGTTGCCATTGTTTTGGATGAGTTTGGCGGTGTTGATGGTTTTGTCACTATTGAAAATATCATGGAAGAAATTGTTGGCGATATAGAAGACGAACACGATTTGCCTTCAGATAACGCGTTTTTTCGCATTAAAAAAATCAATAGTTCAACTTTTCATTTTGGTGGCAGAGTTGAAATATCAAAGTTGGAAGAAATTTTGCAAAGCGAGATCAAGCGCGATGAAGATAGCTTTCAAACCGTTGCTGGTCTTGTAATGGCTTTATTTGGTCGTGTTCCTGAAATTGGCGAAGAAATTAAAAAGGGTAAGTTGATTTTTAAGATTATCGATTCGGATAGCAGATCGGTAAGGTTGGTTGAGATAACTAAAAATAACGATTAATGAATAATTACCTGCAAAAAAATTTTCCGTTAATTGATCTTGGAAATTACATATTGCGTGAAAAGCGCAGTGAAGATGCTGCAGATTTTTTTCGTTATTATACCGATCCGGAAGTTAATAAGTTTATTCTTTGCGAAATGCCGCGCGATCTTGAAGAAGCCCGCAGAGAAATTAATTATTGGCGTAATGTTTTTTATCAAAACGATGGCATTTACTTTGCGATTGCTAGAAAAGATAATGATCAGCTTATTGGTTCAATTGGTTTAACCAGTCTTAATTCTTATCATAATCGTATTGAGTTAAGCTATGATTTAGCAAAAGAATATTGGCGCCAGGGAATTTGCAGCTCTGCAATTAAGGCTGTGGTTAAATATGGTTTTGAAGAATTAAAAGTTAATCGCATCGAAGCTTTTACGGCGCTAAAAAATATTCCTTCAAAAAATCTTTTGCTAAAATGCGGATTTTCTTTGGAAGGAAATTTACGCCAACATCGTTATCATCGCGGCTCTTACGTTGACGTTTTTATTTTTAGTTTGCTTAGAGCTGATTTTCAAAACGGATTTTCTTTGGCAACAAACTAATCAAGAAATTTCTAAGTAATTGTTGGGATTAGCAGAAATCGCTAAGAAGAAATTGCCAGAAAGAAATTGCCAGAAAGAAATTGTTTGACTTTTGTTAAAGCGCGACTTTAATGCGCGCCCTTCTTTTTTATATTCAAAACCAAAATTATATTATTGAAAATTTGAACAAAGTCAGCTTTGGGTCAGCTTTGGTCAAAATTCGCTGTTTTGATTAATTATGTAATTCTTAAATAAAAATTTATGCGTCAGACTTATTCTGCTAAAGCAAGCGAAATTGAAAGAAAATGGTGGTTGATCGATGCTGAAAACCTAGTAGTTGGAAGAGTTTCAACAATTATTGCTAATCTTTTACGCGGTAAACATAAGGCAACTTTTTCACCTAATCTTGATTGCGGCGATCATGTAGTTGTAATTAATGCCGCTAAAATGAAATTCACTGGCAACAAGCTTGCCGACAAGGTTTATTACTGGCATACTGGTCATCCAGGTGGAATTAAAAAAAGAACTGCTCGTCAAATTATTGAAAGCAAATTTCCGGAAAGAATTTTGGAAAACTCGGTTTCACGCATGATTTCTCGTGGTCCGTTACAACGTGACATAATGGTTAAACTTCACATCTACGCCGGATCGCAGCATAAACATCAAGGACAAAATCCACAAATTTTGGATATCGCTGCTATGAATAAAAAAAATGTTAAAAATAATTAATCACGATTTATGCCTGCAATTATAAAAGAAAAAATCATTGCTGTTAATGAAACTAACGAAGATGCAACAGTCAGCACCAAAGTAAAAAAAGTTGATGCTTTGGGAAAAGCTTATGCTACTGGTAAAAGAAAAAATGCCGCAGCAAGAGTTTGGATTAAAAAAGGTAGCGGCAAAATTACTGTTAATGATCGCGATGCCAAAACTTACTTTGGTCGTGAAATTTTATTTAACATTATTCGTTTCCCTTTTGGCGCAACCAAGACCGAAAATAAGTTTGATGTTATTGCTACAATTTCTGGCGGCGGACTTTCTGGTCAAGCCGGCGCTTTAGCTCATGGAATTAGCAAAGCTTTAGTCGCTTTCGAGCCACAACATCACAAAGCATTGAAAGCTGGTGGATTTTTAACTCGTGATTCGCGTGTAGTTGAGCGCAAAAAATACGGATTGAAAAAAGCTCGCAAAGGTCAAACTTACCGCAAAAGATAGCTCTATTTTTATCATTTATTTTTTTGCAAAATCTTTTTCTTCCAAAATGATTTTGTAAGTAAAAAAATTCGGCATGAAAAAAAATTCTGCGTCAAAAAAATCCCTACCAAAGAAAACCTTGTCAAAAAAATTTCTGCCAAAAAAGTCTTTGCCAAAAATCCTTATAGCTTGTGATCATGCCGGATTTGTTTTAAAAAAATTTCTCATTGCCAAGTTTGACAAAGTTGATTTTGAATTTGTTGATTTAGGTTGCAAATCAGCAGAAAAATCAGTTGATTATCCTGATTATGCCAAAAAACTTTGTGCAAAAATTACTGTAAAAAATAATTTACCGGGAATTTTAATTTGTGGCAGCGGTATTGGCGTTACAATTGCGGCTAATCGTTTTAAACACATTCGCGCTGCGCTTTGTTATAATGTAAAAGCAGCCAAATTGGCGCGCGCCCACAATGATGCTAATGTTTTATGTTTGGGTGCAAGAATCACCAAAAACAACTCAGCTTTGGCAATTGTGAAAGCGTTTTTTTCCACTGAATTTGAAGGCGCCAGACATGCAATTAGAGTTGCAAAATTATCCCAATAAAAAATTAATTCGTAGTTTTGGTCGCATAAAAAGCCGCAAACTTTCTGATCACAAAAATTCGCTTTTAAACAATTTGCTACCTAATTTTGAAATTAAAAATTACGGTAAAAATCTTGATCAAATTTCCAGTAAATCAGACTTATCGCAATCAAAAAATATCCCGTATGTACCTTTAACATACGGGCGGGGTTCCCCACAAGCGTGGGGCGCGGCTCGTGCCGCGTTGCCGTATCCCAAAGGGATAAAGGCTAAAAATATTCTTGAAATTGGCTTTGGTTTTGGTGATTTTATCTTCGAAAAAGCCAAGCAAAATCCCACGAAATTTTTTTTTGGTTGCGAACCACATTTAAACGGAGTTGTAAATCTGCTGGCAAAACTTGAGAAAGTTCCTTTAAAAAATTTAAGAATTTCAAATGTTGATGTCAGAATTTTGCTTGGCAATTTTCCTGATAAATTTTTTGACGAAGTTTTTATTTTATTTCCTGATCCTTGGCCAAAAATTAAACATTTTAAACGTCGTCTGATCAGTTTAGAATTTTTGGATGAAATTCTAGCGCCAAAAATGAAAAATGGCGCAACTCTTACTTTAGCAACGGATCACGATTCTTATAAAACTTGGATTTTAGCGCAAATTATCAGCAGTAAAAACTTCACATGGAATGCTAATTGCAAAAAAGATTGGCAAATTTTTCCTGATGATTGGGTTATTACCAAATATCAGAAAAAAGCTGAAATCGAAGGTCGTCAATCAGTAATTTTTAATTTAACATGTCAGAATTAATAAAAATTCTACCAGAAATTCGAGGAGCTTATCGTCAAAATGCCGCAATAAAAAATTGGTTTGATGTTGGTGGTAATGCGGAAGTTCTTTTTCGTCCGGCAGATAAAGAAGATTTGCAAAATTTTTTGAAAAATTGTCCCAAAGAAATTCCGATAAATATAATTGGCGCTGCTTCCAATGTAATTATCAGCGATTCTGGAATAAAAGGCGTAGTAATTAAGCTTGGTGGTGAGTTTGCTAAAATTTCACACGAGCAAGAACTAATTAAAATTGGTGGCGCTTGTCTTTGTATTAATGCTGCTCTTTACAGCAAAAATTATAGTTTGACTGGTTTAGAGTTTTTTAGCGGCATTCCTGGATCAATTGGTGGCGCAATTGCTATGAATGCCGGTTGTTATGGTTTTGATACTGCGCAAACTCTGGTAAGTGCTTTAGCGATTGATTTTTCTGGAAACTTAATTGAATTAAAAAATTCTGATTTTGGTTTTTTTTATCGCGGCAATAAAATAGCTGAAAATTTTGGTAAAAAATTTATTTTTATTGAGGCAATTTTTAAGACTGAAAAATCAAGCAAAGAGTTGGTTGCCAAAAAAATTGCTGAATTTAGTCAACAGCGTGAACAATCACAACCAATTCGTGCCAAAACCGGTGGCAGCACTTTTAAAAATCCTTATCCGCAAGATTTATCAGCAAAGAAAGCTTGGCAGCTAATTGATGAAGCTAACTGCAGAGGAATGGTAGAAGGAGACGCTCAAATTTCGATAAAGCATTGTAATTTTATGATCAATCGCGGTAAAGCTTCAGCACAAAATTTAATTGATTTGGGTAACAAAGTAAAAAAACTGGTAAAGCAATCCAGTAACATTGATTTGGAGTGGGAAATAAAAATTTTAGAATAATTCAGATTCCTTGTTGCATTTTCAAAAATGCGATGCAAAACTTCGCCACAATTCACTTTAGCTTGCTTGTGATTTTAATAAAATCTCAAATGAGTTTTTAAGTGATCTTGATCAAGCTTTATCTTCAAAAAAATCAAATTAACTCATGAAAAAACTTTCTAAATTTTTAGCAAAAGTTACGCTTTTGTCTTTATTTTTCTTAACAGTTACTCCAGCAGTTGTTCCAGCTTTAGTTTCTGATGCTCAAGCACAAGTAACAACATCTGGCGATGTTAACAATAACATCTTGGTTACAACTTTGTGTAACATGATGAAAATCATCACTGGTAACGCTGGTAAAGCTATTGCCGCTTTTGCAATCGTTGCTGTTGGCGTTGGCTTTTTCACTGGTAAAGTTTCTTGGGGTTTGTTGGTCGGTGTTACTGCCGGTGTTGCTGCAATGTTTGGTGCGCCAACTATCGTTTCTGCGATCAGTGGTAAAAGCGCTTATGACTGCCAAGGTTAATTTCGCAAAGATCAATTTCACAAACACAAAATATGTCTAGAAGATGTGAACTACTTGGTGTTAGCGTTATGAGTGGGAATAAAATTTCTCACTCTAATCGCAAAACCAGAAGAAGGTTTTTGCCAAATCTAAAAACTGTCTCTTTCAAAAGTGACGTTCTTGGAGTTGATTTAACTCTTAAAGTTACAGCAGCTTCGATTAGAACTGTTAACAAATATGGCAATATTGATAATTTTTTGATTAATTATCGTAATGCCAAATTGACTGAATCAGCAAAAAAAATCAGGCTAAAAATCAAAAGAAAGCTTATCAAGCTTGGTAAATTTGAAGAAGTAAAAATCGTCAAAGAAAAGAAGACTAAAAAAGTAAATCTCAAAGAAGCTTCTGCCAGCTAAAAAACAGTTTAAAATTCTAAACCGAATTCTTTATGTAAAATGAAGGATTCGGTTTTTGTTTTTTAAAAAACGGCCTTAACAAAATCCTGCTTTTATCTAAACTTTTTGTTTTTGTATTAACCTTTAAATTACTCTGGCTTAAGAAGAATTTTGTAAAAAGCTTTTTATTTGGTATATGTCTTGTTCTTCTAAATTGCCAATGCGGCGCCAAATTACATCACCTTGACGATTAATTAATAAAGTTTCAGGAACTGCTCTGACATTGATTAGCTTCGTGAATAGTGCTTGATTGTCTTTTGCTACTTTAGTGAAAGGATTGCCGTTTTTTGCCAAAAAATCTTTGGTGTTTTGATTGATGTCACGCCAAGCAATGCCATAAACTTCAATAATTTTTTCATTTTTTAAGCGCATTAGAATCTGATGTTCGGCCTGACAAGTTGTGCACCAAGAAGCAAAAAGATTGATCAACGAATATTTTCCAAGCAAGTCTTTCTTAGAAAAATTTTTGTTTTCGTTAAAAAGGTCGGGAAGAGAAAATTCCGCTAAAATAATTTTTTCTTTGATAAATTCAGAATCAGGATTTTGTTCAAAATCTTTTTTTGTAATTTGCTGATTATCTTCTTGTTTTGTGCTGATTTTATAGGTTGAAAGACCAAGTATAAAAATCAAAAAAGCTAGCAATAAAAATGGTAAAAAATTATTTAGGTTTTTTATCTTCATAAATTTTTTTAAAATGAGTCAGGAATTTTCTTTTAATCTAAAAAACACTGACAATAAAGCAAGGCGCGGCGAGGTTATAACTGCTCATGGCAAAATTCAAACCCCGGCTTTTATGCCGGTTGGAACTGCAGCAACTGTTAAGGCTATAAAAAATTCTGATGTTGAAGAGTCCGGCGCTGAAATAATTTTGGGCAATACTTATCATTTGATGTTGCGTCCTGGCGCTGATTTAATTGAAGAGCTTGGCGGATTGCATAAATTTATGAATTGGAAAAAGCCAATTCTTACTGATTCCGGAGGCTTTCAGGTTATGTCGCTTGCAAAAATTAGAAAGATTTCTGATGCCGGCGTTGAATTTTCTTCGCATTTAGATGGTTCAAAATATTTTGTCACACCTGAGCGCTCAATTGAAATTCAGCATAAATTAGGCTCGGATATTACCATGATTTTTGATGAATGTGTGCAATTTCCAGCAACTTACGAACAGGCAAAAGAAGCAATGGAGAGATCAATTCTCTGGGCGCAAAAATCAAAAAATGCTTTTGTTAAGCGTGTTGGTTATGGAATTTTTGGTATTATTCAAGGCTCAACCTTTGAGGATTTACGAAAAATTTCAGCACAAAGATTAATCGAAATCGATTTTGATGGTTATGCTATTGGTGGTTTAGCAGTTGGCGAAGGGCAGCAAACTATGTTCACAGTTTTAGATTATGCGGTTGATTTTCTGCCGCAAAATAAACCGCGCTATTTAATGGGCGTTGGTAAACCTTCTGACATTGTTGGTGCAGTAGCGCGCGGAATTGATATGTTTGATTGCGTTATTCCAACACGTTCAGGTCGCACCGGACAAGCTTTTACAACTAAAGGCGCCATAAATATTCGCAATGCCAAATTTCGTAACGATCAAAATCCACTTGATGAAAAATGTCAGTGTTACGCCTGTAAAAATCATAGTCGCGCTTATTTGCATCATTTAACCAAGGCCGGCGAAATTTTAGCGGCGATGCTAATTTCTGAGCATAATATTTTTTATTATCAAAATCTGATGAAAGATATTCGTGCTGCAATTAGCGCTAAAAAATTTAGTCAATTTGCTCAAGATTTCTTTATAGAAAACAAAGAACAGCCAAGCGCTTTCGAAGATTAAACTGTCAATTGACTATTTTAGATTTTTACCAAAAGTAACTCAGAAATAAAATTAATTTTTAAACATAAATGACGATAATTAAATCAATCAAAGCGCGAGAAATTCTTGATTCGCGCGGCTTCCCAACTTTAGAAGCTGAAATTCAATTAAATGACAACTCAATTGCAATTGCTGCGGTTCCAAGTGGTGCTTCAACCGGAAAGTTTGAAGCTTGTGAACTTCGTGATAATGATCTGCAAAAATTTTTGGGCAAAGGCGTTTTAAAAGCAGTTGAAAATGTTAATGAAAAAATTGCTAAAAAATTAATTGGCTTTGATGCTGAAAAACAAAAAGAACTCGATCAAATTTTAATTGATTTTGATGGTTCGAAAAATAAATCAAATTTGGGTGCAAATGCAATTTTGGCAGTTTCTTTGGCGGCGGCAAAAGCTGTATCAGTTTCAAGAAAAATACCGCTTTTCAAATATTTGGGTGGTTCAGACACCAATATTTTACCAGTGCCGATGATGAATATTATCAATGGCGGCAAACATGCTGATAATAAAATCGATATTCAAGAATTTATGATTATGCCAGTTGCGGCAAGCTCAATTAAAGAAGCTATTCGTATTGGTGCGGAAATTTTTCAGAATTTAAAAACATTATTAAAAAAAGCTGGACACAACACTAACGTTGGCGATGAAGGTGGCTTTGCACCAAATTTTAATTCAGCAAAGCAAGCGTTGGATTTTATCGCGCAAGCGGTGGAAAAATCTGGTTATAAATTAGGCGTTGAAATTGTTCTGGCGCTAGATTGCGCCGCTAGCGAATTTTACGAAAATGGTAAATATAATTTTGCCGGTGAAAATCGCGTTTTAGATTCTGATCAATTGATCAAATATTATGAAAAACTAATTAGCCAATATCCAATTTTTTCAATTGAAGATGCTTGCGCCGAAGAAGATTTCAACGCTTGGAGAAATATTACCAAAACTTTGGGTGAAAAAATCCAGCTTGTTGGTGATGATTTATTTGTTACTAATTCTGAAATTTTACAGCGCGGAATTGCCCAAAATATGGCCAACGCTTTATTGGTTAAATTCAATCAAATTGGCACTTTAAGCGAAACTTTAGAAGCTATAAAAATTGCTAAAAATGCCAATTACAATACCATTATTTCTCATCGTTCTGGCGAAACCGAAGATGCTACAATTGCGCATATTGCAGTTGCAACCAATGCTGGGCAGATAAAAACCGGCTCACTTTGTCGAAGTGATCGCACCGCCAAATATAATGAATTAATTCGTATTGAAGAATATTTAGGAAGCCGCGCTAAATATGCCGGCAAATCAATTTTGAAAAATTAATATGTCTATAGCAAATAAACCAAAATTCAAACATGGTTTGAATTTGATTGATTCAAGAATCAGCTATTTAAATGGTCAGTTTTTACCGCATGAAAAATGTTTAGTTCATATTGAAGATCGTGGCTTTCAATTTGCTGATGGCGTTTATGAAGTTACGCCTTTTAAAAATAATAAATTAATTGATGGCGATGCTCATATTGAAAGGCTTTTTCGCAGCTTGAGAGAAATTAATATTGACCATAATTTTAGCAAAAAAGATTTGATCGAAATGCAATTTGAACTTTTTCGTCAAAATAAAATGACCGAAGGAAATTGTTATTTACAAATTACACGTGGCGCTACTAATCGTATTCAAACTTGTCCAAAAGGTTTAACACCAACAATTTGCGCTACGGTTACGTTGGGAAAAAAATTAAGCGAAGATGAATTTAGCAAAGGCATTAAAGTGATGACGCATGAAGATATTCGCTGGCAGCGTTGTGATATTAAATCTTTAGCACTTCTGGCTTCAACCTTGATTAATCAAAAAGCCAAAGATTCTGGTTTTGATGATGCCATTTTTGTGCGCGATGAAATTGTTACCGAAGCAACTTTTGCCAATGTTTTTATTATTGATGAACAAGATAATATAATCACCAAAACAGCTGATAACTTTATTTTGCAAGGTATTACCAGAAATCGCTTTATAAAAATTGCTTTAGAAAAAGGATTTAAAGTTATTGAAAAAAATTTTTCAGCAGAAGAAATGATACAAGCTAAAGAAGTGTTTCTAACCAGTTCTGGCTTGATTTTACGACCTGTTACAAAAATTAATAATCAAATAATTGGCGATGGAAAAGTTGGGAAAATTACAAAATTTTTAAATGAAGAATATAAAAAATTTATTGCTTAGTTGAGAATTGTGCCTTCAAAAAAATCAAAGCCAAAATCTAATTTAAGCGAGGAAGGTTTAGCTAAATTAAAAGAAGAGTTTAAGCAAATTATTGAGTCTGCTTTTAACCCAGAAATGGGAGTTTATGAATTTGATTCAAAAAAATTAAATAAGCTCAATGACGTAATACAAAGAAGCCAAAAAAATGTTGTTATAGATCAAAATATTCTGGTGGCAAATCGAGAAAATCCTTTATGGAAAATTTTGCAAGGATGTTTGAACCAGTCAAAGCCAATTGAAGATCTTTTTTGTGCTTTAGTGATAATTAAGGATAAATCTCT
>JANRKR010000038.1:0-12697 GCA_033763375.1 Rickettsiales bacterium
AAAAAAATTGTGAGTCAAGGATAATCACCAAAAGACGAAGCTGATTTAGAGGCACTGTCGCGTAACCCTACCTTTTGCTGCAAATTTTGTTGTTGATTCATTTTTTCGCTCCTCATGGATGTCTATATCCACTCTAGTCGCCAAAAAATGAATCGCCTAAAAATTTTTTGCAAAAGCGGATTTGCGACAGTGCCTTAGAAAATAAAAAAATAAAATTTGTTGCAAAAAAAAGGGCGAGATCTCTTTTGAAGATCTCGCCCTATTTTTTACTTTTTAGATTTTCTACTTCTTTTTAGCAGTAGTTTTTTTAACAGCTTTTTTAACTGTTTTTTTTGCCGGAGCTTTTTTAACTACTTTTTTAACAACTTTTTTAGCAGTAGTTTTTTTTGCCGGAGCTTTTTTAGTAGCCATAAATTTATTTTTTATTATTAAAATTTTTACTAATTAGAATAACAATTTCGAATAATAAAATCATCGGAATTGCTAAACTTATCTGACTTAAAACGTCTGGGGGAGTAAGGACGGCAGCAACAATAAAAATTACCACAATCCAATATCTTCTCTTCTTTTTTAAATCATTGGCAGACAAAAGACCAACTCTAATTAAAAAAAGCAAGAGGATTGGTAACTGAAATGCAACACCAAAACCAAATAGTAAATCTGTAACAAGATTTAAATATTCACTAATTCTTGCTTCAAGTTGAATTGGAAGAGATGCTGCAGAACCTTGAATTTCAAAGCTTGCGAAGAATTGAATTGCAACCGGTAAAATAAAATAGTAAGCAAAAATTGCGCCGAATAAAAATAAAAATGATGAAGAAAATAAAATTAGCAGAATATTTTTTTTCTCATTTTTATACAAACCAGGTGCAACAAAAAAATAAAATTGTGATGCAAAAATTGGAAAAGAAAAAAATAACGCTGAATAAAAAGATAATTTTATATAAGTTATGAAAGCTTCAGATGGGCTGGTGTAGATCAGTTTTCTATTTTGATGATCAAGAGAAAATTCAACGAAAGGTTGCAACAAAAAATTATAAATTTCTGTCGAAAAAAAATAACATAAACCAAAAGCTATAAAAAAAAATATCAGCGAAAAAATTAAACGATGACGCAATTCTTCAAAATGTTTTTGCAATGTCATATTTTTATCTGAGTTCAAAATATCTCCAAATGCAGCTTTAAAAATTTCGTTACTTGAGTTAATTTTTTAGTTTGGTATAGAATTTGTGACAGCGTCTCTAAGAGGTTTTTATTTTTTATATTTGTTAACAAAGTCTTCATACTTTTTGTTAAAATTATCATAACTTTCACCAGCAAAACTTTTACCTTTAGAATCAGAATTAAAGTTTTCTTGTTTTAAGTCGCTAAGATTGCCGTAATCTTTAGTGAATGATTGAAGTTTTTTATAGTCGGAAATTGTTTCTTTATTTTCGTCACTAAAACCACCTCGTAATTTTTCCCAAGCTCCTATTTTGTTATAATCTTCTTGTAATTTTTTAGTTGCATCAGAACTTGGAACGCTTTGATAGCTTTGAGAAGCTTTTTCAACCGCAGCACTAGAGCTGCTGATAGAGGCAAGTTTTTTATCGACATTTTCTAGCTCTTGTTTCGAACCTTGGTAAATTGAATTAGCATTATTTAAATTAGCTACGTAATTAGGTTTGCTGGTGATGTCGTTCATTGCGCCAGAAATTTTTGCTAATTCTTTTGGATCTTTTTCAGTTTTTTGCTGTTCGGCTAATTTTGTTAAGCTTTCCTGATCTTTATAATATTGTGAACCAGCTTTAATGGCAGCAATTTCTTTTGAGTTGTCGATAGTTCCGTTGCTGTCTCTTTGAATTTTTTCAAGAGCTTGAACTTGCGTAATATCGGTTGCTGCTTTTTTTGCGCTATCTTGTTTTGATATTATTTGGTCTCTTTGAGATTGAGTTTTAGACAATTCATTAGCAAAGCCAATTGCAACATTTTGAGTATTATTTGCTTTAACAGAAGCAAGATTGCCGCCAAATTTTTCACCTTGGGCCATAAAGGCGCGCTCGATTCCTCCTGCGCCAAAAATTGAAGAGCTTACTGCGGTAGCAATTGGTCTTTTAGTGTTTTCATCTTTTGTTAAACCTTTGTCTAAAGATCCAAGTTTGGCAAGAGTTACAGCGTTATTAGTTTTCGCAACATTGGCCGTATTTTCTTGACGATTTTTTTGCAGTTGTTCGTTGATGAGTTTCTTTTCTGAATCTGGTCTTGCCCAATTAGTGCCATAAGCCATTTTAGGTATTATGCCTTTTTCCTCAAGGTCTTTGGTTGCTTTAGCATATTCATTGAAACCAAAAGCATTGCTAGTTTTACCAGCTAGTTTATTTGCGGCATTGGCAAGAGAAGTTCTAGCTTCTTTGCTGGATGCAAGGTAAGCACCAGGAATAATGCCACCAGATGTTATAGATGCGGTTGCAAATGTTCCTACTTTTGCGGCATCAACTATTTTTTGCGAATTGCTCTTACCAATCTGAACTTGTCCTTTATCGGCAGCTTCTTTAAAACTTTTTCTTTCTTCGGCACTCATTTTTTTCATGGCATCAGTTGCTTCGCCATATTTAAAATTGGTATCAACCTTAGCTTCATTCATTGATTTATTTAAAGTGCCACCGCCATAACCCATGCCTTGTCTGGCAGCTTGCATACCTGCAACAAGTACGTTTGAACCTTCATATTTAAGTCCTTTATCTTCTTTTAAAGTTTTTAATTCATCTTCTTTAATTCCCATTTTATCAGCTTTTTTCTTGATACCCTTTTCTCTGATTTCTTGAAGTTTGGCTTTTTTCTGATCATCAGTCATTTTAGCATATTCAGAAGCATTATTTCTTTTGTACTCGCTTACCGCTTCGTTGCCAGCTTTCATGAGTGAATCTTTTTTCAGAGAATCGGTACGATTTTTTTCACGACGTTCTTTGCGCGCTGTTTCTGCATGTTCTCCAGAATCAAATAAAGCATGATCTAATCTTTTTATTGGTTCACCAATCGTGGCTTTGGTAAAATCATTAAATCGATCTGTAGAATATTTGCTGGCTTCCTGAATTGTTTTTAGCGCACCTTCTGCCATGGCGCTGGCTTTTATACTACCACCAATGCTGGCGGCAAGATCAGTCATAAAAATTATGAAGGTTTGCATTAATGAGGCAATTACCCAAATAAATAAAATAGAAAATAAAGAAGGTATGCCTTCGGGATGACCGATATTTCCAAGATCTGACTGAATGTTGACCCTTGGTGGAATTGATGCTACTGTCCAAAAAGATAATAAGCTGATACGAGTAATAATGTTGATTGTCCAAACTTCTTCCCAACAAATTTTATAACCCAAAGACATTTTAAGAACTTCATACATCATCATGTTGAAAAATGCTAAAGTGGTGAGCAAGAAAATTTGCTGCAGCGAAAAACCAATCAGTTGATTAAGCCAGCTATCAAACATTCCTTTGGTTTGATTAAACAAAGTGAAAATGAAGAATATTGGTCCAAGCGTGAATAAAATTGAAATAAAAATCTGGGCGGTCAGGTAATAAAGTACCGCATAACCAACGGCGTAGACATAATATAAAAAGCTGAAGTAAATGATTATCAAATAAACCCAGCCGAAAATGCTGGCAAATAATAAAGCGGAGATTTTTTTCTGAACTACTTGCGAGAAAAATAAACCAAAAACTTTATCAACGCTGCTGAATAAAACTGATTTATCATAATAGTTGCCAGTTGAAATTGCCTGATCAAGCGATGGCGAATTATCAAAAGAAGAAGCCATCATAAATGCTAAGTAATCGGTGCCATTTTTAAACCATTTAACAACAATTAAATTGAACCAATACCAGCCATCTGGACTTGCGAAGAAATATACCACAGCAATTTTAATGCAGCGGTTAATAAGATCTGTACTGCTTAGAGAGGCTATGCCCATTAAATAAGTTAGTCCGTAGAAGACCAACATCAGAACTAAACACATAGAAAGAATGGCTTGGTATCTGACATCTTGTACAACTAAATTGTAAATTCTTTCAGACTGACCAACTGTTGTAGTAGTTGAGCCATCAGAATTAAGAGTGGTTTTGCCGTCCATAACTTCAATTACTGGCGTGATAACACCGCCGATAATATTTGAAATACTATTGCCAGGAGGATTTTCAACTTTGACGGTGACTTGATAATTACCGCTATTATTAGAGTAGAGGTTAGCACAATAAAATTCTTTAGTGCATGGTGAAGGAGATGATAGAGAAGGATCTCCATCAGCATTGCCACACATTGCGCCAGTATTACCTGATTGAGAAGATTGATAAGCAGGATTTTGAGATTTAATACCGTTATTGGCGCCAGTAGTTCCTTTTATAAGGCAATTCGGAGTTTCTGAATCTTTGATTTTGAAAGTAAGTCGAAGTTTGTTTAACTCATTATAATCAGAATCAGTAAAAGGAGCCTTTTTCGTTGAGTCATATATATAAAGACTAGAACTGTTCAGATAAGTATGGCAGTAAAACGCGCTATTAATTTGAGTATCAATTGCCTGACTGCCGACAGTACAATCTTTCGCTCCTGGCGCGGTTGTTCTGGTTAAAGTACCAAAAGCATCAAATTTATAGTTAGAGACTGAAGATAAAACCGGATCAGTCACACCTGAAACTGGATTATTTATTTCAACCAGATGAGGTTGAGCATCAATTGCAGAAGTTTGCGATGCTATATTAATGCCGCTGCATTTATCACTGCCATCATCGCTGACGCGACATAGTTTTGCTTCTAGCCATTGTCCGTTAGAAAATTGTAAGGTTCCGCTAAAATCTATTTTAAAACCATTGGAACCATTGTAAGAGCTGCCACGAGATGAAGATGATGTATAAAGATAGGAAGTGAGACCAGATTTCGAAGTTGAATAATTTGTACCTAATTTAGAAAAGTCATTATCATTAGTTAAGAATAAAAATTTAAGCCGACTATTTTGTGAAAATACGATTGGTGATTTTGACTGATAAATTTTGTTATTATTTGCTGAGCTATCAACACTACCGCTGTCGATAAAATTATCTAAGTTTCCGTAGTAGCCGTTAAAAGTTGTAAGTTTTTTGGCACCTTTGGAAAAAGACGGATCGTCCTGATCCAGTGGTGTAGTGGTTGTTGTTGGAATATCGCTAACTCTGCCTGTGTAACTTTCCAGATCGTAACATTGATCCAGAGTTTGAGTAATTTTAGCTGGTAAAGAGGCGTTAGCCAACATTTTACTTGAGCAGCTGGCGCAACGATTTTTGTAAGTAGTCTGATCGGCAGTACTCAGAGATATTAGAGAATTATTACAAGCGCTAGAGTTGATATTTGAAACTGCGCTACAGCTGGTTTTGGCATAGGATGGTGCAACGCCACTGGTGCAGGTTATGGTGCTTTGGCAAGTTTGATAAGGACAATAATTAGAAGTGTCACTACTATTTGAACATTCTTGAGCAAAAGCCTGACAACCAATTAAATTTCCACTATTTGAATCAAAATCTTGCAAGCAATTAGAATTGGTATTGGCAACTTGTTCTGCAGCGATGCCTTTACATAATAAAGCTGGACGAGGATTGATCTGCATCACCATTCCAACTCCGCATTGTCTAACATTCGTGCCGCTGGTAATTGTGCCATTCCAACTTACTGGAGAAAGACGAATTGTCTGACCCTTTCTTACAAAGAATTTATTTGACCAGTTTATTATTGTTGATGCTGAATTTGGAACTGCAAGATTGTTAAGCGGATCTTTGGAAGGTGAATCAGTAAAACTATCATATTCATAAAAATCGCTGGCATTATTTTCTTTATAAGAAGAATCGGAGTTTATTGGATTTATTATTCTGCCGTTAAGAACACAACTTCCAGAGCTTGTATTTAGGCTTGAGAAACGAACGAATCCAGACTGATTAATTTGAATATCTTGGAATTTTTGGAATTTGATTGATAGCTTATTATTTATATTTGTAGAGCTATCGCAGGTTGAGCCTGAAGAAGCGCTGACTATTATTCTTTGTCCGGGAGACAAACTTAATCTTGCTGTAGTTGGATAAGTAGAAAAAGAATTGGTCAAGCTTGCTGTCACCGGACCTTTTACTAAAGTAGTGTCTTTATATATAGAAAGTGAAACATCACAACTAGCAGCTACGTTTGATTTGATAAAAACCATGTAGCTAAAAGTCGGATCATTATTGCTGACAGAATATCCGCTGGAAGTAATTGCTGCGCTTGTAACAATTGGAACAGCAACGTTAGTTGAGCTTGAAAAGGAGTTGGTGATATTGGCATTGATACCATTATTAACCAGATCATTATTGGCGTCACTTAAGCCATCGCCGCTCCATCTGATTGCGCCGCCATAAATTCCAAGTCCAGGAGCTTTCGATAAAGATGAAATTTGAAAATTGGAATTATTAGCAACCGCAACATCGACTGACGCGGCGTAACCAAGATTCTGATAACCGCCGGCTATATTGTGACAGTTTGATTCCGAGGCATTGGCAAAATTTGCGGCGCTAGTAAGAGCGGTGTTATAAATATTTGCTGGATTGTAATCGCATGTCCAGGCGCGAGGATCAGGAAGAAGTGGCACGCCAATCGTACCAAGAACATCTGAACTTTTTGTATAGTCAAAAGAATAGCCGGCAGGTTGATTTATTGTATAGGCAACTAAAGTTCTGGCGCCATTGTAAATAGAAGAAGTGTTATTGTCGCTGCTACCAAGAGCATTTGAACCGCCACCAATTTTTGAGTTAATATAGTAATTGTCAGCAGTTGTTGCTGCGCTTCCGGCTCTGGTCCACAGACCACTAAAATTAATATTAAATGTTTGACCACTTTTGACATCAAAAATTGAGTCATTGACCCAAGAAGAGCTATTATAATTTTCTTGCATACCACTTCCAGAAATATTATCGACTGGAATGTAGATGGTTTTATAGTTGGCGCTGTTACTAAGAGTTATTAAGCCAGTAGCATTAACAGTAATTTTTGATCCAGGAAGAATTTGTACACCTAAATTTTTTGAGCCATCTCTTGAATCAGTTGCAATCCAGTTCGGTTCTGAACTAGCAACGCCACCAATTGCTGTAGATCCATTCAAACAAGATCGAACGCAATTATTTATACAAAGATTAAGGTGATTAATATCAAGAGGCGTGCCATCGCTTTGCTTACCGTTGCAGCCGCCGGAAGTGGTAATTTGAGTAATGCTATTTTCATCAGTAACGGTGGCCGAACCAGAAGTGAAGCAAGTTTTAAGACCAGAACCTTGATTGGCATCAATTAAGGTCAAAGTTGCGTCATAATTACAGGAAGATTCAGTCGCATTGGCAAGAACGGTAAGAGTTTGCGCCTGATACTCGCCAAAATCCCCGGCATCAATACAGCCTTGATCAGTACAAGATGAGAAAAATAAAAATAATAATGCAGCGCCTTTGCTCAATTTTTTTTTAAGCAAGATTTTAGAGAAAAACTTTTGTCTGAATTGTTCTAAAATTTTTTTAATCAAGAGTGAAACTAAGATTGTAAAGATAAAAAATATAAAACTTTAGGCTATTATCCCAAGAAGCACAACCAGACCCCGTCATGAAGACTAAGGTGACAGTGTGGCTAGATCTTAACCAAGATTGTCACCCCGTCTTCATGACGGGGTCTAAAAAAAATTGTGAGTCAAGGGATAATCACCAAACTTTAAGTAAGAAAGAGACTTTGTTTAAGAAGTTTTATTTAAGTTTTAAAGAGTTTTGCTGTAAAAAAATAAACAACAAAATAGTAAAAATGCTAAAGAGTTAATCAAGCTATTTTATTCTTGATGATTGATGCAATTCGTTTTGTTTCTTGTAATTTTTTTGGTGAGAAATTTTTTAAAATTTCTAAATTCTCCTCAAGTTTTTTTGCATAATTTTCGTTAAATAAATCCTGATGAAAAATACGATGTTTTTTTGTGGAAATTTTTTTTTGATCAAAAATATAAAGTGGTTTTGAAGTGGAAGCACATTCGGAAATCATTGAAACTGAATCGCCACTAACAATAAAAAAATCAGCGCTGTTAATAATTGCCAAATAAGGATTGGCGTTATCAAGTTTTAGCCAATCGAAAATTTCATAATCACAATCCAAATTATTTAAAATTATTTTTGTAAGTTTTGCACCAGTTCTGCGGCTGGTTAAAACCAATAATTTAGCATTCATATTATTAGCAATTCTGGTTGAGATTTTTGCCAAATCAATTGCCGAATCTTTGTCAAAATTAGTTTTTTTAGAATTACCACCAATTAACAAAGCAATTTTGGTTTTAGTGATTTCTTTTAGTTGAGGAAATTTTTCGCCAGCTTTGGTAATTGTGGCTTGATCTATTTTAGTAAGTGATCCAATTGTTGTGATTAAGTTAGAAAATTTTTTTTCATCAATACCGTCATGTTTGGGCAGAATTACAAAATCGAATTTAGAAAAATTTAAATTCGGATTCATAATCTGAATAGTTTTAATTTGCTGAGGATTTTGTTTTTTTAAAGCTAGTGCAATTGGCGCTGTTCTTCTTCCGGCGCTGATTATAATTTTTGGTAAATAATTTAATGAATTAATTTCTTGTTTTGAAGTTTTCGAAATTCTAAGCAGCGAATTACTCAGAAAAAAATTCGGTAACGATGAAAAAAAACTGTAAGCCAAAGTAATTATTTTATAATCAATACCAAGTTCTTGAGCTAATCCAATGCTCTGAGAATAAGTCCCGACGCGCTGATCAGCTAATATCCAAATTTCATTTTTTATTTGCATCTACACTAAAATTAATTCAGGAAACTAAAAAACTATTAAAGAGAATTTGTAACAGTGCCTTTAAGCCTAAATTTAAACTGCGTTTGAATTTGATTTGTCTTTTAGTTTTATAGTTAGTTTTTTGCTAACATTTGGCGAAACAAATTTAGAAATATCGCCATCAAGTTTTGCAACTTCTTTAACTAGTTTTGAGGCAATGAAATGATTAGTTTCAGAAGCTGGAAAAAAGATAGTTTGAATTTCTGGATCAAGTTTAGAATTCATGCCAAACATTTGAAATTCATACTCAAAATCTGACACAGCGCGAAGTCCACGAATAATTACTTTAGCATTTTTTTTGCGGGCAAAACCAACTAAAAGACCTTCAAATTTTTCGACAGAAATTTTATTATTGTGATTGATAATTGCTATTTCGTCTTTAATTAGCGCGACTCTTTCATCAAGAGTGAAAAGTGGATTTTTATAGTTGTCTTTGGCGGCAGCAATAATCAAATGATCAAAAATTTCACTAGCACGTTTTATAATATCAAGATGTCCAAAAGTTATTGGATCAAAAGTACCGGGATAAATTGCTATCATTTTTTAATTAATTAATGGCAAGCGCTTAATATGGAATTGTCGATAAAATTATGCGTATAACAATTCTGTCAATTGGAAAGTTTGAAAATTCTTCACATAAAACAGTTTTTGAAGATTATTTAAAGCGTTTAAAATGGAAAGTTGAACTTAAAGAGTTAGATCTTAAAACTTCACAAAACTTAACTGTAGAAAAAATCAAAGAAGGCGAGGCAAAGCTGCTTTTAAGTGCTTACAAGGCTAGTTCAAAATTAATTGCTTTGGATGAGCGTGGAAAAGAATTTGATAGTCTTAATTTTACCAAAATGATCACAAATTTTGCGCTTAATGGCAGCTCTGATTTGACTTTTGTAATTGGCGGTTCGGAAGGTTTGTCTTCTGAGCTTTTAAAAAAAGCTCATCTGAAAATTTCATTATCAAAATTAACTTTTCCTCATTTAATGGCGCGAACAATTTTGGCAGAACAACTTTATCGCGCCCAATCGATAATTGCCAATCATCCTTATCATCGCTAGTTTAATTAGCGGCGTTGGAGTCAGCAACGCTTAACCATCGGCTGCGCGCGCGTAATCTTCTGGTGTCAACGCGACCGCGCATTATTTCAGCATTTTGTTTTAATTCGATTAATTCACGCCATTTTTTTGCTTCATCTCTTTGAGGAATTTGCTGTCTTTGTAAAGCTTGTATTGAAGGTGATTGTTTTTTCAACGCATCTCTTTTTGATAAAGCCTGTTCGCGAATTTTACTAATTGTCAGTTCGCGATTTTTATCATGTAATCTTTTATGATGCATAACTATATTATCAACAAACCAGCGTCGGCGAACGTTGGCAGTTTTTCTTTTTAAACGTCGCGATAATCCGGCTTTTGAACCAGAATGCATGTGACTATATAAATCATGCACTAAAGCGTGTCCGGCAATTTCATTGATTAGTTCTGGATGCAGACTAATAAAATTAGAAGCGCTTAAACTTAACGTGCTGATTGTTGATGTGAGAGAAAGAAAAAGTACCAATTTGTTTTCAATTGAATTTTATTTTACTATACCAAGATCCAAAGAATTTAATTTAACTGATTAATCCGTTACATTGAGTTCTCGTTTTTAATCATATCTTAATACCAGAGTAAATGGACCCCGTCATGCGACGGGGTGACAATTATGATGTAACTGTCACCCCGCCTTACTCTTGTTACCACTTCGTACTCTTGTTACCCAGCCTTACTCTTGTTATCCCGTCTTACTCTTGTCACCACTTCTTACTATTTTCACTTCGTCGCACTCTTGTCACCCCGTCGCATGACGGGGTCCATTTAATCTAAAATTAGAACAAAAACCCATTAACGTGTTAGTCCGTAATTTAATATAGTAAAAATCCGCTGCTCTTAGAAAGGCATTTTAAAAAACCATGTAATTTGTGCAACTTTTTCTTTATGTTTTGGTTGATGAAATTTTTTATTTTGATATAGTCTTGTTGGGCATTTTTATTCAGAGCTTAAAAATAATTAACAAATTATTTTCCAATACAAAAGCGTGAAAAAATCACATCCAAAATATTTTCAATATCAACTTTGCCGGTAATTTTTCCAATTTCACGCGCTGCGATTCTTAAATCTTCAGCCGAGAGTTCAATATTTTTTTGCAGAGAAAAATTTTCTAAATTTGTAACCGCATTTTCTAAAGCAACGCGATAACGTTCTTCGGTAATTAATGGTAAATTTTGGTTGGGGATAATTTCTAAAATTTTTTCTTCGAGTTTTTTTAATAATTCGGAAGTGTTGATTTTGTTGGTTAAAGAAATTTGTAAAGGTTCACTCCAGATCCCGTCATGAAGACGGGGTGACAAAACACAGAGAGTTGTCGCCCCGTCTTTACTCATTGTCGCTTCATCTTTCGAAGTTGTCTCCCCGTCTTTCGAGATTGTCGCGCCTTCTTTCCACATTGTCACCCCGTCTTCATGACGGGGTCTGGCTGCGCAATTCACCAGATCAATTTTATTAACCACTATCAAAGTATTTTCATCAAGTAAATCTTCGCGCAAAATTGGCTTTGTAGCATCAACTAAAAAAATTTTCAAATCAGCATCAGCAGCTTTTTTTAAAGCGCGACGAATTCCTTCTTGTTCAATTTTATTTTCAGTTTCGTGAATTCCTGCGGTGTCGCAAATTTTTACCGCAACGCCCGCAATTGATAAATGAGTTTCAATAACATCACGCGTTGTGCCAGCAATTTCTGAAACAATTGCCACTTCGCTTTGCGCTAAAAAATTTATCAAACTAGATTTTCCAACATTTGGCGCGCCAATAATAGCAAGGCTTAAACCGTTTTTAATTTTTTGACCAATTTTTTTATCATCTAAATGTGAATTAATTTCTGTGGCTAATTTTTTTACGTCTTCTTCAACTTTATCGACAATATTTTTGGGCAAATCTTCATCAGGAAAATCAATCGCTGCTTCTAACATTGCCGAAATTTCAATTAAACGAAATCGCCAATCTTCATAAATTTCGCCCAATTTTCCGCTAAGTTGTTGCAAAGCTTGTTTATGTTGCGCCGCAGTTTCAGCGGCAATCAAATCGGGAATTGCTTCAGCCTGAACTAAATCAAGTTTGCCATTTAAAAAAGCGCGTTTGGAAAACTCTCCGCTTTGAGCAAAGCGCACGTTTTTTTCTTGTGCGAGAATTTCAAAAATTTTTTTTAAAATAAAGGGGGATCCGTGAATTGAAATTTCTGCAACATCTTCGCCAGTAAAACTTTTTGGCGAGGCAAAAAAAGCAACTAAAGCTTCGTCAATAATTTCGTGAGTTTTTGGATCGCGAATTTTTTGCAGCGAAATTTTTTGATGGTGCATTTCGCCTTTAAATCCAAGCTTCTGCAAGCATTGTCTGGTTTGTGAGCCAGAAATTCGAATCACCGAAATTCCACCGCGACTTCCTTGAGTTATTGGAGCAAAAATTGTGGGCATTTTTTAAAGATTTGGAGTGAAAGTCATGAGATTGCCGCGTCGCGCTGTCGCACTCCTCGCAATGACGAACCAATAAAACTCGTCACTCACGAGGAGCCAATAAGACTCGTCACTCACTAGGAGCGCCAGTTTAATTCGTCACTCACGAGGAGCCGTTAGGCTATGCTGCAATCTCGCAAGTTTTTGGAAATTTCTTAAGGAAAAAGTGGTGCTAATTCTAAACCTTCTTTTTCGTCAAAACCAAAAATAATATTCATATTTTGCACCGCTTGTCCTGACGCGCCTTTGCATAAATTATCAATTACTGAAACTAAAATTACTTTGTCTTTAGTTCTTGCTGGCTTTGCTGCAATC
>JANRKR010000039.1:0-24233 GCA_033763375.1 Rickettsiales bacterium
CCTGTTTTCAAACCTAATTAGTTTCAGATTTTGGCATATTTCTAGCGATTTTTTTATGAAATTTTTTATAATATCGGAAAATATTTTAAAAAATTTCGTGAAAAAAAGAGCAAAAATAGAACTAAATATGAGAATAATTAGGTTTGAAAACAGGCTCTAAACAATCAACAGTTTTAAACTTCTCTTAAAAAAACAAAATGATCAACTCTTCGATAAATTCATCTGCGCCAAAAACTCTTTATGATAAAATCTGGGATTCACATTTAGTTTATGACGACGGCTCTTCCAGCGCCATCTATGTTGATCGCCAACTCATTCACGAAGTAACTTCACCACAAGCGTTTGAAGGCCTAAGAATTTCAGGCCGCAAACCACGTCGCGCCGAAGCGCATTTGGCAGTTGCCGATCACAATGTTCCAACCACCAAAGCCGATCGCGGTCATGGCACTAGCGGAATTAAAGATGCAACTTCCCGCATTCAAGTTGAAACTCTCGAAAAAAACTGCGCCGAATTTGGCATTAAATATTTTGATCTTGACGACAAAAAACAGGGAATTGTTCATATTGTTGGCCCCGAGCAAGGTTTAACCCAACCAGGAATGGTAATTGTTTGCGGCGATTCTCACACTTCAACTCACGGCGCTTTTGGTGCGCTGGCTTTTGGTATTGGAACTTCTGAAGTTGAACATGTTTTAGCAACACAAACTTTGATTCAAAAAAGTGCCAAAAATTTTTTAGTCAGAGTTGACGGTAAACTAGGAAATGGCGTTACCGCAAAAGACATCACTTTAGCGGTGATTGGAAAAATTGGCACTGCGGGCGCAACTGGCTGCGTTATTGAATATGCAGGAGACGCCATAAAATCACTTTCCATGGAAGGTCGCATGACGGTTTGCAACATGTCAATTGAAGCGGGAGCTCGCGCAGGATTAATCGCGCCTGATGAAAAAACTTACGAATATTTGAAAGGCCGCGCACTTGCGCCACAAGGAGCTGATTTTGAAAAAGCGGTTAAATATTGGGAATCGTTAAAATCAGACGCAGGTGCTAAATACGATAAAGAACTTATTTTACATGCTGATGAAATCGCGCCGCAAGTTACTTGGGGAACCAGCCCAGAAGATGTTTTGCCAATTACATCGCAAGTGCCAACGCCAGAAAGTTTTATCGATAAAGGCAAACAAGAAGCGGTAAAAAGATCACTTGAATATATGGGTTTAAAATCGGGCACACCTTTGCAAGAAATTGCAATTGACAAAGTTTTTATCGGTTCATGCACAAATGGTAGAATTGAAGATTTCCGCGCTGCGGCAAAAATTCTGCAAGGTAAAAAAATTGCTAAAAATATTAAGTTGGCAATGGCAGTTCCAGGATCTGGCTTAGTAAAAGAACAGGCTGAGAAAGAAGGCTTAGATAAAATTTTTGTTGCAGCTGGCTTTGAATGGCGCGAACCAGGTTGCTCAATGTGTTTGGCGATGAATGCCGACAAATTAGAATTTGGTGAGAGATGTGCCTCAACTTCTAACCGTAATTTCGAAGGTCGCCAAGGTCGCGGCGGCCGCACTCATCTTTTAAGTCCAGCAATGGCAGCCGCGGCAGCAATTACCGGGCATTTAACCGATGTTAGAAAATTATAATTATGTTCTTTCATCCTAAGCGCCAAATAATTACCAGAAATTATGACATTTCTGGAGTTGCTTCTGTAGGGCTTTCAGTCCAAAAACCTGCAAATAATTTAGCGGAAAAACTACATAATAACTCTTCTTTGGCGCTTAATTTTTCAGCCATATTTTCATCAATTTTTTTGTCAGCAATTGGCTACGGAATATTGATAGTATTGATAGCTTTCAAACTTGAAGCAAATATTGAAAGCGAAATCTTAATGTCAATTTGCGGCGCTACTCAAATTGGTGCTGGAATAATTTTTGCCCGCTTTTTACCAGAAATGGGTCGCAAAACTGGCTTAGTT
Source organism: Rickettsiales bacterium (assembly GCA_033763375.1). Lineage (GTDB taxonomy): Bacteria > Pseudomonadota > Alphaproteobacteria > Rickettsiales > UBA1997 > UBA2645. Next base: position 1,970 of record JANRKR010000039.1, read on the forward strand.
GAAGGTCTTTACATTGGCTCAATTATTTCAGCAGTTTTTTCTTTAGTCGCTTTTTTTTACATCAACTATGTTTTTTATTTAATTACAATTTTTTTTCTTGGCACATCATTTTTTATTTGCGGCGTCACTCGTAATACCATTATGATTGACATGGCGCCAAGCCATATGCGTGCTTTGATAATTTCAATTGGCACTATGTTGGTTGCAATTGGTAATAGTTTGGGTCCAATTCTATTAAATTTATTTAAAACTTCTGACAGCTTTTTTTCTTTTATACTCGCCAGCATTTTTTATTTGATGTCAATGCTACCTTTAAAGCTTTTAAAAAAAGTCAATATTGATATGCGTCAAGAGAAAAAAATCGGCATTTGGCGCTATGTTAAAAATTCACCAAAAATCATGTTTGCTGGCTTTGCTTCTAATTATGCACTTTCTTCTTCAACTGCTTTTTTAATTATATTTGGAATTAAAATTGGAATGCAAAAAGATCAAGCCTCGTTGCTTTTATCGGCTCTTTTGGTTGGCACAATCTTTTCAATTCCAATTGGTTATTTAGCTGATATTTTTAACCGTCGCATGATGATGATCGGCTCAACTTTTCTAGCTTTGTTTTTTGCCACAACGCTTTACTGCAATTATAACGAAAATAAAATATATGTTCTATTATTTTTAATGTTTGGCTCGCTTGCCGGAATTAAATTGCCAGCAATTGTTTTAATTAATGAAAAATATAAACCGAGTCAGCGCTTAGCCGTAAATAGTGCTTTCTCACGCTTTAGTTTGATTGGAAATATTTGCGGGCTTTTCATCACCGGCGCTTTAATGAGATTTGTCGGACCAAGAGGATTATGGCTTTCGGTCATTTTAGTTTTGTCGGCATTTTTATTTTTTTGTATTTGCAACTATTATCAAAAAATCAGAAAAAAAGAATTTAAGTTCGAAAACTTTTCAATTTTTAATAAATATCAAAATGAGCAATTGTCTGACTTGTAAAAAATATCTTGGTAAATTTTTTAAAAAAATTTTTGGCTGCAACGATAATCCAACTGTGGCTTGCGTTAATTTACATGGTGTAATTGGTAAAGATTCAAAACTAGAATCTGGTCTTAATTTTGAAAATATTGCGCCACTTTTAAAACGCGCTTTTGAAATGAAAAAAATCAAAGCCGTTGCTTTAAGCATCAACTCTCCTGGTGGTTCGCCTGTTCAATCAGAATTAATTTATAATTACATTCGCGAATTAAGTTTAGAGAAAAAAATTCCAGTTTATAGTTTTGCTGTCGACGTTGCGGCGTCAGGCGGATATTGGCTGCTTTTAAGTGGCGATGAAATTTACGCCCATAATTCTTCAATCATCGGTTCAATTGGTGTAATTTTTTCAAGCTTTGGTTTTGTTGAGCTAATCAAAAAAATCGGCGTTGAGCGTCGCATTTATACCGAAGGCAAAAACAAAGCGATCCTCGATCCATTCTTGCCCGAAGAATTGGAAAATATTGAAATTCTAAAAGACGCCCAGCGCGATATTTTTGAAAGCTTCAAAGAACTAGTAAAATCAAGACGCGCCGGCAAATTAAAAGAAACGGAAGAAAAACTTTTTACTGGCGCTTTTTGGTCAGGAAAAAAATCAGTCGAACTTGGATTAATTGACGGCATTTGCGATATGCGCCGTAAAATGAAAGAAAAATTCGGCGATAAAGTTGAATTCGTAAATATCTCGCCTAAAAAAAGTTTTATCAAAAGTTTTTTTTCAGAAAAATCTGACTTTGTTCAAAGCTTAATTTCCAAACTCGAAGAGCGTTTGAGTTTTAATAAATTTGGACTCTAGTAATAAAAAACATCACCATGAAAAAAACCACACAAAACAACTTTGCTTTCATTGATAGTCAAAATTTAAAGTTGGCAATTAGGGATCAAGGTTGGAAGTTAGATTTTAAAAAATTTTATATCTATTTGAGAGAAAAATTTTCCGTTACTAAAGCTTTCATTTTTATTGGCTATGTTTCGGGGAATGAACAACGCTACTTGGAATTACAAAAAATTGGCTATATCATTGTATTTAAACCAACTTTAGTAGTTAAAAAAGATGGAACTATCAAAGGAAATGTTGATGCAGAGCTAGTTTTGCATGCAATGATTGAATTTGAGAACTATGAAAAAGCTGTGATTGTAAGCGGCGACGGTGATTTTCATTGCTTAATTGAATATCTTTTGAGCCAAGAAAAATTACAAAAATTAATAATTCCCAACAAATATAAATTCTCATCTTTGTTAAGAAAATTTTCTGATAAGATTTGGTTTTTGAATAAAGAAAAAGCTAAACTTGAGGTCATAAAAAAAGAGGCGCAATCCTAAAATAAATTGTTTAGGACTCGCCTCTAAAACGTAAAAGAGGCATAATCCTCGGGACGAAACCCTCGGGTAGCCTCTCATCGTGATAAAACTCAAGATGACAACATAAAAAATAAAATCAACCAATAAAAATATGTATAATAATTCAAAATTCTTTTAATTATCAAAAACCTCAATTTTTAATAAAATGACCTTCTTCTCATCCAGTCTAGAAAAATCTGACTCTGTAATTGCTGACGCAATTAAAAAAGAAACCAATCGTCAGAAATATCAAATCGAATTAATCGCCTCAGAAAATATTGTGAGCCGCGCGGTGCTTGAGGCGCAAGGTTCAGTTTTTACCAATAAATATGCTGAAGGTTATCCTGCGAAGCGCTATTATGGCGGTTGCGAATTTTCTGATGAAATTGAACAAGCAGCAATTGACAGACTTTGCCAACTTTTTGGCGCTAAGTTTGCCAACGTGCAACCACATTCTGGCGCGTCAGCCAACATGGCGGTTTATTTGGCGCTTCTACAACCTCACGACACAATTCTGGGAATGAGCTTGGCGGCAGGCGGACATTTAACTCACGGTGCGCAGCGCACAATTTCTGGCATGTGGTTAAAGTCGGTGCAGTACGGAATTAAACTTGATGATGGTTTGATTGATTATGAACAAATGGAAAATTTGGCACGCGAACATAAACCAAAATTAATTATCGCCGGAATTTCTTCTTATCCGCGCGTTATCGATTGGTCGCGTTTTAGAAAAATCGCTGACGAAGTTGGCGCGCTTTTAATGGTCGACATGGCGCATTTAGCGGGTTTGGTTGCTGCTGGCGTTTATCCATCACCAATTGGAATTGCTGATATTGTAACTTCCACAACCCACAAAACTTTGCGCGGACCTCGCGGTGGCGTGATTCTAACCAATAACGAAGAATTGGCAAAAAAAATTAATTCCGCCGTTTTTCCCGGATTGCAAGGCGGCCCATTAATGCACGTAATTGCCGCCAAGGCCGTGGCTTTTGGTGAAGCTTTGCAACCTGAGTTTAAAAATTACGCCAAGCAAATTGTCGCTAATGCTAAAGTTTTAGCGGAAGTTTTAATTAAACGCGGACTTAAAATCACCACTGGCGGAACCGATTGCCACTTGATGGTTGTTGACCTAACGCCACTTCAAACTTTAACCGGCAAAGAAGCTGAAAAAGTTTTGGAGCGCGCTGGTTTGACTTGCAACAAAAACGCCATTCCTAATGATCCGCGCAGCCCATTTGTTACTTCCGGACTTCGTTTTGGCACAGCGGCTGGAACTACTCGCGGCTTCAAAGAAAAAGAATTTGAAAAAATCGGCAACATGATTGCTGATGTGCTCGAAGGTTTTGTAAAAAATGGCGAAGAAGGAAATAAGCCAACCGAAGAAAAAATAAAATCTGAAGTCGTAATACTTTGTAAGCAATTTCCGATTTATTAGATTTTAGAATTAGGTAAAAAAATGGTCGAATCTCAACAGCAAAAACCTGCAGTAAAATTAGTAACATCAAAATTTTCACTTTATGGACATCGGGTTGAAATGGTGTTGCTGAAAAAAATATTCCTTACGAAAAACAAGAAGTTGACGTAGAAATCGCCTATATTTTTTCCATATTTTAATACCAGACCCCGTCATACGACGGGGTGACAAGGGTAAGACGGAGTGAAAGTAGTAAGAAGTGGTAACAAGAGTAAGACTGGGTAACAACTAACCCCCGTCGCATGACGGGGTGACAGATCCATCATAATTGTCGCCCCGTCGCATGACGGGGTCCATTTATTCTGGTATTAAGATAAGATTAGAAACAAGAACCCATTAACGAATTAATCAGAAAAATTACAAAAAATGGAAATTGCCAACACCAAATTAAAAATAAAACGTCATCACGAAGTTAGAATTATACGCGGTCATCCATGGATTTTTTCTAATGAAATTGAAAATTTTGCTGAACTAAAAAATTTAGAAAAAGGCACAATTGTTGAAGTGCAAATTAAAAAGGATCAACCTTTCGCCCTAGCTTTTTTCAACCCGCAAAGTCTGATTGCAGCGCGTATTTTAACTTACGACTTATCGCAAAAAATTGATGAGAATTTTTTTGTTGAAAAAATTTTAGCAGCCAAAATTTTGCGCGAAAAATTTTTTAATTCACCTTTTTATCGCCTAATTCATTCCGAAGCTGATTTTCTTCCCGGGTTAATAATTGACTGCTTTGGAGAGGTTTTATCTTGCCAAATTTCTACCGCTGGAATGGAAAAATTATCGCCATTTTTAATTACTGCTTTGCAAAAAATTTTCCCTGAAAAATCGATAATTTTTAAAAATGATATCGAAGTTAGAAAACTCGAAGGCCTTGAACTCTACACCAAAAATATTTCAGGCGAAGTTGCTGATGAAATTGAAATCACTGAAAATAATTTACGCTTTTTAATTGATGCCAAGCAAGGTCAAAAAACTGGCTGGTTTTTTGATCAAAGAAAAAACCGCGAATTTATCGGCGCAATTTCTAAAGATTGTGATGTGCTTGACGCCTTTTGTTACGTGGGTGGATTTGGCTTAAATGCTTTGAAAAATCAGGCCAAATCTGTGACTTTTATTGATTCTTCAAAAGACGCGATTGAATTACTTAAAAAAAATCTCGCGCTAAATAATTTTGAAAATAATGGTGAAATAATTTGTGCTAAAATTTTTGAAACTTTGGAAGATGTTAATTTTCAAAAAAAGCGTTTTGATGTTGTAGTTCTTGATCCGCCAGCTTTTGTAAAATCGAAAAAAGATTTTTTTGTTGGCCTTAAAGCCTATGAAAAATTAGTCAGACTTGCGGCAAATTTGATAAGAAAAAATGGCATTTTAATGTTAGCTTCTTGTTCGCATAATGCGCCACTTAGCGACTTGATTGCCGCAGCCAATGACGGCTTTCGTAAAAGCAATCGCCAAGCTAAATTAATTCGTAGTTTCGGCGCTGATTTGGATCATCCGATTCATCCGGCGCTGAAGGAAAGTGAATATTTGAAGTCGATTACTTTTTTGGTGGAATAGAAACTGGATCCCGTCGTTCGACGGGATGACAAGACTGTTGCAACGTTATTACAAAACTAGTGTGACATGATTACAAGACTGGTTCGACGGGATGAAAAGACTGTTGCGATGGTTGTCATTCTCTAATTTTGTTACCCCGTCTTCATGACGTGGTCTAAAATTCAAACTTAAAATAAAATGAAAATTCTTGTTACAGGCGCTTTAGGACAAATTGGTTCTGAACTTACCGCGGCGCTTAAAAAAAAATATGGCGCGCAAAATGTTGTAACTTCTGATGTAAAAACCGAAGTCACGGCGGAAGAATTTTTACCTTACGAAACGCTAAATGTTTTAGACAAATCTCGCTTAGCTGAAATCGTCAAAAAACATGACATAAAAGTTATTTATCATCTAGCAGCAATTCTTTCAGCGGCTGGTGAAAAAAATCCCAATTTATGCTGGGACGTCAACATGACTGGATTGCACAACGTTTTAGAAGTGGCGCGTGAACTAAATTTAAAACAAATTATTTGCCCAAGCTCAATTGCGGTTTTTGGGCCCGAAACACCACGCGACAACACGCCGCAACAAACCGTAATTTTACCAAAAACCATGTATGGCTTAACCAAAGCTGCGGGAGAATTATTGTGCGAATATTACGTCGCTAAATTTGGTTTGGATGTGCGCGGAATTCGCTATCCGGGACTTATCAGCTACAAAACGCCACCAGGTGGCGGAACTACTGATTACGCGGTAGAAATTTTTTATGAAGCAATCAAGAAAAAATCTTACACTTGCTTCTTGGAGGCTGATACAATTTTGCCAATGATGTATATGTCTGACGCCATTCGCGGCACTATTCAACTTGCTGAAACTGATTTTTCTAAACTAAAAAATCACTGCGATTTTAATTTTGCTGGCATCAGTTTTTCATGCGCCGAGCTTGCTGCTGAAATTCAAAAACATATTCCTGATTTTAAAATTACCTACGCGCCCGACTTCCGCCAAAAAATCGCCAACTCGTGGCCGCGTTCAATTGATGATTCAGCAAGTCGCGAGCAATGGGGCTGGAAAGTTGAATATGATTTAGAGAAAATGACCAAAGATATGATTACAAACTTGACGAAAAAGCTTGTAGAAAAATAAAGAAAAAATTTTCGAGATTATCTATTCAACAATTTCATATCCGGCAAAAAAGAAATTAATTTCATTTTTTGCATTTTCTAAACTGTCAGAACCATGAACTGAATTAGCCTCAATTGATAAAGCAAATTCTTTGCGAATTGTTCCAGCTTCTGCATTTGCCGGATTTGTTGCTCCCATAATTTCACGATTTTTCAAAACAGCATTTTCACCTTTTAGCACTTGAACCACAACCGGACCTGAGGTCATGAATTTTACTAAATCTTTGTAAAATGGGCGTTCGCGATGCACAGCGTAAAACTCGCCGGCGGTTTTTTCAGAAAGTTGTAATCTTTTTTGAGCAACAATTTTTAAGCCCGCCGCTTCAAATTTAGCGTTAATTTTTCCAGTTAAATTTCTTTCTGTCGCATCAGGTTTAATTATCGACAAGGTCATTTCAGTAGCCATGTTTTTTAAAAAATTAATTGAGAAATAAAAAATTTGAGCGCGCGCAAGTTAGGAAGGCAAAGCTTTTTGTCAAGAAAGACTTGCCTTGCAATTGAATCATCAAATACTAAATTTTCATCAACTATAAATTTACTTTTACTTTCAAATTAGCAATGTCAAAAAACCAATTAACTTTGGAAGAGCTTTTTGCTTTGATCCAAGACAAAATTAAAAGTCGAGAAAAAAATTCGTATTCTTACCAACTAAGTAAAGATGGTATTGAAAAAATCACCCGCAAAATTGGCGAGGAAGCAACAGAAGTTTTAATTGCCGCTTTTATTCACGACCAAAAAAAACAACAAAAAACTCACGACGATTTAATTGGTGAAGTTTGTGATTTATTTTATCACATCTTGGTTTTACTTGCTTCGCAAGATATTGAATTTCAAGAAATTTTATCAGAACTAAATCGCAGAAACAAAAAATTATGAGCTCAGTAATTCTTACCGATTCAGCAATAGAACGCCTTCTTGAGATTAAGAATAAAGAAAATAATCGTGATAAATTTCTACGTATTTCGGTTTCTGGCGGCGGTTGCAGCGGCTTTCAATATATCTTTGAACTTGATGACAAACATCGCGCTGACGACATTAATCTTGCTAAAAAAGATTCACAAATTTTGGCAGCTACTGACGAAATTTCTTTACCTTTTTTAAATGGTGCTAAAATTGAATTTGTTAAAGAACTCGGCGCCTCTTATTTCAAAGTCAATAATCCTAATGCCAAAGCCAGTTGCGGTTGTGGCAGTTCATTTTCAGTGTAATTAATGAAATCTTTTCAACAAATAATCTTTGATTTACAACAATTTTGGTCAGCAAATGGTTGTTCAATTTTACAACCAATTGATATTGAAGTTGGCGCTGGCACACTTCATCCGGCAACAGTTTTACGCGCTTTGGGCAAAAAACCGTGGAAAGTTGCTTATGTTCAACCAAGTCGCCGCCCAACAGATGCGCGTTACGCTCAAAATCCCAATCGCTTAAGTCACTATTATCAATTTCAGGTTTTACTAAAACCAGCGCCGCAAAATATTAAAGAACTTTACTTACAAAGCCTTGATTTAATTGGACTTGATACCAAAAATAATGACATAAGATTTGTTGAAGATGACTGGGAAAATCCTTCAGTTGGCGCTTCTGGACTTGGTTTTGAAGTTTGGTTTAACGGCATGGAAATTTCACAATTTACTTACATGCAACAAGTTGGCGGCATTGAATGTGAAGTTATTGCTGGCGAAATTACTTACGGTTTAGAACGAATTATTATGCATATTCAAGATGTTGACTCAATCTTCGCCATTAATTGGAATGGTTTAGAAGGTGCAGAAAAAATTTCTTATGGCGATATTTTTAAACAAAGTGAAATTGAAAATTCAGCAGCAATTTTAGAATATTTAAACGAAGAAACCTTATTTAAAAACTTTGTCGAAACTAAACAACAATCTCAAATTTTGGCAGAAAAAAATCTACCAATTCCAGCTTATGAACAAGCGCTAAAAGCCAGTCACATTTTAAATTTGCTTGATGCCAAAGGTGCAATTTCAGTTAACGAACGCGCTTCTTATATTGGTCAAATCCGCACTTTGGTCAAAACGGCATGTGAATTATTTTTATCAAAACAAATATAATTAAAATATGAGCGAACTAAATTTAATTCCGCATTTTGGTCTTATAATAAGCATTCTCTGCATTTTTTATGCTTATAAAAAATTGCCGATTTATTTTTATATTTTTACCTTAGCGCTTTATTTTTCATGTCTTGATTGCAGATTTATCTTTTGGACTTTCTTCACAGCAGCCTCAATAATACTTACTATTCCTGCTTTACGCCGTCATTTGATTACTAAATATTTAATTAAACTGATTGCCAAACTCGGGCTTTTACCAAAAATTTCTGAAACTGAAAAGATTGCTCTAACTTCAGGCACAATTTGGGTTGATGGTCAACTTTTTTCTGGTCGTCCTGATTTCAAATGGATTTTCTCTCAAAAATATCCACAATTAAGTGCTGAAGAAAAAAGCTTTTTAGATAATGAAGTTGAAGAAGTTTGCAAAATATGCTCTGATTACGAAGTGCAAGTTACGCGCGACTTACCAGAAAAAGTCTGGCAGTTTTTGCGTGATAAAAAATTCTTCGGCATGATTATCCCAAAAGAATTTGGTGGACTTGGCTTTTCAGCTTATGGTCATGGTTGTGTTGTTGAGAAATTAGCTTCAAGATCAGTGCCTTTGGCAATTACGGTGATGGTTCCAAATTCACTTGGACCGGCAGAATTATTATTACATTACGGCACTAAAGAACAGCGCAACCATTATTTACCGCGCTTGGCTGATGGTCGTGAACTTCCTTGTTTTGCTCTTACCGAACCAACCGCCGGATCAGACGCCACTTCAATAATTTCAAACGGCGTTTTATTTAAAGATGAAAATGGTGTAATCAAAATTCGCCTCAACTGGAATAAACGTTACATAACTTTAGGCGCTTATGCCACTTTGATTGGCGTTGCTTTTCAATTGCGCGATCCTGATAAAATTTTATTTGATAAAGAAGAAGCTGGAATTACCTGCGCTTTAGTTCCAAGCACTACAAAAGGAGTTCGTCAAGGTCGTCGTCACGATCCTCTAAATACGCCATTTGTAAATTCTCCGCTTAATGGCGATAATGTTGTTATCGGATTGGACGCAATAATTGGCGGTCAAGATGGGCTTGGCAAAGGCTGGAAAATGCTAATGGAATGCTTGGCAGCTGGTCGCGGAATTTCTCTTCCTTCAACTAGCGCTGGCGGTTCAAAACTTGTAACTCGCGCTGCAACCGCATATAGCGCAATTCGCCAACAATTTGGAACATCAGTTGGAAAATTTGAAGGTATCGAAGAAGTTCTGGCTAGAATCGCTGCTCGCACTTATGCTATTGATGCCATGCGCAGCTTTACTGCTGGCGCTATCGACTCTGGTTCAAAACCGGCGGTAATTACTGCAATTGCTAAATATCATGCCACCGAGATTTTCCGCCAAAATATTAATGACGGCATGGATATTTTGGGCGGTCGTGCTATTATTCGGGGTCCGCGCAATCTTTTAGCAAATGCTTATTTTTCGACACCAATTTCAATTACCGTTGAAGGCGCTAATATTATGACGCGAAGCTTGATTCATTTTGGTCAAGGCGCGATTATGTGCCATCCTTACGCTTACAAAGAAATTGAAGCTTTAGAAAAAAATGATCTGGCTGCTTTTGACAGAGCTTTTTTTGCTCACGTTAATCATTTAATTAGCAATCTAACTCGCTCAATCTTACTCTCAATTACGCGCGGCTATTTTAGAAAACCATTTAAACGCGGCATCATCAACAAATATGAAAGAAAAATTGCCTGGGTTTCAGCAACTTTTGCTTTGCTTGCCGATTTTGCTTTAGCAAGATTTGGTGGTAATTTAAAACGTAAAGAAAAAATTAACGGTCGCTTTGGTGACGCACTTTCAGCAATGTATTTCTCAGTTTGTTTATTAAAAAAATTCGCTGCCAATGGTCACAAAAAAGAGGAAGAAGCTTTGTTAGAATATTCCATCAAAGAACAACTTGGCAAAGCGCAACACGCAATTGAAGGTTTATATCAAAATCTTTTTGAAGGCGTTTTTAAATGGTTGATGATCCCTTTTACAATGTGGGCGCGCTTTAATAGCTTTACTTGTCCAACTTCTGATAATTTAGATCACAAAATCGTAAAAAATTTAATTCGTAACAGCGAGACTCGTGAAGCGCTAACTGCAGGAATTTTTATTACCAAAGATAAAAATGATAATTTAGGTCGTGTTGAAAACGCTTTCGATCTTTATGAAAAAACACAATTTATCAGCGATAAAATCAAAGCTGCGATAAAAGATAAAACCTTGCCAAGAGCTCATATTGAAGATTTAACAACTTTGGCAAAAGAAAAATCTATTATCACTGCCGAGGAATTTGATTTATTTCAAAATGCTCAAATGGCAATTCTAGACGCCATGCAAGTTGATGAATATTCTTTGGAAGATTATAAAAAAATTTAGCATGATTCTTCTAATCGATAATTACGACAGCTTCACTTACAATCTTTATCACTATTTAATTCAAGCTGGCGCAAAAGAGGTTTTGGTTAAACGCAATGATGAAATCTCAATTACGGAAATTAAAAAATTAAAACCTAAAGGAATTGTTTTATCTCCTGGACCTTGCACGCCAAATGAAGCTGGAATTTGTTTGGAAGTGATTAAAAAATTACAAGGCATTTTTCCAATTTTCGGTGTTTGTTTAGGGCATCAAGCAATTGGTCAAGCTTTTGGTGGCAAGGTTATAAAAACTTATCCAATGCACGGAAAAATTAGTGAAATTTTTCATCATGGCAAAAATTTATTCAAAAACTTGCCCTCGCCTTTTAAGGCAACACGCTATCACTCATTAATTATTGAAAGATCAACTTGTCCAAAAAATTTAACTGTTACCGCACAAACTAAAGATGGAATTATCATGGGAATTGCTGATGAAAAACTAAAAATTTTTGGCGTACAATTTCATCCCGAATCAATTGCCTCGGAACATGGACATCAAATTATTAAAAATTTCTTGGATTTGATTTAGTCCGCTTTTCACCAACTAGTGGCGAATTTTCTTTCGTCACCAACTGGAGCGTCAGCGATTGGCAGTCATTGCGAGGAGCGTCAGCGAGTGGCAGTCATTGCGAGGACAGCCCATCTTTCTTTCGTCATTGCGAGGAGCGAAGCGACGTGGCAATCTCGTGAGTTTTGTACTCGATTCCTGATTGCCACGTCGCTGACGCTCCTCGCAATGACGGCCACGTCGCTGACGCTCCTCGCAATGACAAAAGAAAGATCGCCGCTCCAGTTGGTGACGAAAAAAAATTCGTCACTAGTTGGTGACGGTAATTTTTCTAAACATCTCGACGACGCTTTGAAGCGCTTTACTCGGCTAACTAAATAAAAAAATGAATCTCTCACAACTTACATCTCAAAATTTTGAAGAAATTTTTAGCCAAATTATCGAATTAAAATTTTCTGAAAATGAAATTAAGAAAATTCTACTCGATTTAAACCAAGCTAATTTACCGCAAAATGCCTTTATTGGCGCTATTTCCGCATTAAAAAAATCAATGAAAATAATTTCAGCGCCACAAAATGCGATCGATGTTTGTGGAACTGGCGGCGACAAATTAAAAACGCTTAACGTTTCAACCGCAGTTTGCTTTGTGGTTGCTGGCGCTAAAATTCCAGTTGCTAAACATGGCAATAAAGCAATTTCTTCAAATTCAGGTTCGGCAGATATTTTTTTGGAACTTGGTATAAAATTTTCTGAAAATATTTCTGAAATTGAAAAAAATTTGCGCGAAAAAAATTTGTGCTTTTTATTTGCGCCACTTTTTTATCCAGCACTAAAAAATATTAGCGAAATTAGAAAATCAATTGGCGTGCCAACAATTTTTAATTTTTTAGGACCTCTATTAAACCCAGCAAATACAAGGTTTCAGCTTATTGGCACTTCTAAAAAAGATGTGATGAAAAAAATGTTATCAACTAAAAAAGAAACTGCTGAAAAAATTTATTTAATTCATGGCTTTGACGGCATGGATGAAATTACTTTAACTGATAATTCTTATTTAATGCGTCTTGAAAATGGTAAAATTTTTGATGAAGAAATTATTGATCCAACTCAATTTGGTTTTAAAAAAATTGGTCTTGAAGCCTTGCAAGGAAAAGATGCAAAATATAATGCACAAAAACTGATTGCTTTGCTTGAAGGTGAAAAATCAGCCTATCGCGACATCGTAATTTTAAATTCAGCTTTCGCTTTTAAGCTGGTTGAAAAAGTAAAAAATATAGAAGAAGGAATTGATTTAGCGGCTGAAGTTATTGATTATGGGCTTGCCAAAAAAGTTTTACAATCAATTAAAAATTAACTGACGAATATCATTAAAAGTGGTAAAGATCATCAAAGTCAAAACCAAAGCCAAACCAATTTGAAAGCCAATTTTTTGTATATTCATTGATAAAGCCTTGCCGCGAATCATTTCAATTAAATAAAAAAATAAATGTCCGCCATCTAAAACTGGAATTGGCAATAAATTCATCACGCCTAAATTTACTGAAATCAACGCTACAAACCACAAAACCGTTAATATTCCCATCTCTACAGTTTTACCGGTATATTTGGCAATTTTTATTGGTCCGCCAAGTTCTTCAACACTTCTTTTGCCAGTAATTAATTCACCAATTGCTTTAAAAATGGCAAGCGAGATCTGATAAGTTTCGCGATTAGCTTGAATGAAACTTGCGCTCAAATTTAAATCTTGATGCGCAGCTTGCGAAGCAGTAACGCCAATCATTCCTATTTTTTCCTCTTCGCCAAAAATATTTTTATTAATACGAAATTTTGGCGTTATTGTAATCGAAATAACTTTTTCATTACGTAAAATTTGCAGCACTAATTTTTGTTCAGCGCTTTGAGAAAAAATTTGACGCATTTCATCAAAATTTTTAATTTCTTTTTGGTTAATCGCTAAAATTTTATCGCCATTTTTTAAGCCCGCTTCAAAAGCGGCGCTATCTTTTAAAACTTCGCCAACTATTGGCAAAGTTGTGTTCAAGCCATTGAGACGAAATAAAAAAGTAAAAATAATTATCGCCAATAAAAAATTAGCAACTGGTCCAGCAGCAACAATGGCAAAGCGCTGAAAAACATTTTTGCCAATAAAAGAAATTTTTTTATCCGCTAAAGACATGTTCGCGATGGCATTTTCATCAGGAATTGAAGCGCCATTTTTATCACCATACATTTTCACATAGCCGCCAAGTGGTAATAAACAAATTTTCCAACGCGTATTTTTTTTATCAAAAAAACCCCAAATCTCACGACCAAAGCCAATTGAAAATTCTTCAATTTTTACACCACATAAGCGCGCTACGAAAAAATGACCAAATTCATGAATAAAAACGATAAAAGAAATTAAAATTATGAAGGAAAAAAAATTTTGTAAAATCAGCTGAATTAAAGGCATTTTAAGTAATTAAGAAATAGTTGGTTCTTTTGATTTTTTTTCTAGCACTTCAGCACCAAGAGGATTTGTTGATTCTTTAGGATAAGGTAAAAAATTCTCTAAAATTCTTTCATAACCATTATAAAATTCTTCGGATAATTTCTGAATATGATTTTCATAAGAAAAGGCAAAATCGCTTTTTTTAGAAATTTCACCTTTAATTTTAATAAGATCATTAAAGATAATTTTTAAATCTTCTTTTAAAGAAGATTCTTCTAAAGGAATTTCTAATACATCACCGTTATCTTTTGCAATAATATAGACTAATTCACGATCCAAAAAATCAGAGAAACTATTTGAATTAGATTCTTTTAAATCAAAAATTTTTTCAAAAATTGTAATTACTTTTTCATCACCTATTCTGATAAGCGCTTCTTGGTTTTTTATTAAAAAATCTGATGCAATTTTTTTAACCAAAAATTTAGTTAATTCTTCTGATCTTTGCCAAACAATATTACCAATCTTGGCAAGCATCATTTCTGTTGCATCTTGTTTAGTAACAATTCTTTTTTGCTCTTCATCTAGAGGTTTTTGCTCTTCATCTAGAGTTGCGTTTTCAATTATCTCTTCTACAAAAAGAATAAATTTACGATAATCTTCAATATTTTTTGGCTTATAAATTCCTTCAGAATTTTTTTCGAAAATATTTTCTGCATATGATTTTATTGCATCAGGCACAGCTTGCATTAAAGAGTTTTTAACCCAAGAAATAAGTTTTGGATCAACCTCAGAAGTTAAGCTAATCTCAATAATTTTTCTAAAATCATTAAAATAATTTTTTAAATCACCATCTTCATTTCTGGCAAGATAAGCTTTGCCTCTATAAAAAAGAGAATTGTTAATTCTTGGTCCTTCACCAATAATAGTTAGTTCTTGTGTTAAAGCTTTGATTGCTTCATCGTAATTTTTTAAGTAAAATTGTATGATGCCATAATCGCCATAAAGCGCTTTTTGTCGAGTTATAGGTTGCTCCATCTCAATTTCATAACCTATATCTTTTAAACTCATGCTAAGGACTTTTTCTAAATTAATTGCCTCAAGAAAAATATCAGAAATTTCTTCTAATGATTTTCTGACTTCTGTGTTCTCAATATCAGATGGATTTGAAATTTTTTTATATAGCTTCTGACCACGACCATGTAGTGAGCTAATTAATCCTTGAAACTGTTCTATGTTAAGAACAGAATTTTGATAGGACTTAAGGAACTCTTCAGCGGTTTGAATTCCAAGTTCTTTTTTTATTTCTTCTTCTTTATTGACAACTTCTCCTCCAGAGAAAATTTTATTTTCTTCAATAATTATAGGGTTTTTTGCGGCTTCAATATTTGCTAAAACTTCTGATAAATCTTTTGGCATTTTTACAATTTAAAATTTTACATTAATTCAAGAAATCTGATTAGAAAAACAAAAGCGCCGTCACAAAATTATTTTAAAAAAATTTTTGCCAATTCGCGCGCTTTAATGTCAAACTCTATAATCTCGGCGATAGATTCAACTTTTTTATGAGTAATTTTTTCTAAAACCAGCGCAACAATTTTGGTAATTTGATCAAAAGAAATTTCTCCATTTAAAAATTTTTCTACCGCAATTTCATTGGCAGCATTTAAAACTGCTGGTGCGCTGCCTTCAATTTCCATAACTTCTCGACAAATTTTAAGTGCCGGAAATTTTTCTTCATCGGGAATAAAAAAGTTTAAATTTTGTAATTTTGCCAAATCTAATTTTTGATGTTTTATTTTCATTCGATTAGGAAAAGAAAGTGCATAAGAAATTGGCACTTGCATATCGGGTTGACTTAACATTGCCAAAGTTGAGCCATCAAAATATTCCACAAGTCCGTGAATTATTGATTGCGGATGTACTAAAATTTTAATCTGATTTTTATTAAGGGGAAAAAGATGAAAAGCTTCAATCACTTCTAAGCCTTTATTCATCATAGTTGCGGAATCAATCGAGATTTTGGCACCCATTGACCAGTTTGGATGCTTCAAGGCTTGTGCAACTGTAATTTTTGAAAAGTCCAAATCAGAGTTAAAAAATGGTCCACCTGAAGCGGTAAGAGTTATTGAATCAATTGCATCTAAATTTTCATTTTCAAAAATTTGAAAAATAGCATTATGTTCAGAATCAATTGGAATAATTTTTATATTATTTCTTTTTGCTGCTGCCACTAAAAATTCTCCAGCGCAAACTAATGATTCTTTGTTGGCGAGCGCAATATTTGATCCGGCTTCAATTGCAAAAAGCGTTGGTAACATTCCAACTGCTCCGGTAATTGCAGAAATAAATAAATCACATTTAACTTTGGCAATTTCTAAAATCGCTTTTCTGCCTGAGTAAATTTCGCAATTTTTAAGATTTTTTAAACTTTCTTTAAGCGTGAAAAATAATTGTTCATTTTCAATTACAACGTAAGAAGGCTTAAGCAGCAAGGCTTGCTCGCTTAAAGTTTTGACATCATTTTTGGCAATCAAAGCAATAACTTCAAAATTCTCCGGCGCATTTTTTATAACCTCGATGGTACTTTTTCCAATTGAGCCAGTTGATCCAAAGATCGAAATTTTTTTCATCAACTTATTTTTTTTCTTTTTTCTTTTTAGCAGTTTTGCTTGGCGATTTTTTTGAAGTTTTTTTAAGCGTTGGATTTTGATATTTAGCAGCTTCTTGCATAATCAAAGCTTCCAGATTTAGCGCCTGAATTTGAGTTTTGTCTAAAATAAAAACAATCTCTGGCATAACTCTTAAAACAATTTTTTTTGCCATTTGATGACGAAAAAACGGCGCCATTTCGTTTAATTTAGCAACTATTTTTTCATGCATTTTATTATTACCAAAAATATCAATAAAAATTTTAACATTCTTGGCGTCAGGACTGACATCGGCTTGTAAGATTGTAATATAGCTTCCCGGAATTGTTAAAATATCTTCACGCAAAAAAATTTCCGACATAATGCGTTTAATATTTTCACCAATTTGCAGCTGTCTTTGGCTTTTCATTTTGCTAAATTAATAAGATTTATATTGCTGAATTCCACGCATCACAATATTGAAAGTACAAATCTTGATTGAGTTTTTATCTTTAAAATTAGAACGACGTACTTTAGCAGTAAGCAATTTTTGATCTTCTAAACTATAAGATAAATATTGGTAATCAGAAGCATTGTAAGGATGATCTTCAAAATACATTTCGGTTTGTAATTTGCCAAATTTAGGATGATAAATATTCATGTTAATATGCGGTGCGCGCCCTGGATTTGCCCCCGGCATAATTGTAATAAAATCATAAACACCAATATTATCGGTAATTGCGCGTCCTGACATATTAAAATTTTGATCAATATATTCGCTGTCAGGATCAAGCAAACTATGATATTTTCCCGCAGCATTGGTTTGCCAAATTTCAACAACTGCGCCTTCAATTGGCACGCCAAAGGAATCGGTGATTGTGCCTTTAACAAAAATTACTTCGCCAAAAGCACGATAAAATGAACCAACTTTTTTTATTAAATTATTGCTGGTCGAAAAATGATCAGGCATTGAAATATCAGCAGCGAAAAATCTTGAAGGCGTTGGTTTTCTTTCGTTAAAGATTGGTAAAAGTTTTTTACTATCAGTTTTTGCAGTTAACTTTTCCTGAGGATTTTGTGACGGATTTTGTAATGGATTTTGCAGCGGTTCAAGTTTTGGCGCCGCTTGCGGAGCAACCTGCCAATATTCTGATAATTGTGAAAGTGAATTTGAGTTTGATGATTCTGCAGAAGATTTTGAAGCAGAAAAATCAGAATTCTGATTTGGTAATTGCGCCAAAACTGTGCCGCTGAAAAATAAAAAAAATAATAAAAAAAATCGGTACATAATCATTTAACAAATTAAACTTTGGGCAAAGTTACACCGGTTTGTTTCATATATTTGCCATTTCTCATATCGTAAGAAATTTCGCAAGGCAAATCACCTTTGAAAAATAAAAATTGGCAAGCTCCTTCAAAAGCATAAACTTTTGCTGGCAGCGGCGTAGTATTAGAAAATTCTAAAGTTACGTGACCTTCCCAACCTGGCTCAAGCGGCGTCACATTAACAATAATACCGCAGCGTGCATAGGTTGATTTGCCAACACAAATAACTAAAACATCTTTAGGAATTCGAAAATATTCAACAGTTCGCGCCAAAGCAAAACTGTTTGGCGGAATAATACAAACATCGGTTGTACGATTTACAAAACTGGTTTCACAAAAATTTTTTGGATCAACAATTGCTGAATCAATATTAGTAAAAATTTTAAACTCGTTTGAAACTCTGGCGTCAAAGCCATATGAAGAATTGCCGTAAGAAATTATTTTTTTATTTTCACTGTCAAATTTTATCTGACTTTTGGTAAATGGTTCAATCATTTTATGATTTTTTGCTAAAGCAGCAATAGATTTATCGCAAAGAATAGTCATTAATTAAATATTTTAGTTTTTAAAAAAGCTTACAGAAAAGTTGCTTGCGCGCAAGGAAAGCGGCTTTTATAAGTTTGGCGAATCTCAATTGCAATTTAAAAACATAAAAATTCTACCAATAAAAATGCACGATATCAGCTATTTACACGACATTTTAATTTTACTTTTTGCTTCAGTTTTAATTGTAATTATTTTTAGACAATTTGGTCTTAGCCCGGCTTTAGGATATTTGGTTGCAGGCGCTGCTATTGGTCCTTTTGGCTTTGGAGTTTTAAGCAGCATAGAAACAACCAGCTCAATTGCTGAACTTGGAATTGTTTTTTTACTTTTCGCTATTGGTCTGGAATTGACTTTCGACAAGTTAATGAAAATGCGCAAATATGTTTTAGGTTTTGGTAGCTCGCAAATTATTGTTACTTCGGCGCTGATTTCTCTGATTTGTTTTAAAATTGCCAATATGAATTTGGTCAGCTCAATTGTGATTGGTAGCGCGATGGCTCTTTCTTCAACTGCAATTGTAATGCAGGTGATTAATGAAAATGGTGAAGAATCAACTCGCGTTGGACGCTTATCTTTTTCAGTGCTACTTATGCAAGATCTGGTGGTAATTCCAATTTTAGTTTTATTACCTTTATTAGCACAAAAAAATGTTAAAATTCTTCCAGCGCTTGGCGGAGCTTTGTTTGATGCTGTAGTTGCTATGATAATTATTTTTGCAATTGGTCGATCTTTACTTCGTCCAATTTATCGCTTAATTGCCGCTGCAAAAAACGAAGTATTATTTTTAAGCTTCACTTTGATTGTAATTTTGGGTGCTGCTTATTTAAGTGATTTTATGGGTTTGTCTTTTGCGCTTGGAGCTTTCATTGCTGGTTTAATGGTTGCAGAAACTGAATTTAAATATCGGGTTGAAGAAGAAATTTTATCACTAAAATCTTTATTGATGGGTTTATTTTTTATGACAATTGGCATGTCTTTTGATTTTGATTTATTGTTGCGAAGCTTTCCTTATATCGTTGCCGCTGCGCTGATTTTAATCTTACTTAAATCTTCAATTATTATAATTTTATGTCGCATTTTTCGTTTTCCTTTAGCGCCATCAATTCATGCCGGACTTTTGCTTTCACAAGGCGGTGAATTTGGTTTTGTAGTTTTTGTTATGGCGGTACAACAAAGATTTATCGAGTCTGATTTATCGCAATTTATGATGACCGTTATTACTTTCACTATGGCTTTAACGCCTTTACTGGCAAATCTTGGACGCCATATTAAAAGTCATCTTTATACTAAAAGCGTTTTACAAGATAATAAGATTAAAAATGAAATTGATGAAATTTCTAAACATGTTATCATCATCGGCTTCACTAAAGTTGGAAGGATTGTTTCTTATATTTTGCGCAAACGCGGAGTTAATTATATTATTCTAGAAAATAACCATCGCGTTGTTCACATCGAAAGAAATAATGGTTATAATATTTATTATGGCGAAGCTCTTAATTCGGATATTTTACGCTATATTGGCATCGAGCGCGCTGAATCGGTTATTGTAGCAATTGAAGATGAAATTGCTTGCATAAAAATTACTCGCTTCATTCATGAAAATTTTCCCAATACCGCAGTAATGACAAAGTCGGAAACTTTTAATAATGCTGAAAGATTTAAGAAAGTTGGTGCCAGTTTAGTAGTTTCAAAAAATTTAGAAACCGGTCTGCAACTCAGTAAATTGGCTTTATCGTCTCTTGGTGTTACTGCCTCTGAAATTGATAATGCTCTAAAAGCTTTTCGTGAAATTAATTCCGAAATTGTCAAAGATGTTATTCTTTACGATGAGAACGAAATCAGCCCAACTATTTTTGAAAAAAACTAGAGTCTGTTTTGTAAATCAACTTTTTATGCCAAGTTTAACAAAAAGATAAATGTTGCAGAACTAAATTCTGTTAAAAAGCTAAAAAGTCAGTTAGTGGATAATTACTTAGGAGACATAGATAAATGATTCATAAACTTTTACTAATATTAGGTCTTAATTTATCTATTCTATCATCAAAAGCTGATGCTGAAGTTGCTGAAGTTTTAGAGCAGAAAGGCGATTATGTTTTAGTTTTACACGGAATTGTCAGATCGAGTAAGCATATGGAATCTTTGGCTCAGAACTTGGAAAAAGAAGGCTTTCAAGTAATTAATTTAGATTACCCCTCAACTTCACACAAGATAGAAGATCTAACCGATATAATTCATAAAGAAATTTCTTCGAAAATCACATCAAATAAGAAGATACATTTCGTTGGCTATTCAATGGGTGGTTTAATGGTCCGCGCGCTGATCCATAAATATAATTATAAAAATCTCGGAAAAGTTGTTCAACTAGCTCCACCCAACCAAGGTAGCGAAATCGCCGACTTGCTAAAAAATTTTTGGCCTTACAAAAAAATATATGGCCCAGCAGGACAACAGCTAATCACCGATCAGTCTTCAATTAAACATCTTTTTGGTGAAGTCACTTACGATCTTGGTATAATTGCTGGCGATGCCACAATTGATCCAATATGCTGGAGTATAATTCCAGGAAAAAATGACGGAAAAGTATCAGTAGAGAGCACCAAGCTAAAAGGCATGAAAGATCACATTGTTGTCAACGCATCTCATACTTTTTTTCCGTCAAACAAAGAAGTTCAAAACCAAACTTTATACTTTTTAAAAAACGGTAATTTTAAACACTAAATCAATATGCAAAATAATTCTCGCTTGCATTCGCAAGGGCAAACTCACCTTCTCAAATCACAAAGATTTCTTCCGCTTTTTATCACCCAATTTTTCGGAGCTTTTAACGATAACGTTTTCAAAAATGCTTTTCTGATTTGGTTCACTTACGATGTTGCAACCAAGCTAAATATGGACGCGCAATTGATGGTAACGATCGCTTCGGGATTATTCGTTTTACCTTTCTTTCTTTTTTCTGCTTTGGCCGGACAAATTGCTGATAAATTCGAGAAATCAAAAATTGTTCGCATCATAAAAATCGCCGAAATTGTGATCATGATTTTTGCATTCATTGGATTCTATTTTGAAAATATTTATCTGCTTTTGTTGTTGGTTTTCTTGATGGGAATTCATTCCACTTTTTTTGGTCCAATAAAATATAGTCTTCTTCCTGAAATCTTGAAAGATAACGAATTAGTAAGCGGAAATGCTTTGATTGAAGGTGGAACTTTCTTGGCAATTTTGCTTGGAACAATTCTTGGTGGCGTTGTGATTAGATCACAAAATGGCATCGAAATTATTTGCGTTGCAGTCGTGTTTTTTGCAGTAATTGGTTACGTCGCAAGTCGCTTCATTCCAACAACTCCGATTTCTGATTCTGCTTTAAAAATCGGTTTCAACATCTTCTCGCAAACTTGGAAAATCATCGGTTTTGCTAAAAAAGAAAACACGGTTTGGCTTTCAATAATTGGCATTTCGTGGTTCTGGTTTATTGGCGTTACATTTCTTTCACAATTTCCAATCTACACCAAAAACATCATCAATGGTGATGAATTTATCGTCACACTTTTTCTGTCAATTTTTTCAATTGGCATCGGTATTGGTTCTGTGATGTGCAATAAATTACTTAAAGGACAAATTAATGGAAGGCTTGTGCCACTTGGATCGATTGGCATAACGCTTGGAATTTTATTTTTCTGTTTCGCAAGCAACCTTTATCAAACTCCTGAAAATATCATCAGCCTCACTGAATTTTTT
>JANRKR010000040.1:0-3999 GCA_033763375.1 Rickettsiales bacterium
TTTTAACAGACAACAGGCAATTGCGATTGGTCAAGCTGCAGGTGCTGCAGCTGCCTTATTAACTTCATCAACACAAGGCAAATCCGATGAACAAACTGCAACAAATGTTGGGGTTGGTGGGTTTGTTGGGGGGAATGCGGCGGCTAATAATGCAACCCTTGTTGTTACAGGAACTGATCCAGAACAGAAAAAATCATCATCAAAAGATTTAGATCCAGAATTTAGAGATGAGGTAGAGAAGACATTTGGTGAAAAATTAATCGATTTTGAATGGAGCGGAGGAAACACAAAAGAAGCAAGAATGGACGCAGCTCAGAAGCTTTATAAGATTTTCAAAGATTATGAATTTGCTCCAGGTGAAAAGTTAAACTTAGTTGGTTTCTCTCACGGAGGAAACGTACTTAAAGAATTTACATCTTTATACGAAGGAGGAAAGAAGATTGACAATATGATACTGCTCGGAACTCCAAACAGACCAGATTACAATATGAAATTTGATCCAACTGATTTGAGTTTTTATGCAAATAGAGTAAGTGTTTCTGATGTTAGAGATGCTGTGCAGCCAAGAGGTTATATTGATGGTAGCGTCTATAAGGGAGGAATAGCAATTCCTCACGATATTAGAATGATGCCAGGCTTCATAAATGTTCGTGCTGATCAAGGTTTAGGTCCGATTGATAATCACATCAATTTACCAACCCAAGAAATTTGGAATGAACTAGTAGAACCGTATTTAATCAACAAGTAGAACATAGTTATGAAAAGTTTTTTCTATATACTGTCTTTAGTGTTTATATCATCTTGTAGCATAATTACTTATCCTACATCTGATCTGGAATCAGAAATGAAAAAGCTTAATATTGATACTGCCATGATTCTTAGATCTGAAGCGATTGATGAATATCCTTTATGGTCTTCAGACTCTCAGTTTGTTGCAGCTAATGTTATGGGTACTTGGCATAAGTTCTATTTAAAAAATATTAAACTTTCTGAAGTTGAATGGAAACAACAAAAGATTGGAATTGTTGTCAATAAGGATGCTATGTCTGATTTGACCAATCAAGAATTGAAGCAATTTTATCATCATTCAAAAAATGGAGGACGCAGAATTACTACGAAAACTGGAGAAAAAATTGAATTAAAATTGAGCGACCAGTCAAGTTCATTAATTATTACACAAAACAACGCGCAGCCAACAGTTTTATGGAGTAGTGGTATAGAAAATTGTCACAGTTTGAGTTTATCACCAAACGAAAAATACGTGGCATATCTTTGCGAATTGAACGGTATGTTTGTAATGAGACTCAAATAAATTTAACCAAAATAAACTATGAAACACTTTCTAAATATTCCTCTTTACCTTTAAAGATGGCAGAAAACAAAAGATCAGTAATTCAGTAAAAAATTCTGAATTAGCATTCGAAATGATTAATAAAAAGATTCAAGAAGTCAGAATTCAGATATAACTACATCACAAATCAACCAACCAACCCAACTTGCACTTCACGGAGTTCTTGGTGCAACAACATCAACATTACTTGGTGGTGATGCGTTATCTGGAGCAATATCTGGAATTGCCGGAGAATATGCTGCTGATACTGCATTTAAAAATGGAGCAAACGCTACTACTACAATTGCAATTGGACAATTATCCGGATCAGTAGCTGCCTTATTAACTTCATCAACACAAGGCAAATCCGATGAACAAACTGCAACAAATGTTGGGGTTGGAAATTATGTTGGGGGAAATGCGGCGGCTAATAATGCTCTCTATATTGGTGGAAAAGTTAAAATTCCTGGAAGTGACTTAATTACAGGTAAAGGAAATGATTATGATTTACATGCTGGAGTTCAATCAAGTTTAGTTTTTAGAGAAGATAGTATTGGAAGTGACGGGAGAGGCAAGTCTTTTAGCATTGTTCCTTCTGTTGGAGCTGGTGCTTATTTTAATGTTGTGAAACATGGTGATGAAATTCAAAGCTCAATATCTTATGGTTTAAGAAACATCGCATCATTTGAAACTATTAAAACTTATCAAGGAAATTATGGCATTGGTGGAAGTCTTGGCATTTCAATATATCCAGTTCCGCTTCCCGTTAATATTACTGTCGATATTCCAAATAAAAAATAACTTTTAGATTTTATGAAAAAAATAACCAAACATACAGCAAAAAAATATTCATATTTTTTTCGATTCTGATTGTATTTGATTTTCTGATATTACCAGCTCTTTTTGGTTTTTTGAACAATGAAAAATGCGAATACGGAGCATTATTTTGCTTACTTCTTTCTTTTGTTCCCTTAGTTTTTTTTGGTTTTTTTTGGTGTATAATATGGATGATAAATTGCATAATTTTTTTTCTAGATGACTACAGAAAAAAAATTTTTTGAATAATAAATTTCTTGCAACGATTTATATAAAATTCATACAAAATGTATATATAGAAAATTACGCAGGTAAGATTTCGATAATTTCAATAACATTTTTAATGTGTTGCGTAACAAGCTATTTTTTTATTTATGAAATGTGGCAAATTTTATTATTACTCAAGCCATTGCAATGAAGCTAAACACCGCCATTGTTCAAACTAATTACGCAGCCTTGCTTAACTTGTAAAAACAACCACTTGATCTGAAAGAAAACGCAATCTTAAGCAACGATTTTAGCGATAATTTGATTGGCAATATTTTCGATGTGATTCTTGTTTTTACCTTCAACCATCACGCGGATTAAATTTTCGGTGCCACTTTTGCGGACAAGAATTCTGCCATTTTCGCCCAAATCATTTTCTTTTTCTTTGATAAAATTTTTCATCGCTTCATCTTCAAGCGGATTTTTTTTGCTAGGATCAAATTTTACATTTTTTAAAATTTGCGGAAAAAGTTCGAACAAATTTAAAACTTCGCTGGCGGGCTTTTTAGTTTTACAAATAACTGACAAAACTTGCAGCGCAGCAATTAAGCCGTCTCCGGTATTGGAATAATCGGAAAGCACAATATGACCAGATTGTTCACCGCCGAAGTTACAACCATTATTTTTCATTTCTTGCAAAACATAACGATCGCCAACTTGTGAGCGAATGGTGGAAACGCCGATATAACTTAAATAATTTTCCAGCGCTAAATTGGACATTTGTGTAATTATCGCAGTATCTTTTTTTAAGTTACCATCGTTGTGAAGTTTTTCTGCGATCAGCGCAATTATTTTATCGCCGGCAATTGCTTGACCTTTTTCATCAACAATCAATAAACGATCGGCATCGCCGTCAAGAGCAATTCCAATGTCAGCTTTTTCCTGTAAAACTTTTTGACATAAAGTTTCTGGATAAGTTGAACCGCATTTTTCATTGATATTAAAACCGTTAGGTTCAACGCCAATTGCTATTACTTCGGCGCCAAGCTCCCAGAAAATTTTCGGCGCAATATTGTATGATGCGCCATTAGCGCAATCGATCACAATTTTTAAATTGTTAAGAGTTTTATCTTTAGGAAAAGAATTTTTAACAAATTCGATATAACGATTAGAAGCGTCATCCAGTCTTTTTACTCGTCCAAGATTTTGTGGTTTTGCCAAGTGCGGCGTAATATTGCCTTCAATTAATTCTTCAATTTCTTGTTCTAATTTATCGCTTAATTTATGACCGTCACGAGTAAAAATTTTAATACCATTATCAAAATAAGGATTATGGGAAGCAGAAATCATAATGCCAATATCAGCACGAATTGAGCGCGTTAGCATTGAAACTGCAGGAGTTGGAACGGGTCCAACTAAAAAAACATCCATACCAACCGCAGCCAAACCTGAAGTAAGAGCTGGTTCAATAACATAGCCAGAAAGGCGAGTATCTTTGCCAATAACTACGCGGTGACGATGATCGCCATCGATAAATTTGGCACCAAGCGCCATACCAACTTTTAAGGCAATTTCAGCAGTCATTGGAAATTGATTTGTAGTGCCACGAATGCCGTCAGTGCCGAAATATTTGTGAGTCATGTTTT
>JANRKR010000041.1:0-40217 GCA_033763375.1 Rickettsiales bacterium
ATTTGTTTTGTTGAGAAGGATGTTCCACTGTCGCGGGATGTGACGGCAATTCCGGTTGGATATATCTAAAATTTGATTATATACCAAATCTAAAATCTATTGATATTACTTGATTTGGTATATTGGGGTTCCCTGCAAGGAAGGGCGTGACTCGTGTCACGAAAAAATAAATCAATACCAAATCTAAAGAATTTAGATTTGGTATATGCCAAAAATTAACCTCAAAAAAGCCTCACAAATTGCAGCTATTGTCGCGGTTTCTTCAACTGCGATTTATCAATATTGTCAGAACTGATTATAAGCACTGGATAGATGCTGACAAAGATTGTCAAAATACTAGGCAGGAAGTTTTGATTGTCGAAAGTTTAGAGGAAGTGACGCTTGATAAAAAAGGCTGCGATGCGGTTAAAGGAAAAGTTATGATCCTTGCTCTTCGCCCTTCAGTCTGCACAGGGCGTGCCTCGCTATAACAATCTATGCATGGTCACGCCACGCGTAGTTCGTAAAAGCGAAGCGTGGTGGAGCAAGTGGGGCAAATTAATAAAAATTCTCTAAATCACGAAGCCTTGATTTTACTTACTTCAGAGGCATCGACAAGGAGTCCGCGGAGTTTGTTGAAATGAAAAGCGGTAGAGCAAGTGGGTCGTTTTACGAACTAATCTCTTCAATTAACTTAAAAGCTATTTTGAATTAAAGTCTTTTCCAAACGCAGAGTAATTTATTGTTTTTTTACAAAATTTTTATAACATTTTTTGAACAAAATTTATTTTAAACAACACAATACCACAATGTCAAAAATCCTATTTCTTGATGAATCTGGAGATCACAATTTAACAGCAGTCGACCCACAACATCCAATATTCGTTCTAGGTGGCATAATAGTTGACGAGAAATATGCCTTTGGTGAAATGACTCACAAGTTAAATAAATTCAAAGAAGAAATTTTTGGAACAAAAAATATCACCTTACATACCGCTGATTTTACTCGTCAAAAGAACGGTTTTGAAAGAATGAAAGAAAGAGAGTTTTGTGAAAAATTTTATTCAAAACTAAATCAGTTAATTTCAGAACTTGAAATAAAAATTATTTCTTGCGCCATCAAAAAAGAACAACATATGAAAAAATATGGAATGGATGCAATTGACCCTTACCATTTATCTTTAAATGTGCTTGTTGAAAGATTTTGTTTTGAACTAGAAGAGAGTTCATCAAATGGTAAAATTATTGCCGAAGCAAGAGATGCAGTCCTTGATCGTCAGTTAGATTTAGCTTGGTTAAATTTAAAAATTTCAGGAACGCATTTTAAACAAGCCATCGAGATAAACAAAAATATTGATAGTTTGATCTTGAAGAAAAAAGAGGATAACTTGGCAGGATTGGAAATAGCGGATGCAATTGTAACCCCAATTGCCAGAAGAATATTAAACAGAAAATCAAGAATTGATCTAGAAGTGATAAAGCAAAAGATGAGAAAAAATCACTTAGGAGAAATTACAGGATATGGTTTAGTAATCTTGCCCAAAAAATAAGGCCAACCCCCGCTACGCAGTGATTGACCTCTATTCAGAAGTATAGAACACTTAGTTAGAAAGTCAATGCAAAACCTAGCTAGGCTTAAATTTAATTAAGAATTATAAAATGATATTAGATCCGCAAAAGAAATTTCAGTTAGTTGATGAAATTATACAACACTTAGAAACAAATTATACGTATGAAGACTTTAATGGTAATTTGCAGTATAAGGAAAAAAGGGTCAGAATTCTTCTTGGAAGATTTGGCATAATATACACTCAAAAGCATTTTGATTCTAGCTATCTTTTAGATGCAGATGATAAAAACATAGTTGAACTAGCAGAATATCTTTTGAATGATAAAGGTTTAAGTCATCTTTTCCATGATAAGTATGCAATAGATGTTCTCTCCACCGAAGAAAAATTTTTTAATCTAAATCTTTATCTTCAGGAATGCTTTTAATGCATCAAGACAAATAGAAGAATTGCTACAGCAATTCTTCTTAGATCTTGTGTTCAAATACTGGTCGATATGTGTGGTTATAAAGGAGGAAGTCTTGCGGCTAGTATTGATAAATTCATTCCTTCCATGGAAAATAATGAAACATTTATAATGTTCAGTAAGTACAAGAAACAAAACGAGCTAAAGCAGTTTCTTGAAGGTATTAAAGATTTTGGTAATGATGCCGCCCACTTAAATGGAAAAAATATAAAAGATTTTATTGAAAAATATGATAACAAAGAGCTTCTGAAGCTCTTTTGCATTTTGATAGAACATTCAATTTTAAAGGATAACATACGCGAAAGGAATGAAAGGGATGTAGAAACCAGAGTAAAATCAATAGATTTCAGCATGAAAGAGAAAGTTGTTGCGCCCAACATTGCAAGTGATTTAGAGATAAGTTCAGATGAGGAAATTCCGTTCTAGTTAAATTTTTTTCAGAAGTTCGCAAAATTGTAAAAAACCCGCTTGCCTACCAAGATGAATTTTCGAACTAAATCGTGCGGAGTCAGTATTTACCGAATGAGTAATTTTTTTGCGGTGACTACTTGTCAAAAAATCTTCTCCTCATCTCCAAACAAGTGGTTACGAACAAAGCTACTATTTATAAGGTTTAGTAGTGTATCGGGTTTTAGGAATTTCTAAATAAACAACCAAGCGGGGTACAAAATTACACTTTCCGCGACATCTTGTCTTTGTAGAACATCTAATTTGCTGCTCTTAGAACAATTTGATGCGCTATATTTTGAAAAAGTGAATGCGGCAAAATCAGGAAGTGGGAAGGGATTTTTTAATTTGCAATTACCTACATTTACTCAGATTTACCTAAATACGGACATTTTGGTGATGGTGGAGCTATCGGGAGTCGAACCCGAGACCTCTTGCATGCCATGCAAGCGCGCTACCAACTGCGCTATAGCCCCAAATTAGTTTTTAGCAAATTAAGAAATCATATAAATTACGACAATTTTAAAATTCTAAAATAGATTGATTGCGAAACCAAAAGTTTTTTAAATCTAGAAATTGAAGTGGCTAAAAATTGAGGTGGCTCATAAAATCAATCAAGCTGCAAATTTCAATCAAATTTTCTAATGACTTTTAGTGATCTGCAAAAAAAAGCTCGTCTGCGTCTGCTTAAAATGCATTTTGAAGCCGGCGTTGGTCATATCGGCGGCAATCTTTCCGCATTAGATTCAATGCTTTATTTGCATCATTTTGTTTTAGAAAAAAATGATCATTTTATTTTAGCAAAAGGTCATGCTGCTGGCGCGCTGTATATTACATTATGGAGTTTGGGAAAAATTTCCGATTCGCAACTAAAAACTTTTCATCAAGATAAAACCAAGCTTGCCGGACATCCGCCTTTTAATTGGATTGAGGAAATTCCTTTTGCTACCGGAAGTTTAGGTCATGGTTTTGGTCTTGCTTGTGGTTTGGCATTTGGAAATAAATTACAAAATAAAAATGGCAGAATTTTTTGCTTAATGTCAGATGGCGAATGGCAAGAAGGCAGTAATTTTGAAGCTTTGATTTTTTTACATCATCAGCAATTAAAAAATGTTACGATAATTATTGATTGTAATGGCTTGCAAGGTTTTGGTAGCACAAAAGAAGTGTCTTCGCTCGATATAAAAAGATTATATAATATTTTTTCGGCGCTTAATTTTTCAATAGATGAAATTGATGGACATAGTGAAAATGATTTGAAAAAACTATCAAAGAATAAAAATCAGCCGCAAATTTTCTTAATGAATACCACGAAAGGCAAAGGAGTTTCTTTTATGGAAAATAAAATGCAGTGGCATTACTTGCCGCTAAATTCCAAGCTTTACAGACAAGCAAAATCAGAAATTGAAAATTCATGAGAGATGTTCTTTGTAGCGCAATTTTAAAAATTTTTAGTAAAAAACCTAAAGAAAAAAAGTTGGTTTTTTTAACCGCGGATCTTGGCTTTAAAGCGCTTGAACCTTTGCGAGAAAAGCTTGGCAATCATTTTATTAATGTTGGTATTTCTGAACAAAATATGATTGCACTTGCTGCTGGAATTGCCAAAACCGGTTTGCAAGTTTTTTGTTACAGCATTGCGCCATTCGCTTATGCACGACCTTTCGAACAAATTCGTAATGATATTTGTTTGCATAATTTACCGGTAACAATAATTGGCAATGGCGGCGGATATGGTTATGGCGTTATGGGCGCTACGCATCATGCTATTGAAGATTACGGCGTGCTGGCAACTTTACAAAATATGCAAGTTTTTGTTCCCGCTTTTGATGATGATGTTTTACCGATAATTAAAAAAATTACTAAACTTAAAAGACCAAGCTATTTGCGTTTAGGAACTGCTAAAAAAACTGAAAAAATTTCCTATGCGCCATGGCGCAAAATTCTTGATGGCAATTTGGGAGTGATAATTATTTGTGGCGCAATTGCTAGCGATTTGTTTATGGAATTTAAAAATGATAAAATAGAGCAAAGACCAGCAATATGGCTGCTTTGCGAATTTCCTATAATTAGCGTTTTACCAAAAAATTTAATTGCTGAAATCAATAATAAAAAGTTATGTATTGTTGAAGAACATGTAGCGCAAGGCGGAATTGGACAAATGATCGCAGCGCAAATTTTAGCACAAAAAATTACTGTAAAATCTTTTTTGCATCTTCATGCGTTGGGCTATGTTTCTGGTTTTTATGGCTCGCAGAATTTTCATCGTCATGAATCAAATTTAACTAAAAAATCCATACTCAAATTTTTACAAAAATAAATGCCTAGTCTTTCTGAAAAAATTATCACGCTTAAAGGTCCAATTTTAGTGCTTGGAGCTAGTGGTTTTATTGGCGCAAATTTAACGCGAATGTTGCTAAAATATCGTAATGATGTTTTTGCTACAGCTTCTTCTTTACCAAGTTGGCGTTTAGAAGAAATTGATTCGGCGAATATTGTTGTTAGCGATTTACTGCAGGAAGAAAATCTAGAAGCTTTGTTGAATCGGGTTAAACCAAAAACAGTTTTTAATTTTGTTGCTTATGGCTCTTACTCTTTCCAAAGCGATATTGATTTGATTTACAAAACTAATATCATTTTTACCAAAAATTTAATTACAGCTTGTTATCAGCGCGGCGTTGATTGTTTTATCAACGCTGGCAGCTCTTCTGAATATGGTGATGAAGCTGCAGCACCCAAAGAAAATCAAGCCTTAAATGCCAATAGTCATTATTCAATTACCAAAGCAACAGCAGCAAATTTAATTTTTTACTATGGAAAAAAATTAGGCATGAAGGCTGCAAATCTTCGTATTTACTCGGCTTATGGACCTTATGAAGATTCGTCGCGCTTAATGCCCAAAGTTGTTTTATCGGGTTTGAAAAAAAATTTTAGCGAATTAACCAATACAGAAATTTCCCGCGATTTTATTTATATCGACGATGTTTGCTCGGCTTTTATTTTTGCTGCAACCGAGCTTTCGCCCAATTATTTTGGCGAATCTTTTAATATTGGTTTTGGCGTTAAAACTACAATTGCTGATTTGGCAAAACTTGCTCAAGAAATTTATCAAATTGATGGCGAGCCACAATTTAATTATCCTAAGCGCAATTGGGATGTTAGTAATTGGTATTGCGATTCTACAAAAGCTGAAGAAATTTTAGGCTGGAAAGCTCAGACAAATCTGCGCGATGGTTTGATAAAAATGACTAATTGGGTTAGTGAAAATTTAGAAAAATATTCACAATCTTATACTACAAAAAAACCAGTTTGTGATTTGGATTTCGTTTACTCAATTTCAGTTATAATCGCTTGTTACAAGGACGAACAAGCTATTGAAGAAATTTATCAGCGCCTGAGTAAAACCTTGCAGAAATTAAAAATTGATTATGAAATTATTTTTGTGAATGACTGTTCGCCAGATAATAGTGAGGAAATTATCACCAAAATTTCTAAAAATGATTTACGTGTTATTGGTATTAATCACTCGCGTAATTTTGGTTCGCAAGCTGCTTTTAAAAGTGGTTTAGATTTTGCCAGTAAAAATGGCTGCGTGTTAATGGATGGCGATTTGCAAGATCCGCCGGAAATGATCGAGCAATTTCTAGAAAAATGGCGTCAAGGTTTTGAAGTGGTTTTTGGCAGACGCGTCAAACGTGAAGCACCATTTTATATGCAAATTTTTTATAAAATTTTTTACCGCATCTTTGCAGCATTTTCTTACATTAATATTCCGCGCGACGCTGGCGATTTTGCTTTGATGGATAAAAAAGTTGTTGAGGTTTTATTGCGCTTTCCCGAGCGCGATCTTTTTTTACGAGGTCTTCGCGCCTACGCTGGCTTTAAACAAACCGGAATTGATTATGTACGTCCAGAGCGTAAATTTGGTCGCAGCACTAATAATATTTTTAAAAATATTGGTTGGGCGAAAAAAGGAATTTTCTCTTTTAGTTACGTGCCGCTTAACATTCTAAGTGCTTTTGGTTGGTTAATGTTATTTTTATCGGCAGTTTTAATGACGGCACAAATTTTACTAAAATATTTTTTTCCCAATTCAGCGCCGCACGGCGTCACTACAACTTTAGTTTTGGTAACATTTTTCGGTTCGCTCAATCTTTTTGCAGTAAGTATTTTAGGCGAATATATTGCTAAAATTTTTGAAGAAGTAAAAGGTCGTCCGCATTTCATCCGCAAATCAATAATCAGGCGCGGTAATGTTTCTGCAAGTGTTGGTGCTAAAAATATTTTTGGAGAAAAATTATCATGAAAAAAGATTTAGAATTATTTGCTCAAGATGCTAAAAAATATGGCACTTATTATTACGCCAGTTCAGCCACTTTATCAATCGATCTTTCCAGCAAAAGAAGATGTCAATCAATTCGAAATATGGAATCTTTTGCCGGCAAAAAAATTCTTGATATTGGTTGCGGTGACGGCATTTACACTTATGAATTATTGCAAAATAACCCAGCTTTGGTTGTTGGTATTGACCCAATAAAAGAAGTAATTGAAATTGCGCAAAAAAAATATGCTAACTTTTCTAATTTACGTTTTGAATGCGCTGATCTTTACGAAATGGAAATTCCACAACCAAAATATGATATTATAATTTTGCGAGGAGTTTTGCATCATTTGCCAGATTTATCAAAAGCAATTACGCGCTCTTGTTTAATGGGCAAAAGAGTTTTAGTGCTTGAGCCAAACGGTTATAATCCGCTGCTAAAAATAATTGAAAAAACTTCATCTTATCACATCAGTCACGAAGAAAAATCTTATACACCAAATTTATTACGAAAAGAATTTATCAAAAATGGCGCAAAAATAATCAAAGATGAATATATCGGATTGGTTCCAACATTTTGTCCAGATTTTCTGGTAAAATTTCTTAAATTTTTTGAAGCCTTAGCTGAGAAGATGCCAATAGTTAAGAATATTGCTTGCGGACAATATGTTTTTTTGGCAGAAACTAATTATACCATTTCCAATCTTAAATGATGCAATTGAATTTTTCTAAGACTCATCTTTGCGCACGTATATCAAATACGCTTACGCAGATTCGCCTTCAAATTCAAAGCCTGATTTAAGATGGGAAATGGTATTAGAGCCCGTTTTCAAAAAAACTCGAAAGCCAAAATTATGAAATCGCAAATTCGTCAATGCTCAATTTGTCGTCAGGAAAGTTCTGATTTATATTTGGCAGAAAACTTTAAATTAGAAAATCTTAATCAGTTTAGTTTTGCTTCCCGCAAAGAACCAGAGCCATTTCATCTGCGTTTATATTTTTGCAAAAACTGTGATTTGATTTATGCTAATCCGGCTTTGGCACCAGATATAACTAATTCTCAATATGAAGGCGCAGCTTTTGATAGCGATGTTGAAGCTGCTTATGCTGCAAAAACTTACGCTAAATATTTGCCACAAAAGTCGGCAATTACTGCGGCGCTTGATATTGGAACTGGCGGCGGTGAATTTTTATTTGAATTACGAAAAGCTGGTGTCAAAAATCTTTACGGTATTGAGCCTTCAAATTCAGCAATTGCAACGGCGCATCCCCAAATTAAATCTTGTATTAAGCAAGGATTTTTTAATAAAGATTTTTATCAGCAAAATCATCTTGATCTAATCAGTTGTTTTCAAACTCTTGAACATGTTTTTGATCCTTTGCAACTTTCTATTGATGCCAATTCTTTATTAAAAAAAGACGGCAGATTTTTTGTGGTTACTCATAATTTTCGTGGTTTGGTAAATAAAATTTTAGCGCAAAAATCACCAATTTACGACATTGAACATTTACAACTTTTCTCCCCAAAAAGTTTGCGTAAAATGCTTGAAAATGCAGGATTTAGAGAGATTAAAATTTTTACAATAATTAATACTTATCCACTTTTTTACTTAATAAAATTATTTCCTAAAATTCCGGCAAAAAAATCGCTAATTAAATTTTTGCGAAAAATAAAAATTGGCTATTTGCCAATAAAAATGCCAATTGGAAATTTGGCAGCAATTGCTGTTAAATAAAATTCGATGAAAAAATCTGGCTTTGATTCAATGAAGGCAATGTTGCAAATTCGCTTTTGTAAAAAATTCTTAGGCAGTTTATTTTTTGGCGACGCAGTGGATAAAGACATCCATGAGGAGTCAAAAAATAAACTAACAACAAAATTTGCAACAAAAGATGGTATTTGCGACCGCGCCTTAATAGATTTATATTTTATTCTTCAAACTTCTCTGGCGCTTGCTGCTATTTTTTTAACGGTATTTCTGGTTTTTAAATTTCATCATTATCAGTTTGATAAAAATCTTGGCGTTAGAACTCATCTTATTAAAGAAGCAATCATAGACAGCGACGAAGAGTCGACAAAAAAATATCAATCATATTTGGTGGATAGAGAAGCTAAAGAAAGATTATCTTATGTCATTTCAACATTTGCGGTTTTTACAACTTTGATTTTAACAACATTTTTGTGGCAAAAATATTTTTTATTTTGGCTTCATCATCGCAGTGAAAAGTTTTTATTTTACTTTGAATCTTTGACTAAAGCGGCAATTGCTGTTTGTGGTATTTATTTATGGTTTGCCACTTTTTTAATTATCGCCAATTCAAATTTTTTATTTTTTGCCGCTATTTATAGCAAAGATGCAATTGAGCTTTATTGGCATTATAAAAATCTTTACGAAGCGCCACTTACTTTTCTTTTGTCTTTTCTGGTAAGTTTCTTGGTTATTTTTTACGGAGTTTTTTTTAAAAAATTCTGGCAAAAAAAAATTACAATAATTTTGGCTACAGTTATTGCGATATTAGCATTTTTTATCAGCAGTTTTTTATGGTTTGATCGTTATAATTTAGATGACTATTCGCTAAATTTCAGTCCGGTTGTTTATCCGATAGTACAAACTTATTTAGGCAAAATGCCGCTGATTGATCTAAAAAGTTTATACGGTTTATATCCAATTTTTTTGCAGCCATTACTGCATTTATTTACACCAACAGTTGAAAGTCTAAGCGCAATATTGGCGCTACTTCTTTTTATTTCTCTTTTGGCGATCGCCTTTTGTTTATTTTCTATTTTAAAAAATAAATTAATCGCGCTGCTGGCTTTTTTCGCTTTTACTTATTTGCAATATTTTGCCAACACTTGGCTGATAAGTTCTAATGCCATAGCATTTCAATACGAGCCAATTCGTTTTTTATTTCCATCTTTGTTATTAGTTTTTCTGAGCTTTTTTTTAAAAAATCCCAGCAAAGGCAAATATTATTTTGGTTTAGTATTTTTTGCTTTATCAACAATGTGGAACATTGATAGCGGAGTTCCAACCTTTATAACTTTGGTGTTAATTTTGGGTTATGAAAAATGTTTTATTAACGCGCCTTGGCAAAAATTTAACATCAAAACGGCAATTTCACATCTAGCTTGCAGTCTTTTTATTTTAACAGCTTGCTGGTCAATTTTATTAATTTTTTTAAATTTTTCTTATCGACAATTACCAAATCTTTCCTGGCTTTTTTACGGACAAAAAGCAGCTTTTGAATTTGGCTATGCAATGTTGCCGATTTTACCAAACGATATTTGGTGTTTAGCAGTTTTAATTTATGTAATTGGTGCAGTTTTTGCCGCGCATAATTTTGTTAATAAAAAATATGATTTTCAGAATAATTTTATTCTGGTTCTAACTTTGCTTGGAGTTGGTCTATTCACTTATTTCTTGGGCAGAAGTCATATCTCCAACATATTTCATTGCAGCTATCTGGCAATAATTTTATTGGCAATTTTTGCTGATAAATTTTGCACAAAATTAAGCGAACAAGATTTAACTTTGATGCGAAAAATTTTACTTCCACAAAATTTAATTTTGGCTTTTCCGTTATTTTTGCTTAGTTATTTATTTACAGTTGGCAGCTTACATTTGGCTTTTTACCAACCATTACAAAAAAAATTTTATGATAAATTTTTTAGTGATATCCCAAAAGCTTCGCCTTATTGGTTGAAACAAAGTGATTTTATAAAAAATAATATTGTCATTGATCAAAACAAATTTGCGCGCGACGATATTTTAATATTATCTCTCAATGATCAGGATTATTATTTTGCCTTAGAACTTAAAGCAAAATCGCCTTATAACTTTGTCAATTTACGCCACATATTTTATCAAGCGGAATTTGAACAATTAAAACAAATTATTATTGATAAAAAAATTGATTGGATAATTTTACCAGAAGTGCGCAGAGCTAATAAAATTCTGAGTTTGTCTGATGATGAAATTTTACAGGTAAAAAATTTACTACAAAAAAATTATCGAATTTCAGCGCAGTTAAAAGAAAATAATTTTACCAATCTGACAATTTTTAAAAAGAAATAAATATGTTAAACCAAATCAGAATCACTTTTCCCGACGGCAATTCGCGCGACTTTGCAAGCGGCGTAACTGGCGCAGAAATTGCTAAATCAATCTCAATTTCGTTGGCGAAAGTTGCACTGGCAATCCGCGTTAATGATGAGCTGCGCGACTTATCGCGCGCAATTGAGAGTGATGCTAAAGTTGAAATCATCACGCCAAAATCTGGTACAGCTGCTTTAGAAATTATTCGCCACGACGCGGCGCACATTATGGCGCAAGCGGTGAAAGAATTATTTCCCGAAACTCAAGTTACAATTGGACCAGCAATTGAAAATGGTTTTTACTACGATTTTGCCCGCGCAACTCCTTTCGTGCTGGAAGATTTAGAAAAAATCGAAAATAAAATGCGCGAGATTGTAAAACGCGATGAAGTCTTGATTCGCCAAGTTTGGCAGCGCGATAAAGCAGTAGAATTTTTTCACTCAATTGGCGAAAAATATAAAGCCGAAATAATTGCCGCCATTCCTGACAATCAAGAAATTTCACTCTACGCTCAAGGAAATTTTATCGATCTTTGCCGCGGTCCGCACGCGCCTTCAACTTCTCACGTTAAATATTTCAAATTAATGAAACTTGCTGGCGCTTACTGGCGCGGCGATTCCAACAATGAAATGTTACAACGCATCTACGGAACCGCATGGGAAAGTGAAGAAAGTTTAAAAAATTATTTACACATTTTAGAAGAAGCTGAAAAACGCGATCATCGCAAAATTGGTCGTGCGATGGATTTATTTCACGTGCAAGAAGAAGCTGCGGGCTCAGTATTTTGGCACCCAAAAGGCTGGGTGATTTATCGCGAAATTGAAAATTATATTCGCCAAAAACTCGAAAAAAATAATTATGTTGAAGTAAAAACGCCGCAAATGGTTGATCGCATTTTGTGGGAAAAATCAGGACATTGGGAAAAATTTCGCGAAAATATGTTTGTAGTTGAAGGTGAAGAGCGCACGCTTGCCATCAAGCCGATGAACTGCCCGTGTCACGTGCAGATTTTTAATCAGGAATTAAAATCTTATCGTCAATTACCACTGCGCATGGCCGAGTTTGGCTCATGTCATCGTAATGAACCCTCAGGCTCGCTACACGGAATTATGCGCGTGCGCGCCTTTACTCAAGATGACGCTCACATTTTTTGTGAAGAATCGCAAATCAACGAAGAAACTGTAAAATTTTGTGAATTATTAAAAGAAGTTTATCGCGATTTTGGTTTTGTTGATGTGAAAGTAAAGTTTTCAACACGTCCCGAAAAGCGCGCTGGCTCTGATGCAACTTGGGATAAAGCTGAAAATGCTTTGAGCAAAGCGGTTAAAGTTGCAGGCTTAAATTACGAAATAAACGCTGGTGAAGGCGCATTTTACGGCCCAAAACTAGAATTCACGTTAATTGACGCCATCAAGCGCGAGTGGCAATGCGGCACTTTGCAAGTGGATTTTGTTTTACCGGAAAGACTTGATGCTAATTATATCGCATCAGATGGCTCTAAGAAGCGCCCCGTGATGTTGCATCGCGCAATCTTGGGAAGCTTTGAAAGATTTATCGGCATGTTGATTGAAAACTATGCTGGAAAATTTCCACTTTGGTTATCGCCAGTTCAAATGGTTGTAGCCACAATTACCAACGATTCTGACGGTTACGGCGCGCAAGTTTTGGCAAAATTAAAAGAAGCAGGTTTCAGAGCTGAAGGCGATTTTGATGCTCAAAAAATAAACTATAAAATTCGCGAACATTCTCTAAAAAAAGTTCCTTACATTTTAGCGGTGGGAAAAAAAGAAGGGGAAAATGGTACGGTTTCAGTGCGTAAATTTGGTGAAGAAAATCAACAAGTAATGACCTTAGAAAGCTTTATTTTAATGGCGCAAGGGCAAATCAAAAATAAAATTTAAAATGCAATTATTTAAAAAACTGTCTTTTTATTTTTTAGCGCCGTTGCTTTCCTTACTGATATTTATTTTGTTTTTTCAGCTTTGGAAAATTGATTTAGCTTTACCAATTTTTAGCTATGATAATGACGCTTTGATATCAATTTTTATTGCCAAAAATATTATCAATAGCGGCTCTTTTGTTTGTTCGGATAAAATTGGTCTACCAAATCTTACACAAGAATTTTGTCTTTATGATTTTCCTATTCAGTCTGATTTTTTTCATCTGAGTTTGATAAAATTTTTGGCGCAATTTTCTAACAATCCTTTCTTAGTGGTTAATCTTTTTTTCATCTTGACCTTTGCCATGATTGCTTTGACTGGTTTCATCGCTTTGCGTCAATCTCAAATTGGTATTTTTAGTGCGGTTCTAATCAGTATTTTATACACTTTTGCGCCTTATCATTTTTCACGTAATATTTGGCATCTTTTTATTTCTAACTACATGATTGTGCCTTTGACAATAATGGTTGGTTTGTGGATTGCTGATAATAAAATCAAGGTTTTCGCTATTAATGAAAAACAACAATATTCGCTTGTTAAAAATAAATTTTTTATCATTTCTTCTTTGATCGCTGCCTTTGCTGCTTTTAACAATATTTATTATGCTTTTTATTCTGCTGTTATTTTTATCTTTTCTTGGTTTTTGAATTTTTTAAAAAATGGTCGTTTTACTAATTCAGGTTTTTTTGAAGTTGTTATTTTGTGTCTGATTATTTTTGCAGCGCTGTTTTGTCTTTATCTGCCAACTTTATTTTATCAGCTTAATTACGGCTTTAATCCTTATCTTGCTGGCAGAGCAACTTCGGCAAGCGAACTTTACGGTTTGCGCATAATAGATTTATTATTGCCGGTTGCTAATCATTACATCGATTATTTTTCTACTCTAAAATTAAATTTTAATTCTTTGGTTGAAGCTGGAGCAGAAAGAACTTCGGAAAGTCTTGGTTTAATTGCATCAATTAGTTTTTTATTTTTATTAATCTGGTTGCCTGCCAAAAGTTTTTCACAACAAAACTCGTTAGCTAAAAAAACTATTATAAAATTTTCTCTAAGTAAAAAAGACCAAAATCTTATTTCTAACTTGGCGGGAATAAATATGTTAGGGCTTTTAATGGTAACTGTTGGCGGCTTTATAATGTTTATGGCAATTTCTTTGCCAATGTTGCGAAGTCATGCTAGATTTGCTATTTTTATTTCCTTTTTAGCATTCTTTTTTGTGGCGATAATTTTTGATAAATTGGCCGACAAAAAGTTGTTTGGTAAAACAATTTTTACTAAAATAATAATTGCTATAGTTTTTACATTAGCGCTTTTTGATCAAGCAGGTAAAGCTTCTGCCGATTCAATACAATCGCAAGAAATGAAAGATAAATTTTTTAGCGATAAAAACTTTATTGAAAAAATTGAAAATTTCTTGCCGCAAAAATCGATGATTTTTATTTTGCCTGCTTTTGGTTTTCCTGAAAATGGCGGCGATGATTATCGATCGATAATTGCTTATGCTCATTCTAAAAATTTACGCTGGTCTTATCCAGTTGTTGCGGGTAGAAGAAGTTTTTTTTGGCAACAAAAAGTTATAAATTTAGATTTCAAACAATTTATCGCAGAACTCAAGAATGCAGGATTTGCCGGCATTTATCTTGATAAAGAACAATATCGCGATATTTACACCACCAAAAATTTGATCGCTCTTGAAACTAATTTAAAATCAGTTGCTAAATCAAAAATAATTTCATCGGACAAAAAAATAATATTTTATCAAATTTAATTTAATGAAAAAATTAATCTCAATTGTTACGCCATTTTATAACGAAGAAGACGCGCTTGCTGACTATTTTTCCAGTTTAGAAGAAGTTCTAGCTAAGATTGATGAAATTGATTTTGAATTTATCGCAATTGATGACGGCAGCATTGACAAAACATTTGCCATTTTAAAAGAAATTGCTGCAACTAAAAAAAATCTTAAAGTTATTAAATTATCGCGCAATTTTGGTAAAGATATAGCTTTGACAGCTGGTCTTGATCATGCTGGTGGCGACGCGGTGATTCCTTTTGATGCTGATTTACAAGACTCGCCGCAAGTGATTTCTTTGATGATAAAAAAATGGTTTGAAGGTTACAAAATAGTTTTGGCAAAAAGATCAAGTCGCCAAGATCCGTGGCTAAAAAAATTTACCGCAACTTTATTTTATAAATTGGCGGCAAAAATTATGGATCGCACTTTGCCGCAGAATGTTGGCGATTTTAGGTTGATCGATAAATCAGCGTTAAATGATATTAAAAAATTGCGTGAACGAAATCGCTTTACGCGAGGAATTTTATCCTGGGTTGGCTATAGCACCACAACTATTGAATATGAAAGAAACGCCAGATTTAAAGGCACAACTAAATATAATTATTTTTCTTTAATTAAATATGCCTTTGACGGCATTTTTTCTTTTTCAACTTTTCCAATTCGTCTTATTACTTATTGTGGCTTAATAATTTCTTGCTGCTCTTTTATTTATGGTTTGGTGATTATTTTTCAAAAAATTTTTTCTAATCAGGCAGTTCCTGGATATTCATCAATCATGAGTGTAATACTATTTTTAGGTGGAATAAATTTTATCTTTATTGGCGTTATCGGAGAATATATTGGTAGAATTTTTAACGAAGTGAAAGAACGTCCGCTTTATTTAATTGAAGAAATTATTAATAATTAAGATTTGCGAAATCTACTTTGCAACATCATCGCTCAACCTGCTTTCTTCCAAAGCTAAACCAATATCAAAAATGGTTTGCTCGTCAAAATGTTTGCTGATTATTTGCAAACCAAGTGGTAATCCATCATCGTCAAAGCCCGCTGGAACTGAGATTGCTGGCAAGCCCGCCAAATTTACCGGAATTGTAAAAACGTCGTTTAGATACATTTTTACCGGATCTAGATTGCTGGTTTGTTTTGATTGATCAATTGCAAAGGCAGCGCTTGGCGTGGTTGGTGTCAAAATGGCATCAACTTTTTTGAAAGCATCTTTAAAATTTTGTAAAATTAAATTGCGTACTCTTTGAGCCTTTTTGTAGTAAGCGTCAAAATATCCGGCTGAAAGTACGTAAGTTCCGGTTAAAATTCGGCGCTTGACTTCGGCACCAAAACCCTGAGCGCGAGTTTTTTCGTACATTTCTTCTAGCGATAAACTTTCATTAGAATTTTCGCTTTGGGCGCGAAAGCCATAGCGCACACCATCAAAACGCGCCAGATTTGACGAGCATTCGGCAGAAGCTAAAATATAATAAACTGCTGGCGCATATTGAGTATGAGGCAGCGAGATTTCAATAATTTCAGCGCCACGACTTTTCAAAATTTCTTGTCCCAATTGCCATAATTTCTCAATTTCTTTTGGCATGTCTTTGACAAAATATTCTTTGGCGATACCAATTTTTTTACCTTTAATATTAGAGTTTAGAAGCTTTTCAAATTGCGGTACCGGACAATTTATGGAGGTGGAATCTTTGTTATCGAATCCAGAAATTACGCGTTGTAAAAGAGCGGCATCATAAATATTTTTAGCAAAAACTCCCGCCTGATCAAGCGAGCTGGCAAAAGCAACCATGCCAAAGCGCGAGCAGCGACCATAAGTTGGTTTGATCCCAACAATATTTGTATAAGAAGCCGGTTGACGAATTGAACCGCCAGTATCTGATCCAGTTGCGCCTAAGCATAAATTTGCCGCAACTGCTGCGGCTGATCCACCCGAAGATCCGCCTGGAACTAAATCTTCATCGGAATTTTTCTTTTTATAAGGATTAATTACTGCGCCAAAATAGCTGTTAGTGTTGGCTGAGCCCATGGCGAATTCATCCATATTGGCTTTACCCAAAGTAACCGAGCCGGCATCTAAAAGTTTTTGGGTAACAGTTGATTCATAAATCGGAACAAAATTTTCCAACATTTTAGAAGCGCAGGTGGTGCGTAAATTTTTGGTACAAAATAAATCTTTGATTGCCAAAGGAATTCCTTCCAAATCACCCAATTC
Source organism: Rickettsiales bacterium (assembly GCA_033763375.1). Taxonomy (GTDB): domain Bacteria; phylum Pseudomonadota; class Alphaproteobacteria; order Rickettsiales; family UBA1997; genus UBA2645. The sequence goes on from JANRKR010000041.1 coordinate 16,829, forward strand.
TCCACGAGCAATTTTTTGATCAGATTTTTTTGCCGCACTTAAAGCCAAATCAAAAGATTCAGTAATAAAGGCGTTTAAATGACGATTTTGTTCAATATTTTTGATGAAGGCTGAAGTTACTTCCAGGCTTGAAAATTTTTTATTTCTAAAGCCATCAAGAGTTTGACCAATAGTTAATTTAGTTAGATCCGTCATTAGTTGTTTGTGCTTGTTCAATTAGTTTAAGTAGTTCTTTCTTTGTTAAAAGTTCGCTGGTCAATAAACCGTTTTTGGCATTAGGACCATAAACCGCATTAAAAGGAATAGCGAAACGATTATGTCGACGCAGATATTCCAAAACCTCCATATTTGGTTTGGTAATATCAGCGCGCATGGCAACAATATTTGGATCGTGTAATTTTTTTACAACTTCATCATTATTTAAAACAGTCAGCTTATTGATTTTGCAGGTTAAACACCAATCGGCAGTAACATCAACTATTACCACTTTATTTTGCATTACTAATTGATGAATTAGTTTTTCGTCAAAATTTAGCCATAATTGATTTTTTGATATTTCTTGAGGATGAGAAGTTGCGCTATATCTTGGAATAGCAAAGCAAGTGGCAGCAATGGTAATTATGGCTAGAAATTTGATAAATTTAAATTTTATCTCAAAGCATAAAATTAATAAAGCTGCCAAAATCAGCAAAACTAAAGCCTGAATCATACCAATATTGTCAGACAAAGTAACCGCAAGCCAAACAATGGTTAAAGCTAGTAAAAACGCCATTATTTTTTTTACTTGCAGCATCCAATTTCCTGGTTTTGGTAAAAGATAAACCAGTTTTGGTGAAGCGATAAGAATAAAATAAGGCGCAGCAACTCCAAGACCAATTGAGAAAAAAATAATCAAAATAACTAATAAATTTTGAGTAAGAGCAAATGAAATTGCCGAGCCCAGAATTGGCGCTGAGCAAGGAGTTGCAAGCAATACGGCTAATATACCAGATAAAAAGTTAGGAATAAAAATTCTTTTTTTACCATGTAGTGATTCGTTAATTTTTTTGTTGAGAAAATTTACCAGCAGGCGATCAAAGCTAATTTCAAAAATGCCCAACATATTAGCGGTGAAAATTGTTAAAACCAAAATCAATAAAATTAAAAAATAAGGGTTTTGAAATTGGAAGCCCCAGCCAAAAGAATTACCGGCAAGCTTGATTGTAATGGCGCAAATGGCAAAAACTAAAAAACAAAAAAGAATGCCAAGAATTGTTGAAAAAAATGCAAAACGAATTTGTGAAATTCGAGCATCAGAATGTTTTATTATTGATAAAAGTTTGATTGACAAAACCGGCAAAACACAAGGCATAATATTTAAAATAGCGCCACCAAGAATTGCTAAAAATATCCAGTAAATAAGGCTGAAAGAATAATGACTTTTTGAAGTTTCTGCTGCTTTTTCAAAAGTGGTGGAAATTTTTTGTGGATAGAATTTTTGGATAAGATCAAGCGCTTCAAAGTCTGGATTGCTTGCAACTGCAAGAGTGAAATTTTCTTCAGCCGGAATACAAACATCTTTGCAAAGCCCGTAAATCATTTTTACTTTTATATCAAAACTTTCTGTTGGGTTTGATAACTCAAGCTCGATTGGCAAAATTACTGAATCATGATAAATTGAATATTTGAAGATTTGATCAGCAATTTTTTCTTCTTTAGCTTCAGCTTGTGGCCAAATAATTTTATGTTGCAGATAATTTTTTGACTGAGAAAAATCAAAACTTGGTGGCAGACCAATCGTGTCCGAGCCTTGTCCATAAATTTTCCAGCCCGATGCAATTTTAAATTCAATGCCGGCAATTAATTTTTTTTGATTATTTTGATCTTGATAAAAGCTGGCGATTATTCTGGTTTTGGCGCCTTTACTTTCATTTTCTTTCCAATCAGAAATTGCAGAATTAGCATTATTCAAATACAGAAAAAAAATACTGAAAATTACTGTAAAAATTTTTTTCATAAGAGGATTATTTGATTGAAAAACTGTTGCGCCAAGAATAAGTTGAATGAAATTTTGTTTAGCTGATCTAATACCAATTCCCATCTTAAATGATGCAATTGAATTTTTCTAAGACTCATCTTTGCGCACGTATATTTGAATACGCTTACGCAGATTCGCCTTCAAATTCAAAGCCTGATTTAAGATGGGAATTGGTATAACTTTATAATGTTTAAATAGTTAAAATGAATCATCAAATTAATTCTAAAAATACTCCGCTAGAAATATTACACGTTAATTCAAAAAAAGTTTCCTGCCAAGGTGAAAAAGCTAAAGGTGAAAAAGGTGACTTAGCCAACGTTTCTGGTCATCCGCTGGTTTATTTAGATATGGGCAAAAATGATTTTGTCATTTGTCCATATTGCAGTAAATATTTTACCATCAAACAAAAAACTGCTGCTAACTCGGTAATTATTGGTATTAAAAACCAAATTAAAGATGAGTAATAAAATTTCTAGAGCCTGTTTTCAAACCTAATTAGTTTTAGATTTTGGCATATTTTTAGCGATTTTTTTATGAAATTTTTTATAATATCGGAAAATATTTTAAAAAATTTCGTGAAAAAAAGAGCAAAAATAGAACTAAATATGAGACTAATTAGGTTTGAAAACAGGCTCTACAACCTTGCTTATTTTTTATCGTAAGCAAGCTTAAGAATTATTTCAGTGTTTTTTTCATCATCATTAACCAAAAGCTTTTGCTCATAACTATTGATGTAGCAAAGCGCATTGATTTTGTTCTCACAATAATAAATTACTCCTTGCACAACATATTTTTTATCGGATTGCAATTTGGGTAATTGTAATTCTTTATTTTTAATTTCATGCCAATCAAAAACTGTAATCAAATTGGCTTGATCGTCTTTTACAATTTCAAGCAAATTAATAAAACTTGGTCCCATTTCATTAATTTTCCAACCTTGTTTTAAATCAATTTTAAGCTTTATTTCGCTTTTTGATTTTATTGCTAAATCTGGCGATCTTTCCAAATTTGGTAAATATTCCAGAAAACCTTCTTTAGGCAATTTTAGCGGCGGCATCACATTTAATAATGAAGAATTTAAGCTGCCGCGATTTAAAACTACGACGCGATTATTATTAGAATCAACAACATATAAGTTATTCAAAACTGCAGCAATACCTTGTGGACGATCAAATTTAGTATCAGCGCCAAGATTATCGCCACTTTTTTTTGTGCCAGATAAAATATTAATTTGCCCCGAAGTAAAATCGTATTTTTTAATGCTATTATTCAAGCTGTCAGAAATATAAGCGCCGGTATCATCAACTATTAATCCTAAAGGATACTGCAATTGTTTTTGATCTTTATTAGCGATTAAAGTTTTAACGTTTTTAGCTTCGTCAATAAAGCGCAATGCGCCAGTTTTGGCGTCAAGAAAATAAAGTTTTTTATTATAAACCGACATTGCCGAAGTTTGCGCCAGAGCGTTTTGCGGATATTTACCATCTTTGATTCCTTCTAAACCATTTCCAGCAAGCGTGGTGATGGTTTCTTTGCGTATATTATAAGTCAAAATTTGATTGGTTGCTAAATTGGCAATAACAATATTTTCATGATCAGGAAAGAATTTAATGTCGCTTGGAAAAGCTAATTCAAAAGATTTAGCGTCGTAGACTTCATCATTATATTTGGTTGCAGCGCCTTTTTTGCCAGAACCAATTAAAGTAGTAACTTTATTATTTTTAAAATCAATTTCACGCAAAGCGTGATTACCGGCGTCAGCAACATATAATTTTTCATCATGATAAATTAAACCTTGCGGAGAATTAAAAGCAGCATCTTCAAAATTTCCGTCTTGCAAAGCTGCAATTCCTGAGCCAATTTTTAAAATAATATCACCAGATAAAGAAGTTATAATAATATTATTTTTACCACTATTAGAAATGAAAAGCGCTGAACTATGATGCGACTTATATACAAAATCACTGACATATTCAATTTTGGTAGGAAAGCTTAAAACATTACCATCGATATTATATTTTTCGAGCGCGGTAGGCAAAGGATCGCGATTAAGTTCATATTTAAAATGACCAACCAATTTTTTTATTTCAGTCTTTGCTTTCAAAATTTCAGCATCGCCAATATAAGTTTTTTCTAATTTACCATGCGGATTAATTATCACCAAGCTTGGTAAAGAATTGATTTTAAAATTATCAGAAATTCTTGAATTTAGGTCATTGACAACCGGAAAAGTAATATCGTTGCGAATTATGTCTTTTCTGATCTGAGAGAAATTTTTATCAGTATCAAATTTAGATAAGTGAACTCCGATTATAGTAATTTTACTGCCAAATTGTTCTTGGAGCTTTTTCATTTCTTGCAGAACTTCGCCACAATTTAGACAATCATGTGACCAGAAATTTAGAATCAATATCCGATCCTGCAAATCAGAGATTGCAAGCGGACGAGATAAATTAAGCCATTGCTCGCTTTGATCTGTTTTATTTACGGGAAAAATTTTATTTATGTCAGAACTATTAAATTTTGAGGTAAAAACCAAGTAAGAAAAAGCCGACCATAATCCGTAAATAACTACCAGAGCTGATAAAATTAAAAGGATAAGAGATTTATCTTTTTGACTGACATGTACCATTTAAATAATCGAACTAAGAATTAAATTTGGATCAGATTCTTTATGACGCCACGCCAATTAGCGCAGCGTCACAATAAAGAATTAATGATATTCGCCTTTTCTGCTTCTTTTTTTACGAGTTATATTTTCTTCAATTCTTCTTTTTTTCTTTTCTGAAGGTTTTTCGTAAGCCTTTCTTCTTCTGGCTTCTTTGATAGTTCCTTCTTTTTGAGTTTTTTTACGAAAAGACCTGATTGCCAATTCTAAATTTCCTCTTCCTGTAATTGCTACCTGCACCGCTTTTACCCCCTTTGATTGAAAAAAATTAAATTCCGATTGCTAAATCTAAACTGTTTAAATTTGTGAAAATTTTTTAGGAAAGTTTCTAAGAAATTTTTGGATCGATCCAAGAAATATTGCCATCTTTTCTGTGATAAACCACATTCAAGCGACGATTTTTTTTGTTGATGAATACAAGAGCCGGAAGATCTTGTAAATCCATTTTCATAATTGCCTCTTCAACAGAAAGACTTTCAATTCCTGTATTTTTTTCACCAACAATTTTTAGCGAGTCAGAAAGTTCTTTCGGTTCTTGCTCTTCCATTTCCGCATAAACATCGTAAGCAAGCGGCGGAATAATATATTTCATAGCGTCAATTACGTCGTAATCTGGTTCAACTGATTTCAAACCGCCACCATCGCGACGACGAAAATTTTTGATACGACTTTTGTAACGAGCAAGCTGTTTAGAACATTTTTCAGCAGCTTCATTAAAACAAGCATAAACATCACCAGCTTGCGCATCTGATTTAACTGTAATTCCGCCTTTAACGCCTTCATTAACATTAATTAAAACTTTAAACATGTTACCAGATTTGGAAAAATGAACATCAGCATTAATCGCTTTGTCAAAATATTTAGTGATATTTTTAACCAAATTTTCTTCAACATATTGGCTTAAAGATTGTCCAACTTCAATATTCGAGCCACTAACTTTTACTTGCATAATTTTCTAACAAATTTGATTCATAACATATTGTAAAATTCCGCCACGTTTGAAATATTCAATCTCATTGCCGGTGTCAATGCCGCAAATTAAGGTGAATTCTTCATTTGTGCCATCACTTCTGGTAATCAAGCATTTTAAATGCTGCTTGGGCTTGATGTTAGGACTGATCCCCAAGATATCAATTGTTTCGTCACCTTTTAATTTTAAAGTTTGACGATTCTCTGAAGGCTTGAAAATCAAAGGCATAACACCCATGCCAATTAAATTAGAGCGATGAATTCTTTCAAAACTTTCAGCAATTACCGCTTTAACACCAAGTAAAAAAGTACCTTTTGCTGCCCAATCACGCGAAGAGCCTGTGCCGTATTCTTTACCAGCAAAAATTACTAAAGGCGTGTTTTTTTGTTTATAAAACATTGCTGCATCATAAATTGAAATTATCTGATCAGATTTTTCAAAAATCTTGGTGAAGCCACCTTCTTTAGCGCCGCCCAAAATTTCATTTTTAATCCTAATATTGGCAAAAGTGCCGCGCATCATAACTTCGTGATTACCGCGCCTAGCGCCGTAAGAATTAAAATCAGATTTATTTACTGATTTTTCCGTCAGATAAACAGCAGCTGGTGAAGAAGCGGAGATATTTCCTGCTGGCGAAATGTGATCGGTGGTAATTGAATCGCCAAAAATTCCTAAAATTTTTGCTGCTTTAATTTCCTCTGCATTATTGCGGTTAAGATCTGCAAAAAAGTTGGGCGAACGAATATAAGTGCTGTTTAAATTCCATTTATAAGTATCAGATTTTTCAACTGAAATTTGTTGCCAAGCCTCGTCGCCTTTAAATAAGTCGCGGTATTTTTCTTCAAAAACTTGGCGATTAACTTCAGATTTAATTACTGCGTCAATTTCAGATTTAGTTGGCCATAAATCTTTTAAGAAAATTTTTTCTCCGTTCGAATTTACGGAAATTGGATCTTTTTCCAAATTAATTTTTAAAGTTCCTGCTAAAGCATAAGCAACAACTAAAGGTGGCGAAGCCAGATAATTGGCTTTTACCAAAGGATGAACCCGACCTTCAAAATTACGATTTCCTGATAAAACTGCGCCAACTAAGAGATTTTTTGCTTTGATTGTTTCTTCAATTTTTTCATGCAACGGACCAGAATTGCCAATACAAGTTGTACAACCGTAACCAACCAAATTAAAGCCCAATTGATCAAGATATTTTTGTAGACCAGAATTTTGTAGATATTGACTAACTACTTGTGAGCCTGGCGCTAGGGAAGTTTTAACGAAACTTTTAACTTTTAAACCTTGCGCGACCGCTTTTTTAGCAAGCAAACCTGCTGCAACCAAAACTGAAGGATTGGAAGTGTTAGTGCAGGAAGTGATTGCAGCAATCACAACGTCGCCATCACCTATTGTTGAATTAATTTGTGGAATTTCAACACGTTCATTTTGATTAGCACCATTAATTTCAGTGCTAAGATTTGTAAAAGATTGATTAACTTGCGATAAAGTTACCCGATCTTGCGGTCGCTTTGGACCAGCTAAACTAGCTTGAACTGTTGAAATATCTAACTCGATAACTTCGCTAAATTCGGCAGTAAAATTATAATCATCGCAAAACATTTTTTGTGCTTGAGCATAAGCCGAGACTAATTCGATAGTTTCAACGCTTCTACCAGTAAGATGTAAATAATTTAGTGTTTCTTGGTCAATTGGAAAAATACCGCAAGTTGCGCCATATTCCGGAGCCATATTAGCAATGGTAGCGCGATCTGCCAGAGAAAGTTGCGAAAGTGCTGGTCCAAAAAATTCAACAAATTTTCCAACCACGCCTTTTTTACGAAGTATTTGCGTCACCGCCAAAACCAGATCAGTAGCGGTAATATTATCAGCTAATTTTCCACTTAATTTAAAACCAATTACTTCTGGAATCAGCATTGAAATTGGCTGTCCCAACATTGCTGCTTCAGCTTCAATGCCACCAACACCCCAACCTAAAACTGCCAAACCATTGATCATAGTAGTATGGCTGTCAGTTCCAACAACAGTGTCTGGATAGGCAATAATTTCATCACCGCTTTTTTTAGTCCAAACTACCTGAGCTAAATTTTCTAAATTAACTTGATGGCAAATTCCCGTTCCGGGCGGCACAACACGAAAATTATCAAAAGATTTTTGTGCCCATTTTAAAAATTCATAACGCTCATTGTTACGAATAAATTCAAGATCAACATTTTGTTTGAAAGCGGTAGCAGAGCCAGCAAAGTCAACTTGTACTGAATGATCAATTACCAAATCAACTGGCACTAAAGGATTGATTTTTTTGGGATCTTTATTTTGCAAAGTAACTGCGTCACGCATTGTAGCTAAATCAACCACAGCAGGAACGCCGGTAAAATCTTGCATCAAAACTCGAGCTGGAATGTAAGCAATTTCAATTCTTTTTTGTGAATTTTTTACTGAATCAATCAGGCTGGAAATATGTTCTTCTTTGATAATTTCACCATCAAAATTTCTAACTAAATTTTCTAAAAGAATTTTTAAACTATAAGGTAATTTTGAAATATCTTTACCCAGTTTTTTTGCCGCATCTTGTATAGAAAAAAACTTATATTCTTTTTCACCAACTTTTAGTGCTGATTTTTTAACAAATTCTTTAGTCATATTTTTTCAAGTTGCAGAAATTATCCAATTTTTATTTGGCATTGTAAGGTCTTTTTTAAAAGTCCAAATATCAGTTAATTCAGTAATTTGATCTTTCTTGCCGTCAATAATTCTGCCAGATTTTTCGCTGATATAATTAATTTGTTTTGAGATAAATTTTATAGTTACCAAAACAGTCTTTTCAAGCATTGTGACTTTTATTATATCAGCTTTGTCGATTGAAATTACGTTACTGACTAAAGTTTGTTCGTTAATTCTGCGCTGATTAATTACTTGCTCAAAACTATCGTAAATTTTTTCTGCCAGTAGAAGTTTAAGATTATTTAAGTCTTCGCTGGCAAAAGATTTGATCACCATTTCAAAAGATGATTTTACGCCATTTAAAAAGAATTCAGCAGAGATATTGCAGATGCGAAGAGCTTCACGAAATTGATCTTGTGATTTAGAATCAAGACTAGAAAGCATCGCTTCTTCATTTTGTTTTTGTTTCTCAGTTTGCTCTAGCAACTTTTTTTGTATAGAAACTAGTTGGTTTTTAACAGCATTCACTATTTCTTTTTTGCGTAAGAGTCTTTCGTTAACCTGCTTTTTTTCCTCTTCATCCATCACACCAAATTGTCCTCTCAGACGCCAAAATACATAAAGCGCAATTGCTGCAAAAAAAATTATGTCCATGATTTTTTAAAAAAATTGGGGCAAGCGACGGGGTTCGAACCCGCGACCCTCAGAACCACAACCTGATGCTCTAACCAACTGAGCTACGCCTGCCATATTCATTAAGTCGCAACAAGACTGCTGAGAACCAAACGGGGGCGCAATCTATTTTTAAAGCGGTTAATGTCAAGACCAACAAACCCAGAAGCCTGTTTATTAAATTAACCAAGAGACAAAAGATCGCTGCTGTAAGAACTTTTTTTAACGGCTAAATCTGATATCTGACTATCGCAAGATTGAATTTCTCCTTTGATCTCATCAATTGCTTTTTCAATTTGTCGGTTATTTGGATCGTTCAATAATTGCAGTTCTTTTAAGGAAAGCTCGGCTTTCTTTTGCGATATTTTTGACTTAACCGACGAAAGCTGGGAATCAATAGCATTGATTTGAATACTTAAAAGATTTTTCAATAATGATTTATCGGTTTTGTTTTCTTCTTTTTTCTTATCTAAGTGATCTAAATCATCTGAAATTGATTGAGATTTTTTAATTTTTTCCTCCATATCAGTTTTAATTTCTTCCGGAGTTTTTGTTGGCTCTTGAGGAAGTGCTGCTGATGAAGGTAAAACAGGGTTAGCAGTTGTATCAATAACAGCTTCGTTTGCTGTATTTGGTTGATTAACTGCAACATTACTTACGCCGGAATCAGAAGAAAGCGCAATATTTGCACCTGTGCCCCTGATGTCAAAATTCTGTTCATAATATTCCAGACAAGCTGATTTTTCAAATAATGTAGTTTCTCTGGCATCTTTGCCAGCAATGTTGGTAAGCCCGTCAATCAAGGCATCAGCGCCGCCATGTTTTAGTAAAGAATCTTTGGTGCTTTGATCAAAATCTTTTAATTCCAGTTTTTTATCGCCATTACCATCGACTATGGTGTCTTTAAAACCTTGTTCCAAAGTGTTGGAAACAATTCTCTGCAACTCTTTGCTTAAATTAGTTGCGTCTTCCATTCTGGAATATCTGGCGTATTTTTCCTCACCAGCTTTTTCTTCAATATTTTGCTCAATTCTGCTTTGAATAACTGCCAAAGATCTTGTAGCTTCATCGCTCAAAAATTCTTTTTGCCTTTCTAATTGTCTGATCAAAGCTTCGTTATATTCTTTTTGTAAATTATAAGATAATTCTGCTTTTAAATCTTTCGCTCTGGCTTTCTCTTCTGGCGAAGAAGAGGCTTCTAGTTTTTTTATTTCTTCAACGATTTCTTCGAGAGATTTGGTTTTAAGTTTTAAATCAATAATTTCTCTGATATTTTTTTGTTTTGTATCTTCAAGAAGTTCGTTTTTTCTTTTACGCTGCGAACTATCTTTATCCAAATTTATATAATTTCTTGATTGTTCGATAAATATTCCTCGATTTGCTTTTTCAAGATCTCTGATTTTTTTCAAATCATCATTAATGTTGGAAGAATCTTTTAAAGCCGATTTAATGGCATTTTGCTTTAATTGATCTTTAAAAAACTTTCTGCGTTCTTGAGAATCTTTTAGCTTTTCATCTTTTTTAGCCTTGATTTTACTTCTAAATAAACCGTTTGGAGCTTCTTTTTCTTTTGGTTCATAATAGGCTTTGATTTTATCTCTTTCTTTTTGCGCACCATCGTAGCCCAAATATCCAATCAGACCGCTACGCTCGCTTTCCTTAATATCTTGATTAATTGCTGCTTTGCTTTTTGCCAAATTAAAAGGATTTAATGCGCTTCCTTGATTATATTTTAACCAGCTTCCGGTTTTTCTGCGCGTATAATCATAAGCAGTGCCTTTTTTACTTTCTTCATTGCCAACTTTACGCGCAAAACTTGCAGCTGCTCTTTTTGGATCATGAATCGAGTCGCTACCAAATAAATTATCTAATGGCTTAATGGCTTTGGTAACAGAATTAAGTTTATCGTAGACAGCGTTAGAAAATTTATTGAAGCTTTTAGAAACGGCAATTTCACTTTGTTTTTTGCGATCATTTTCCAATCTGAATTCGTTATCTTTAAGATGTTGTAGATATTCTCTTTGTTTTTCCGGATTGTTAGCAAAGTAAGTAGCAGCTTCAGCGGCGGTATATTCAGTCTGACTTCTGATAAATTCACTCATATTGCGTAATCCAACTCCACCCCATGAAAAACCATCAACAACCTGACCTTTATCAGACATTATATCTCGAATCGATTCTCTTCCGCCAATAAGATTATTATCCGCCCAATTATTAATTCTTTTATCCAATTCATCACGCATCGCTTTACCAATTAAATGGTTGCCTGATTCTTTAATGTTTTTGGTTTCAGTTTTAATAAAATCAAGCAATGGCTTGGCGATTAATTTTTCATCCATTCTTTTATTAATAGTCTCTAGATTTAATCCGGCAGCTGCCATAGCGCTTGGATTGCTGTAAATATTTTCACCCTTTCCAACACCTCTAGCAATTAATTCATCAACTACCATGGCTCTGACCGCTCTATCAGCATCTTTACCAGTCAACCCTTGAGTCTTAATTTGTTTTTGGGCTTTAGCAATCGCCGAGTCAATGAATGAATTGCGATACATTGCCCGCGGATTTGAAGGTAACATACTCAAAGCCTTTCCTGCCGCATTACCAATTTGTGAAACTTTTTGCTCACCAAAAGCGGCAACTGCAATATTTTTAAAACCACTACCTATAGAGTTTAAAGCTCTTCTGCCAACAGCGTTTTCATCCATCCCTTGAATTGCTTTACCAGCCATAGAAGCGCCAAAATCTACTCCGGCACTACCAATTGATTTAGCAACATCTATCATACCACCAAGAAGTGCTCCTCCGGCTTTAAAGCTATTACCACCACTATCACCTTTACCAGCAGTTCCTCCAATATTAACCAAACTAGCGGCAAGATCCGGAACTTTCTCAAGTACTAATTGCATCACAAATATCAAACCACCCAAAACCATAAATGACGATAACCAATCAGCCAAAGATCTTGAGACATAAGACTTTAAAATTGGAATTGAAAAGAATCCTAAATTTAGCTGGGAAACGCAAGCTTTGTAGTAAAGTAAAGCGGTAAATCTCTGATCGATTAAAACTAAAAAGTTATACAAAACTAAAAAGATCATTATGATTTCCAGCGATCTGGTGGCAAGAAAAGCCAACCAGTTTTTAAACATATCGTTGGTGTGCGAAAATAAAGTGAAAGAGATAAAAATTGGTCCCAAAGCCAAAACAAAAGCCAGCTTAATCATAGCAACAACGTAAGCCATAGCAACGTTAAGCATTACATAAACAAAAAATGCGATCAGCATGTAAATCAAAGCAATATAAAGCAGTCCAAAAAGTGGAACACCAAAAAGCAAACCGAATATCTTTTTGGCAGCAGCTGAAGAAAGTAAATTTCTAATTATCAAATCAGCATAAGAAAAACGAGTAGCGTTTGTATTATTGGCAGCTCGATCCATTTGAGCAGTAATAATTCCAGAAGATGGATCAATATTTTGGTCAGAAAAACTCATAAATATTGAGATCACATAATCCATACTATCTTTGAAAAACTTCACCACCACATCATTGTAAAAATACCAGCTGGTGCTGCTGGTAAAAAATATGACCAGCGCAATTTTTAACATTCTGCTCATCAGCTCTTTTTTGTTAACTTCAACCAAGCCAAGCAAAACCGAAACACCAAAGAAAATTATGTAAAGAGAAAGGGAAATTTGTAATATTGAGACAAATCCAGAATCTTGCACAATATGATTAAACATCGACTGAATAACTCCGCCTTGCCTAACACCATTATCATCAGGCTTGCCCATGATCTGATCTTCAATAATTCTGACCAGATATTCCAATAAACCTTTTTCTTCGTCATTACCAACACCGCTTAAAAACGACACCTGATAAGAGCCAAAATTATCATCATATCGACTATCAAGAATGATCATTTTTACCACTTCGTTACGAGCGTGAAGGGTGTCGTTGCCTGGATTTGGATCTATCTGCTGCTGATTACCATCATTATCATTTTTGACGAAAGCTTGAGAATTGGCGCTGTTAAAAATATATTTTGTGACATCGTTACCAGCTTCATCAAGACATTTTCCTTGCGAGTTTTTAACCACATCGCAAACTGCATTTTCTGAAAATAAGTGATAAACTCTTATTGGAGTTATGGCGCCGGAATTACCAAAAAGTCCAAGATAAAGTCCCATGCCAGCATTATACTTACATATATTCTGATCATCAGCTTTCAAAACATTGTGATTTTTATCATAGAAACCGAGAGGATAATGATAAATTCCATAATCAGTTGCCAAGCCGTGTTGTTTGGTGCAAGTGCATTTGGTCGGATCTTCCTGAGCAGCAATATTACTTGAACAATCATTAGCAGCATAACCATCTTCAGAATTTGGAACCTGATCTTTATAACATATGCAATTAGCAATATTGTCATTTTTGGCACAAAATTTGCAAACTGACAAATCGTTTAGTTTCTGGTTACTGCTAAAATCATCATTTCCATACCAAGGAACCCAAGATCCTGTGATTTCAAGACTTACTGCGCCACCATTTGATTTTAAACCAGTGTCGTGCCAAGAGGCAACTTGAGAAGAGCCAAATCCACTAATACCGTCAGCAACAGGATTGGAATAAATGGTGATAACTTCTTTATCGAATTCATTAGCAGCAACACATCCTGGATTTTTAGAGCCGATAAAAAGCGTTAATATAGCAGCAAATATGGCAAAGGTAATTGCACTAAAAACTAAGAATATGTCTTTTCCTAAACAACACATTAGTTTGCTGAATGTTTAAATTAGGTAATATTATGCCTTTAAAATATTTTTTAAACCAAACTCATTTTCTCAAATTATTTTGGTACCTGCGGCCGGACTTGAACCGGCAAGGGCGTTGAGGCCCCACGGATTTTAAGTCCGTTATGTCTACCATTCCATCACGCAGGCAAGAGTTTGATAAATCAGAAAGTAAAATGCTGTTTAACTCAATTTTTTTAGCTAATTTTCAGTTTGGTGTAAATTTTATAAAATAAAATGGTCTCTTAAAAAAGATTTAAGAGACCATAATTAATTTGTGAAATTTTAATTTTTAACTTGATTGCATAATTAATTTTTTCTTTCACCAAATAAACTAAGCATCATCATAAATAGATTGATGAAATCCATGTAAAGACTTAACGCGCCAAGAACAGCAACTTTAGAAGCAGATTCAGAATCTCCTGAAACTTGAAAATACATATATTTAATTCTTTGCGAATCGTAGGCAGTAAGACCAATAAAAATTAAAACGCCCAAAGCTGAAATAGCAAAATGAAAAGCTGAACTTTGTAAAAAAATATTTACTAAGGAAGCAATCATTATACCAACTAAACCCATAATTAGAAAAGAACCCATCGCAGTTAAATCTTTTTTGGTAGTATAACCGTAAAGCGCCATTAAACCAAAAGTGCTAGCACTGATGAAGAAAACTCTGGCAATGCTTGCTCCGGCATAAACAACAAATATTGTTGACATTGAAAGACCCATCAAACCAGCAAAAATCCATAAATAGGTTTTTGCCTGTTGCGCAGAAATTGCATTCACTTTATAGCCAAAAAATAGAACAAAGATTATTGGCGCAAACATTACCACCCAAGAAAGTGGAGTTCTAAACAAAGCTGACATCAAAAATGGCGAGCTAGAAACCAAAAAAGCCACCAAGCCAGAAATTGCCAGAGCAATTCCCATCATATTATAAACTTTTATCATGTAATCTCTCAAAGCTTGGTCTTGATAGACTGAAGAAGCCGATGAAGAAAAAGTTGAAGATCTGTTATTGGAAAAATTTAACATTTTATCTCCGATTATTTGTTGATTGAAAAATTTAACTTAAATTAAGAAGTTATTTATTTAAGAAAATCTTATTAGGAAAATATTATGTTTAAGCAAAAATAATTGGCGAGATAATTTTTTCAAGACATCTGTAATTTAATTTTAAGATCAACCTAAATCAATGAAAAAAATAATTACTTTAATTGGCTTGATGGGAGTTGGAAAAACAACTTTAGGTGCCAAACTTGCCAATGCTTTAGGCTATTATTTTATTGATTTAGATCAAGAAATTGAAGATCGCGAAAATAAAAATATTAACGATATTTTTAGCAAAAATGGTGAAAAATATTTTCGTGAAGTTGAAAAAAATTTAATCAAAGAAATAATTTTACGCGATGAAAATATCGTTTTATCGCTTGGCGGTGGCGCTTACATTAATGATGAAACTCGCAAAATTTTAAAAGAAAAATCTTTAGTAATTTGGATTGACGCCACAATTGACAACATTTTACATCGCATCGGCAATAAAAATAATCGCCCGCTTTTGAATAGTTCTTTGAATAATTCCAGCAAAAGAAAAATATTAGAAGATCTGGCAAAAAAACGTTATCCAATTTATTCCCAGTGCGATTTAAAATTTAGTACCAGCGAAGAAACGCACGAGACTATCATCAATAAAATCAGCAAATATTTAAAAAATGTTAAATAAAATTAGGGTTAATTTAGATAATAGAAGTTATGAAATTTTAATTGGCAGCGGAATAATTGATCATTTAACAAAATTTTTAGCCCATAAAAATTACAGCAAAATTTTTATTATAACTGACGAAAAAATCGCCAAACTACATTTAACAACTCTAAAACAGGTTTTGAATGAATCGCAAATTAACAGCGAAACCATAATTACTGAATCTGGAGAACAGGCAAAATCTTTCGCATCTTTAGAAAAAATTTGTGAAGAAATTCTACAAAAAAATATCGATCGCAAATCTTTGATTATTGCTTTTGGTGGCGGCGTTATCGGAGATTTATCTGGATTTATTGCTTCAATTTTACTGCGCGGAATTGATTTTATACAAATTCCTACAACTTTACTTGCAGCGGTTGATAGCTCAGTTGGCGGCAAAACCGCTATTAATAGCAAATCTGGTAAAAATCTTATTGGCAGTTTTTATCAACCACAATTAGTGATCACCGATTTAAATTTTCTTAAAACTCTACCAAAGCGTCAGCTGCTTTCTGGTTATGCCGAGGTTTTGAAATATGCTTTAATTCAAGATCAGAATTTTTTTGATTTTCTTACTAAAAATTATCAGAAGATTTTTTCTTACGATCAGGAAATCTTGGCAGAAATTATTAAAAAATCTTGCCAGAGCAAATCTGATATAGTTTCACAAGACGAGAGAGAAAACGGCATTCGCGCTTTGTTAAATTTTGGTCATACTTTTGGTCATGTTTTTGAAACCGAAACTAATTATTCTGATGAAATTTTACACGGCGAAGCCGTAGCAATTGGAATGTTAATGGCGGCAAAAATGTCGCTGAATTTTAAAATGATTTCAGAAAATAAATTCGATGAAATTAAATCACATTTGATAAATTGCGGCTTTGTTATCGATCCGAAAAAAATTCGTCGCAACTGGAATTTAGAAAATTTGATTGAGCATCTTTACAAAGATAAAAAAAATGAAGACGGCAATTTAACTTTTATTTTGTTAGAAAAAATCGGCAGCGCCAAAATTGTGAAATCGGTGGCTTTAGCAGATTTTAAAAAAGTTATCGAAGAATTTTGCGATGCTGAAGAAATAAAATCATGAACCATTCTAAAATCGTAGTTAGACACTGTTAGCTAATTATTTTTAGCACAGATTTTGAAGTGCTTTAGCGTCTTTGATGAAATGTTATAAAAATAATCTGATTAATCCATTAATTGAGTTCTCGGTTCTAATCATATCTTAATAAAAAATTCGCGTTTATATACTTGACACTACTAAAACTTAGTTTTAACTTGTATTTACAAGGTTCAACAAGTTTTTAAATTTATGAAACAAAGTATTCTCGATCAAAAACATTTTTACAACGAAAAAGCTGCCTTCGCTTATGTTGAAAGCATAATTTGGAAAGACGGAAAAGTTTGCCCTCATTGCGGCAATACTGCGAAGCACTACGAATTAAAGGCGCGCGTTGGTTTGAATAAATGCGCTGAATGCAAAAAAGAATTTACTGTACGCATCGGAACAATTTTTCAAGATAGCCCAATCCCTTTGCACAAGTGGCTTCAAGCAATTTTCTTATTAGCTTCTAGTAAGAAAGGAATTAGCTCTCACCAACTTCACAGAACTTTACAAATCACTTACAAAAGCGCGTGGTTCTTGTCTCACCGCATTCGCGAAGCAATGAAGCCAAGCGGTAAAACTGATATGATGGGTGGTAATGGCAAAGTTGTTGAAGCTGACGAAACTTATATTGGTAATAAGGGCAAGCATAAAAAAGGTGCGCGTGGCTGGTCTCACAAAGAAAAAGTTTTTAGCTTAGTTGAGCGTGGCGGCAAGGTTCGCTCCCACCATGTTGAATTGACAAATGTAAAAACTCTTTTGCCAATTCTTCAAAACGAAGTGAAGCAAGAAACAACTTTGATGACAGATGAAGCTAGACAATACATAAAGATTGGTAAAGAATTTAAAGAACATGGTGTTGTTGTTCACAGTGCAAAAGAATATGTTAGAGGTAGCGTTCACACGAATACAATCGAAGGCTATTTCAGCATCTTTAAGCGCGGTATGAAAGGCGTTTATCAACATTGCAAAAGTAACCACCTTAAGAGATACTTATGCGAATTTGATTTTCGCTACAACACGAAAGAAATTACAGACTCGGAGCGCGCTGAAGCAGTATTAGAAGGCGTTTTAGGCAAGAGATTGACCTACCGGGGGAACTCCTCAATAAACCAAAAAAATGAGATACAAGCAATTTAAAATCATCAAATACAAAAGCATTTCAAAGCCAATTATTGTCGATATCAAAAGGAATAAATTGTTGCCGATAATTGGTGAAAATGAATGCGGTAAAACTACAATTCTGAAAGCAATTTTTGCTTTCGATTATTTCAATGATAAGATGATTAACGGAGATCATCTAAACAACGTGAAAAACCAGTATCAACCTGCTGATAATGAGCCTTCAAAAATCTCTGCGGTGATTGAATTAGATGAAGATGACAAGCAAGAATACTTGGAAGTCATAAAGGAAATTCATAAAAAAACTCCACTATCTGAAAGTGGTTATGACAGTGTTGTAAAGTCCCAACCTGACGAGCTAACAATCACCCGATATTTTAACGGCGAAAAGATTTATAAGATTGAAGGCAATGTTTTGGAAAATGAATCAAAGCAAATTCAAGATCAAATATGCAAAGAGCTAATTAGCAACTTACCTTACATTGTTTATTTTGATGACTTCTTGGAAAGCATTCCTGACGAGATTTTAATAACAGATAAAGACAAATCGAGTTGGCAAGAAACTATGGATTTGTTGCTCGCAAGTGTAAATAAGCAATATTCTACAACCTCTTTAAAAGACAAAGAGGAAAACGCTATTGATTCAATCGAATCAGATGTATCAGACAAGTTGTCAGAAACCATTAGCAAAAAATGGACAGACATGCGACTCGAAGATGCTAACAACTTCAAAATCAAATTTATTTACGATAAAACCAAGCCTTCAATAAAGCTGAAGGTAATTGAAACTATTAGTGGCGGTCGCGATAGAACTTTTGATATAAGGCAGCGTAGCAAAGGCTTTTATTGGTTCTTTAACTTTGTCATTAAATCTGAATTTAACCCGAAAGCAGATTTGAGCCGATCAAGAGGAGTAATTTTCTTATTAGATGAACCAGGTGCTTATCTGCACGTTTCAATGCAAGAAAAATTGTGTGAGAAATTAGCAAAACTCTCTGAGACTAGCACAGTCATATATTGCACGCACTCACACAATCTTTTAAAACCAGAACACATAGATATTTCAAACATTCACATTTGCCACAAAGAGAGAGAAAATAATGGCAATATTTTGATGCAAAGAATTGGTGATTATGCAGACAATTCTAGCATAGAGAAGCACAGAAAATCTTTAGCATTTGAACCAGTCTATCATGTTTTAGGTGTGTCAGACGTTTTGGTAAATGGCACTAAAAATAATGTTCTATTAACTGAAGGAATAAACGATTTCTACACCTTCCAAATGTTCAAGAATGAGGATGTTAATTTGTCGTTCTTGCCGTCAACTAACGCAAATCATATTCAATACAACATCCCGACATTCCTTGCTTGTGATAGGAAATTCATGTGCTTGTTTGATTCAGATACCGAAGGCAATAAAGAGTTTGAGTTGCTGCGCAACATTTTTGGCGAAGAGATAGATAAAATCGCCTTTAAGTGCAAAGAAATTGACAGCAGTGTTGTTGAGACCGAAAGCCTTTATGATGAACAGGAGTGCAAAAAGATTCAGAAAGACTTTTTTAATTATGCGGACAATCAACTGGTTGATACAAAAAAACTAATTAAGCGCATTTTCTTTGCTCCAAACAGGTCGCAGATGTTAGAGCAGATGCCAAATACAAAAGCCAGAATCTTGGCTTTTCTGAAGAAAATAGAGGAAAAATTTAAGGTTTATTATGGCAACTAAACCAACAAAAAAACAGTCAAAGAAATCACAACACGATCTTTTCAAAGAAACCGCGAAAGATCACGGCTGCGATGAAAAATTCGACCTAAAAAAAGCTCTTAAAAAACTTATTAGCCCGAAAGGGAAAAAATAATTTTTTAGCTTTTAGTAGTGTCAAGTATATAAACGCGAAAAAATTAAATGGACCCCGTCATGCGACGGGGTGACAAGAGTACGACGTGGTAACATGAGTGTTAGAGCTGTTACCCTTTTTACTCATGTCACTCCGTCGTACTCTTTTCACTCCGTCTTACTCTTTTCGCTCCGTCGTACTTCTTTTTATTCCGCCTTGCTCTTTTTATTCCGCCTTACTCTTTTCACTCCGTCGTACTCTTGTCACCCCGTCGCATGACGGGGTCCATTTACTTATGAATTAGAACAAAAACCCATTAACGTGTTAGTCCGAAAATAATTATAAACTAAACGGATAGAAAACTACTTTACCAATCAAAATTGCTGCATCAAGAGTAACGGCAATTGGAGTTATCGCAGCTTTACCAACATCTTTTGCCAGATTAGAATCATTATAATAAATTTTTAAGACATAGATTTCATTTAGCTTAGCAAAGCTTTGTCCCAAATATCTTGGCGCGTATCTTCTGCCTGATAATTTAATTTCTATAACAATTGCATCTTTGCGATCTGGAAAAAAGCCCCAAGCTTTAAGTGCGCGCAAATCTTCTCTTGGCAAGATGCTGGCCGGTCCTTCAAAAACTATATAACCATTAATATTATTATTTTTGTCGAGTTTAAGTTTAGTTTTTTTGGGATTAATTGCTAAAATTGATTTTTGTTTCAGGGATAAAACATTTTTTAACATGCCAGAATTATCTGAAAAAACATAATGATAATCAACACCAATCAAAGCAATTGATCTGCCGTCCGAGCCAACGAAGAACTGTTCAATTTCTTCGTCATAACTTTTATCGCCCCAAATAAATTGAGTTAGGCAAGATGTTTGAAAAGTTAGCAGTAAAAATAAAAATAAATTTATGAAAAGTTTTTTTACTTTCACTGCGCTTCTCCCAATTGTGTTAGAATATTTTTTCTAACTTCTTGCAACTCTTCATCGTTTAAAGCAATCAAACCGCTATGAACCAAGTAACCTTTTTTTCCAATGGTTTCTGTGCTGATAATTTCTTTGATAAAGTCAGCCATTTGCGGCATCAATTTTAAATGCTCTTTCTTGAAATAGACAAAAAGCGGGCGCGATAATTCATATTTTTTCGATGAAATAGTTTTGTAAGAAGGAATTACGCCATCAATACTAACTGGCTGAATTGAGCTGGTATTTGCTACTAAAAAATTAAAACCAAAAATTCCAAAAGCATCAGGATTATCTTTGATATTTTGTACAATCAAATTGTCATTTTCACCAGACTCGATAAAATTACCGTCTTTTCTAATTTTATGGCATTGACGCCTTCTAAAATCACGATCAGGAAATGCTGCTATATATTCTTTTTGCATAAAACAAATATCTTCCAAAACAATATCGGCAAAAACATCGCGCGTTCCTGAAGTTAAAGGCGGTCCATAAACTATAATTTTTTTCTTGGGTAAACTTGCATCAATTTCATTCCAATTTTGATAAGGATTATTGATGATTTTATTAGTTTTTTTATCATAAATTTTTTCAGCCAAAGCCAGGAAAATTTGTTCTTTGGTTAATTTAATTTTTTTACTGCCAATTGAGTTAGCGATAATAATTCCGTCGTAACCAATTTTGATTTCCACAATATCTTTAACGCCATTGTGACGACAATCTTCAACTTCATTTTCTTTTATCAAACGTGAAGCATTAACAAAATCTGGATATTTATAACCAAGACCAGAGCAAAACATTTGAAAACCAAGCGTACTACCGCTTGATTCAACTACCGGCGTGATTGCGTCAGAATTTTTTAAGCTTTCGCTGCGATTAAATTCTTCTGAAATTGATGCCATAAAAGGTGAAACTGTGGAAGATCCAACTAAATATAAATATTGGCGCGAAGATTTAAAAATATTGAATTCGAAGGCGAAAGATTCTTGAGCAGTTAAAGCAAAAAAGCTGATAAAAAAAATAAGAAGCTGCAAAAATTTACGAGTCATTTTAATTCTGTTTTTTAAAATTTATGAAATTAGATAAGTTTTGTTATTAGACACTGTTAGCTAACAGTGTCTAAATGAATATTTACAAATTTTAAGATGTCCAACTTTCTCGTTACCGGTGGCGCAGGTTTTATTGGCAGTCATTTTGTTTTAAAAATTTTCAATCTTGGTCACAAAGCCATTGTTCTTGATAAACTGACTTATGCCGCCAATTTGGAAAATTTAAAATCTTTGCAAGAAAACCAAAATTTTAAATTTATTAAGGGTGATATAATTGATCATGATTTAGTAACTAAAATTTTATATGAAGATGAAATTGATTTTATTGTTAACTTTGCCGCTGAATCGCATGTTGATAATTCAATAAAAGCGCCAGAAAATTTTATACAAACCAATATTGTTGGAACTTTTAATTTACTTAATTGCGCTCTTAATTATTGGCAAAAATTATCAGTAGAAAAAAAATCACGATTTCGCTTTTTGCATGTTTCAACTGACGAAGTTTTTGGCTCGTTGGCTTTGAACGATAAAAAATTTAACGAAGAAACTCCTTACAAGCCAAACTCGCCTTATTCCGCTTCCAAAGCGGCTTCCGATCATTTAGTGCGCGCTTGGTTTGAAACTTACAATTTACCAACAATCACCACTAATTGTTCCAATAATTTTGGACCACATCAACATCACGAAAAATTTATTCCCACAATTATTTCTTCAGCAATTTTAAATAAAAAAATTCCAATTTATGGTAATGGCAAAAATATTCGCGATTGGATTTTTGTTAAAGATCATGTTGACGGCATATTTATGGCGCTTTCACAAGGATTTGCTGGACAAACTTATTGCTTTGGCGGTGAGTGTGAAAAAGAAAATTTGCAACTGGCAAAAGAGATTTGTCAAATTTTGGATCAAGTAAAACCAAGGCTTGATGGCATTTCTTATCAAAATCAAATTAGTTTTGTGACTGATCGTTTAGGTCATGATAAACGTTACGCAATCAGCAATGACAAAGTTAGGCATGAATTTAATTTTAAACCTTCTAAAAATTTTAATCAAAGATTAAAAGAAACAATTTTGTGGTATTTAGAGCAAAATCAATGATCAAAGACCAATTTGAAAAAAACAAAATTAGTTGGAAAAAATCTTTTTTAGATGGTTTTTCTCAAGATGAAAATGGCGAAGCAATTCCATGGATGACTTACGGCGCAATTGATTTTTTAAAAAATAATTTAAATAAAAATCAGCAGGTTTTTGAATTTGGCTGCGGCGCTTCTACTTTATTTTTTGCAAATAAAGTTAAAAAAGTTGTTGGCATTGAAACCAACTTCAGATGGTTTGAAATTATTCAAAGCAAACTTTTCGATATAAATAAAAAAGCTGAAATTACTTTAATGACAAATGGTTTAGAAAATAATCTTTATCAAAATTTTGCTAAAGATTATAAGGAAAAATTTGATTTCATTATTATTGATTCTTTGAAAAGATTTGAGTGCGCAGTCAATTCAATCAAAGCGCTAAAACCAAATGGCGCAATAATTTTGGATGATTCGCAGCGCCAAAATTATAAAAAAATTTTTGATTTTTTTGCCGCTAATAATTTTAAGAAGTTAGATTTTTTTGGAATTGCGCCTGGTCAATTAATACCAAAAAACACCACGATTTTTTTTGCCTAGAGCCTGTTTTTAAACCTAATTAGTTTCAGATTTTGGTATATTTTTAGCGATTTTTTTATGAAATTTTTTATAATATCGGAAAATATTTTAAAAAATTTC
>JANRKR010000042.1:0-6921 GCA_033763375.1 Rickettsiales bacterium
AAATTAACTAAATCTTCAATTTTTTTGAGTTCTTCTGACGTGATGGCGCGATTAAAATTGAAATCAAAAGTGAAAGATTCGGCATCAACATTTGAACCTTTTTGCGAAATAGAATTGCCTAAAATTTCCTTTAAAGCTTTGTGAAGCAAATGAGTTGCTGAGTGATTATTGGCGCGGGCTTGGCGAGTTTTGGAATTTACTATTGCTACAACTTCTTCATTTTCTTTTATTGAATTTTCGCCGCTTATTTTTTTGATAAAATGAACAAAAAGATTACCAGCAAATTTTTTAGTTTCAGAAATTTCAATAGATGTGTGACCAATTTTTAGCAATCCATCATCGCCTTTTTGACCGCCGGAAGTGGCGTAGAATGGCGTTTGGTCTAAAATAATTCCGTTTATTCCAAATTGATTTTCTGTATAAGCTAAAATTTTTGCTTTGGCTTCTAAAGTTTCGTAGCCCAAAAATTTAGTAGCGCCGAATTTTTCTTTTAAATCGAAAAAGATTTTGTCTTCGGCAACTTCACCAGAACCTTTCCAATTTGTTCTAGCGCGTTCGCGCTGTAGTTCCATTTCGCGGTTGAATTCTTCTAAATCAACCTCAAAATTTTTTTCTTTTAAAATGTCTTGAGTTAAATCAAGTGGAAATCCGTAGGTGTCGTAAAGTTTGAAGGCGGCTACGCCAGAGAATTTTTTACTATTATTTTTAGCAATTTCTTCATCCAAAATTTTTAAACCTTTTTCTAAAGTCTCGCGAAATTTTTCTTCTTCGTTTTTTAGAGTTTCAATAATCACCTCGCGCGCTCTTGATAATTCAGGATAAGCGCCACCCATTTCTGCGATTAGCGCATCAACTAATTTATACATTGAAGCTTCGCGAGCGCCAAGTTTGTGAATTTGACGCATCGCGCGACGCATGATACGACGTAAAACATATCCGCGACCTTCGTTGCTTGGTAAAATTCCATCAGCAATTAAAAAGCAGGATGAGCGTAAGTGATCGGCGATTATTTTTAGTTCTGGTTTGGTATTCATTTTGTAGCTAGAATAAAATTCTGTTTTGATGGTAGAGCCTTTATTTGGAGCGGGTTTATTTTAATTTACCAAATTAATAGTAATTTCAAGAACTGGTCTTTTTCCCATTAAATCTTCAAAAACTTTTAGCATTTTCGAGCGTAGAGATTTTTCAATTTCAGTAATAGCTGAGCGATCTTTTAATTTTTTTTGTTTCTTTTTTAAAAATTGCAAACCTTTACTTATTTTTGTAAATCCAAGCTCTTTGGCTTTATGTTTTAAAAATAAGTTTATTTCGCTTTTCAAAAAGATTTCTGAGTCGTGATCTTGTTTTAAGTCGTAAGAACCAACGCAAATAATATTAATTTTGGAAATTAATTCCAAAGCTTCATTAACAGCAAAATTAACGACAACAATGCCAGAATTTTGAAGCTTGCGACGTTCTTTTATAACTTCACTTTTTAAATCCAAAAGCTGTTTGCCATCAACGCCAAAATAACCATGTTTGACAAAGCCAACAATTGTTGATTCGCTTTGAAAATTTTCTTCCTGCAATTTTACTGCTAAACCATTTTCAATTTGAATAGTTCTAGCAACGCCGCAATCTCTGGCGAGTTCGGCATGGGCTTTGGTGTGAAGAAATTCACCATGAACCGGAATGGCAATTTTTGGTCGAGCCAGTGCATACATTTCGCGTAATTCATCTTGCGAAGGATGCCCAGAAACGTGGACGAAATGATCTTTCTCAGTCATCACATCAATTTGTTTTTTTGCCAGAGCATCGAAAAGCGCAAATATTTTTTTCTCGTTTCCGGGAATAATTTTGGAAGAAAAAATCATTAAATCACCAGCGCTAAAGCGAATTGAAGGGTGAGTATCGGTAGCAATTTTTTTAGCCGCGGCTAGCGGTTCACCTTGGCAACCAGTGCAAATTATTAATAAATCTTTTTTGTCAAAAAATTTCATTTCGCGATCAGAAATAAAATCAAATCCTTCCATAAAATAACCACTTTTTTTGCCGATTTCATAAATGCGATGCAACGAAAATCCTGCTAAAACAACTTTTCTGCCAACTTCTTTAGCAATTGACGCAATAGTGTGAATTCTGGCAATGTTAGAAGCGAAGGTTGTAACACCAACCAAACCTTTGCGATCTTGAATCAATAATTTTAGTGAGTGATAAAGATCGCCTTCAGATCTTGAATGACCTTCGTTTATTGCGTTGGTTGAATCACAAATTACGGCTAAGAATTTTCCTTGATCGCCCCACTCACGGATTTTTTCTTTTTCAGAAACTGCGCCAACAACAGGATTGGGATCAAATTTCCAATCTCCGGTATGAAGAATATTTCCTTTAGAAGTTTTAATTATTAAGGCTTTCATTTCAGGAACTGAGTGAGTCAATCCCAAAAATTCAATTTTAAATGGTCCAATTTCCAGATCTTTGGAAGAATCAATCAGACGAATCGGAACTTGTTTATCGAGTTTATATTCTTCGAGTTTAGCGCGTAAAAAATTTGCTGCTAAATTGGAAGCGTAGACCGGAACTTCCAAATCGCGCCACAGATGCTGAATTGCACCTAAATGATCTTCGTGAATGTGAGTGACAATAATGCCAAGAAGATTTTTTTTATTGGCTTTGATGAAAGCGATGTCGGGCGTTAACATGTCAATTCCCGGCACATCAGAAGCAAAGCCAACACCACAATCAACCATCAACCATTTGCCATCCAAGTGATAAAGGTTAAGATTCATGCCAATTTCATTAGCGCCACCAAGAGGCAGAAAAAGCAAATCGTTGAAATGTTTTTTTAAATTAAGATCCATTGTATTATTTATTTAATTGTTTGTGCGCTCAAATCTAACGGATTGCCACGTCGCTGACACTGCTCGTGAATGACGTTCGTTTGTTCTTCGTCATTTCGAGGAGCGCGAAAGCGCGACGCGGCAATCTAGTGAAGCACCGGCATTTTACTTACTATTTTGTTCGTAGATAATACGAAGCCCTTCTAAAGTAAGGTCGGGCTCATAATGATGAACAATATTTTTCAAACCATCTTTAAAAATTTCTGCTAAACCGCCGGTAATAATTTTAGTGGTTTTTTGTTGTAACTCATCGTCAATTTTATTGCTGATTCCTTCAATCAGAGAAATATAACCGAAATAAACGCCTGAATTCATTGCCTCAATCGTGTTTTTGCCGATAACGTTTTTTTGGGTTCGGACGGTAATTTTTGGCAATTTTGCAGTCATATCATGTAATGCTTTTAGCGATAAATTAATTCCTGGCGCTATTACGCCGCCAAGATATTCGCCTTTTTGTCCAATCACATCAAAAGTTGTTGCGGTGCCAAAATCAATAACAATTAGATTGCTGCCAAATTTATCGAAAGCGGCAATTGAATTTACCAAGCGATCGTCACCAACTTCATTTTTATTCTGCACTTTGATATCAATATCTAACTTAACATTTTTTTCGCCAATAACTAAGATTTTTTCGCTGGTGAATTTTGTTAGAGCTTCAAAAATTTTATTGGTAAGAGCGGGAACAACCGAAGCAATTATTGATCCAGAAATTTGTAGGCAATCAATTTTATTGCTTAAAAAAAGTTCAATCAAATCGACAGCATAATCATCAGCGGTTTTTTTAGTATCAGAAATCATCCGCCATTTGTGAATGATCTTCTGTTGTGAAAATAATCCAATAACAATGTTTGTGTTGCCGATATCGAGTGTTAGAAGCATAAATATTTAAATCGAATTCAGCGATTGCAAGATTAATGAAGAGAAACTTTTAATGAAGAAATTTTTGATTTCAGTTAAATCAGTTTCAAGCAAGCTTCGGCAATTCTTTGCATAGCATTTTGTAAGAATGCTTCCGATGCAGCGTAAGAAATTCTAAAAAAACCAGCAGCACCAAAAGCACTTCCTGGAACTACGGCAACAAGAGATTCTTCCAACAAATAAGCGGCAAAATCATTATCATTTTCAATAGTTTTTCCCAAAGGAGTTTTTTTGCCAAATAAGTTTTTGCAAGAAGGAAAGACATAAAAAGCGCCATTTGGCACGTTACAATTAATGCCATCAATTTTATTAAGCATGTTCACGACCATGTCGCGACGGTTTTGAAAAAGTTTGGCGTTGGGTTTGATGTAATCTTGCGTGCCGTTTAATGCTTCAACTGAAGCGGCTTGAGAAATTGAAGAAGGGCAAGATGTGCTTTGCGATTGAATCATCGCCATGGCTTTGATTAACTTTTCTGGACCAGCGCCATAGCCAATTCGCCAGCCAGTCATGGCATAAGCCTTAGAAACGCCGTTTATTACAAGAGTTCGGTCTTTTAATTTCGGTTCAATTTCGGCAATGGTAGCAAATTTTAAATCATCGAAAATTAAATGTTCGTAGATGTCATCGGTCATAATGTGAACATGATTATGGCGCAATAAAACTTCGGCTAATTTTTTTAATTCAATGTCAGAGTAACAAGCGCCCGTTGGGTTGCTTGGTGAATTTAAAAGTAGCCATTTAGTTTTTGGCGTGATGCTTTTTTCTAAATCTGAGGGCGAAATTTTGAAATTATTTTTTTCTGAACTTTCAACAATTACTGGTTTTCCATTGCTAAGTAAGACCATGTCGGGATAAGAAACCCAATAAGGCGCAGGAATAATGACTTCGTCATCAGGATTTAAAGTGGCAATAAAAGCATTATAAATAACTTGCTTAGCACCAGTTGAAATGCATACTTCAGAAGGTTTATATTCCAAATTATTTTCGCGCTTGAATTTGTTAATAACCGCTTTTTTAAGCGCCGCTGTTCCATCAACCGCTGTGTATTTTGTATCACCTTTATTGATAGCAACAATTGCCGCTTCTTTGATATTTTGTGGCGTGTCAAAGTCAGGTTCACCCATACCAAGAGAAATAATATCCAAGCCAGCAGCTTTTAATTCTGCTGCTTTCATCGAAATTGCAATAGTTGGGGAAGGTTTAATATTGCCAAGATTGGAAGCAAGAAATGACATAAATTCGGTAATTGAAGTTGACTTTTTTAAAGACCGCGCGTTTTATGTGCGCCTTCATCCTTTGTCAATTTATTTTGCGAAAAATTATGTCCGGAACTATCGGTTCTGATCCGCTATTTTTAGGTTTAACCAGACCATCAATGATCCTTGGTGTCAGCTATACATTCGCAGCTCTTAACGGAATGGTTTCACTTTTGGCTTTCGTAATTACCAATAAGTTTTTTTATCTTTTAATTTTACTACCCTCAACACATATGATGGCTTGGTTTATTTGTTTAAAAGAACCAAGAGCGCTTGAGCTTTTAATTGCAAAAAACTCAAAATGTAATGTCTGCGCCAATCGTTTTTATCACGGCGGAACCAACTCTTATGACATGTATTGAAGCTCATCAGATTGCCGCGTCGCCTTGCGGCTCCTCGCAATGACGAAAAAACACATATTTGTCATTGCGAGGAAGCGCGTTAGCGCGACGCGGCAATCTCATTAGTTCATCAAAAAAAACTTCCAACATCGGATGAAATTTTCATCCGATTTTTTTATTTTTAATTATGCATAAATATCGCACCCACAATTGCTCGAAGCTCAATAAATCTCATGTTGCACAAATAGTTAAACTTTCAGGCTGGGTTCACTCAAAACGCGATCACGGTAGCTTAATTTTTATTGATTTGCGCGATCATTTTGGCATTACACAAATTGTCATTGATCAGGAAAATTCTAAACTAAATCTCAATGAAATTGCTGCAATAAAATTAGAATCAGTTATCACTGTTGTTGGCGAAGTCAAAGCGCGCGCTGCTGAAGCGGTTAATCCAAAAATTCCAACTGGCGAAATTGAAATCAAAGTTAGCGAATTAATTGTTGAATCTTTATCTGAGCAAATTCCTTTTCAAATCAACGACAATAACGAATATCCCGAAGAGCTGCGTTTAAAATATCGCTTTCTTGATTTGCGTCGCGACAAAACTCACAAAAACATTGTGTTGCGTAGCCGCGTGATTTCTGATTTGCGCGTTGAAATGACCAATCAAGGTTTTCTAGAAATTCAAACACCAATTCTTACCGCATCAAGCCCTGAGGGCGCGCGCGATTATTTGGTGCCAGCGCGACTTCATCCGGGAAAATTCTACGCGCTTCCACAAGCACCACAACAATTTAAACAGCTTTTGATGGTTGCAGGATTTGATCGCTATTTTCAAATTGCACCTTGTTTTCGCGATGAAGATTTGCGCTCCGACCGCGCACCAGAATTTTATCAACTCGACATGGAAATGTCGTTTGCAACTCAAGAAGACGTCTTTGCAGCAATTGAGCCAGTGCTAAAAAATATTTTCAAAAAACACGGCGTGAAAAAAGTTTTGGAAGAGGATTTTGTTCACATTCCTTACGACGAAGCGATGTTGAAATATGGGATTGATAAGCCTGATTTGCGCAATCCAATTATTATTTCTGATGCCACCGAAATTTTTCGTGGTTCAGATTTTTCAATTTTTGCCAAACAAATTGAAGCGGGCGATTTAGGTTCCCCCTATTTAGGGGGATCGAGCGAACGCGTTAGCGGCGCGATGGTGGTGCAAAAAGTCGTTGTCAGAGCTATTCCCGCACCAAAATGCGCGGCGCAACCGCGTTCGTTTTTTGATAAGATGATTGAATTTGCCCAAAGCAACGGCGCCAAGGGTTTAGCCTATATTATTTTTGATGAAAATGGCGAAGCTAAAGGGCCAATTGCTAAATTCTTATCAGCAGAAAAATTAGCGAACTTGAAAAAAACTGCTGGTTTAGAAAATGGTGACGCCGTTTTCTTTTCTTGTGGTAAAAGCTCGCAAGCCGCTAAAATTGCGGGCGCGGTGCGTATAAAATTAGGTCAAGATTTAAAATTAATTGA
>JANRKR010000043.1:0-19317 GCA_033763375.1 Rickettsiales bacterium
TCTGTAGTATTGACAAAGGTTGAAAGCACGCGCACGCGCACATTATGCGCCATTGCCATTGCAACAGAACGAGTTTGTAAAACTTTCGAGCCGCTGTAAGCCATTTCCAGCATTTCTTCATAAGTGACCTTATCAAGCTTACGCGCTTTGTCAGTAATACGTGGATCCGTGGTATAAACACCATCAACGTCGGTATAAATATCGCAGCGATCAGCTTTTATCGCCGCTGCAACTGCAACGGCGGAAGTATCTGAACCGCCTCTTCCAAGAGTTGTAACACGATTTTCTTTGGCATAAATGCCTTGAAAGCCCGCAACCACAACTACATCATATTTTTTCATCGCCTCTAAAATATGTTTGCCGTCAATTTCATCAATGCGCGCTTTGCTATATACATTATCGGTTGTTACCGGAATTTGCCAACCCAGAAAAGAACGCGCTTTATAGCCAATTGATTGCAGTTCTAAAGCTAAAAGACCGCAAGTTACTTGTTCACCAGTTGCGGTAATTGAATCATATTCTGCCAAAGCTTGATCGTTGGTTAATTGTGAAACCTGATTACAATAATCAACTAATTGATTAGTAACTCCGGACATTGCCGAAACTACAACCACAACTTTATTTCCTAAGTCAATTTCTTGTTTAACTTTTTTAGCAACATTTTTAATTCGCGAAATATCGCCAACCGATGTTCCGCCAAACTTTTGTACAATAAGCATTTTATGAGATTTAATTTGATAACTTGGCTGATAATTTTTGACCTTTATCTATTTAGACACTGTCGCGTAAGATATGGCAACGCAGCATTTTAAAGCCTGTTTTCAAACATGGTTTTGAATTTGATTGAAACATTGGCGATTATCCCAAGAAGCACAACCAGCCCCGTCATGAAGACGGGGTAGATCTTAACCAAGATTGTCACCCCGTCTTCATGACGGGGTCTGAAAAAATTGTGAGTCAAGGGATAATCACCGAAACATTATCAAAGTTTAAATTGATTTATCAATCTGATTAAGATTTTATTTTGCTAAATAATTATTCTCTTTTTCAAAAACTTTTCAAAAACTCTTTATACCTCAACAAATGCAATTATTTCGTAAACTTGCCGGCAATATCTTTTTCAAAATTATTCTGGCTTTTATTGCTTTAACCTTTGTTCTTTTTGGCGTTAGTGACTTTATTTTGAATGGTCCAAATAATTGGGTAGCAAAAGTTGGTGGTAAAACCATTGGTTATAGTGAATTCACTAAAGAAATGCAAAAAAATCGCGAGATGCTTTTACAAAATAATAAAAGCCAGCAAGCATTGAAATATCTTGATTCAGACCAGTTTAAATCTGATGTTTTAGGACAAATGGTCAATAATATAATTGTTGAAAATCTGCGCCGTGATTTTGGCGTTGAAGCCAGTCGTAAATTAATTTTAGAAGTTGTCGCCAAAGATCCTAATTTTAAAGATCAAAGCGGAAAATTTGATCAAAAATTATTTCAAAATTTCTTGGCAAAAAATGGTTTGAATGAAGAGAAATATGTTAATCTAATTCAAAATGAAGTGGTGGCAACTATGATAATTCAAACCATGTCTTTAGGCGCTCCAATCAATGATTTCGAAATTATTGCCCGCGAAGAATTCAAACAAGAAAAACGCATTGCTGATGTCGTAAAAATTAGCGAAAAAAATCTTGATAAAATTACTACACCAACTTCAGAAGCTTTAAATGCCTATTTTGAAGCTCATAAAAAATCTTATGCTGCGCCAGAAATACGTAAAGTTAATTATTTACGCTTTGCTAAAAATGATTTTGCTAAAGATTTACAAATTACCGATGAAGAAATCAGCGCTGAATATAACAATAACAAAGAAAAATTTCAAAAACCTGAAAGCAGAAATTTTTATCATCTACTTTTTGATCAAGAAGAAAGCGCCAATAATTTTTTACAAAAGCTAGATGCCACTTCAGATAAATCAAAGCTTGCTGATAATTTTGTTAAATTGGCAAAAGAGCTACAAAACAAAGATCAAAAATCAATTACGCTAAAAAATGTTACTCAAAAAGATCTAATCGCAGATTTAGCCGAACCAATTTTCAAACTTAATTTAAATGAACATTCACAAGTTTTAAAAAGTCCTCTTGGCTTCCATGTTTTTTTATTGCTTGAAATAAAAGCCAGCGCACCAATTTCATTTGCCGAAGCGAAGCCGCAAATTAAATCCAAACTACTTCTTGGACGCGAAGAAAAAATTATTCAGAATAAAATTTCTGAAATTGATGATGCAATTTTAGCCAGCAATTCTTTATCAGAAGTAGCAAAAAAATTTGCTTTAACTGCCAATTTAAGTACTGTTGAAATTGATCAAAACGGCTTAAATCAAAAAGGTATTGCAGCCCATGAAATCAAGAATCTTGAAGCTTTTGTTGAAAATAGCTTTGCTGCTAAAAAAGATCAGGCTTCTAAAATTTTTTACTCGAAAAATAGCAACTATTATTACGCTTTAAAAGTTGAAGAAATTTTTCCTGCACATGACAGAAATCTTGAAGAAGTTAAAGCCAAAGTCAGCGCAGATTTAATCAATTTTAATCAGACAGAAAATTTAAAAAAACTAGCTAAAAAAATTGCCGAAGAATTAAAAAATAATCCGCAAAATGCCGCAGCAATTGTTGCTAAATATCATCTTGGCTTTGAGAAAAATAAAACTTTTTCACGCTTTTCTTATTTAAATTATCAAGGTCATCAAATTCCTTATGTCGATAAATTTGCTGGCGCTTTATTTGAAATAAAAATTGGTGCCGCAACTAACGAAATCCAAATTGGCAATCAAGAATTTGATATTGGAATTTTACGCACAATTCAGAAAGCTAATATTGAAACTTTACAAATTCAGCGCTCCAGAACAGAAGCAACGCAAGCTTTTAAAAATGAAATTTTGCAAGGTTACAACTCTTTCGTCATGAAGAAATATCCGGTAAAAGTTAATGATAAAATCTTAGGCAAAAAAGAATAATAATGCCAAAAAGAACAACTTCAAAGATCGATTCTAAATATAATTTTAGCGAAAAAGATTTTAACGCAGCTCTTAAAAAATCTGGCGCAAACCTGCTTTATAAAAAAATTCCTGCCGATACAATCACGCCAGTTTTGGCTTCTCTCAAGCTGGCACAACATTTACCATCAGAAACCAAATATTCTTTTCTTTTAGAATCAGCACAAAAAGGCAATAATAAAGGACGCTTTTCAGTTATTGGTTTGATGCCAGATTTGATTTGGAAATGTAATCAAAAAAATTCTTTTATCAGTAATAACTTCACTAAAAAATCTGCTAATTTTGTTAAAGAAAATGGCGACATAATTTCTAATTTGCGACGCTTAATTGAAAGCTCAAAAATTAATTGGAATAATTTAAATTATATCGCCCAAAAATTGCCGGCAATTTGCGCTGGAATCTTTGGTTACATGTCTTACGACATGGTGCGTTTGATGGAAAATTTGCCCGATAAAAATTTACCTGATGATCTAAAAATTCCTGATAGCATTTTTATTCGTCCGCAAATTTTACTTATTTTTGACAACTTGTTTGATTGCGTTTTGATTTGCGCGCCAAATTTTCAAAAACAAAAATTTTTGCAATTAACCAAAAAAATTTCTTTGATTGAAGAAGCACTAAAAAAGCCTTACCAAGCTTTGCCTGTAAAAAAGCCAGCTTCATTTAACTTTAGCTCAAATTTTTCCCAAAAAGAATATTGCCATGCTGTAGAAAAAGCTAAAAAATATATCACTGACGGCGATATTTTTCAGGTTTTGCCTTCACAAAGATTTAGCGCTGATTTTGATGCGAAAATTTCTGAATTTAGTTTTTATCGCGCGCTGCGATCAATTAATCCTTCGCCATTTTTATTTTATTTAAAATTTCCGGATTTTTGTCTAATTGGCTCCAGCCCTGAAATTATGGTTTCGCTCAAAGATAAAAAAGTAACTTTACGTCCCCTTGCCGGCACGCGCAAAAGAGGTAATAATGCCATTGAAGATCAAAAAATTGCTGCTGAATTATTAAATGATGAAAAAGAAATTGCCGAACATTTAATGTTGATTGATTTGGGTCGCCACGATGTTGGCAAGGTTGCAAAAGCTGGTTCGGTCGCCGTTACTGAAAAAATGATTATCGAAAATTATTCCCATGTTATGCATATTTCTTCCAATGTTGAAGGAATTATTCGCGACGATCTTGATGCTTTAGATGTTTTAATTTCCGGCTTTCCCGCTGGCACCGTCAGTGGTGCGCCAAAAATTCGTGCTATGGAAATTATCGAAGAAATTGAAAAAGTTAAACGCAGTTTTTACGCCGGCTGCGTTGGTTATTTTGCAAGCAATGGCGATATGGAAACTTGCATAACTTTGCGTTCGGCTTTGATTAAAGATAAAAAAATTCATATCCAAGCCGGCGCTGGCGTGGTTTTTGATTCAGATCCAAAATCTGAATATCAAGAATGCGTTAATAAAGCGCTTGGTTTGATTGAGGCTTGCAAAAAAATCACTGATTTTATTTAGATGCGCATTTTTGTCATAATATTTATCGCTTTAATTATTTCAAAAAATGCATGGAGTAAAAATTACAACCTTGCGGAATTGCTTGAAATTGCTGAAAAAAATAGCCTAATCAAAGCTGCTGAATTTTCTGCTATTGCTCAAAAAAGTTTTTCCAATCAACAAAAATATTGGGAAAATCCAACTTTCTCAGCCAATCAAGATATTAATCAAAAAACTTACAGCGTAAGCCAAACAATTCCATTTTATGGAAAATTAAATAGTAAATTTAAGGTTGAAGAGGCGCAATATCAGATTCTTCAAACCCGCAAAAATAATTTAGTGCTTTCGGTAAAGGCTGAAACTTTTTTGCTGATTTACCAATATCAGGCGCTGCAACAAAAAATTGAGTTAACCAAAAAGCGTTTAAATCGGCTTTCGCTAATTGATAAATATCTCTCTAAAATTGTTTTATCGTCGCCAACTCAAGCGGCACAAGGACAAATTACTAAAGATCGTATTAGATTAATTAATCGCGATTTAGTAAATTATCAAAATCAAATTTATCAGATTTGGAATCGCGCTAATATTTATCTTAATCTTGATCAGGAACCGCAAATTAAAATTAATTGGTTAAGTGAAAAAAATTATTTAGGTCGTAATTATTTTATCAACGAAGCCGTTGATAATAACCTGACTCTGCGAGAACAAAAATTTCAAATTCAAAAATCAAAATCAGAATTATCTTTCGCCCAATTAGAAAAAATGCCTGATGTTAATGTTTCGGTAACTCGTGACAATCCTTCTGCATCAGCTGGTGGAAAGCCGGCAGACGGCGTTGGTCTTTCATTGTCATTGCCTTTAATTAATCGCAATCAAGATAAAATTCTTGGCGCCAAATCACAAATTAAAGCTTGGGAAACGCAATTTGAATTTGAAAAAAATCAACTCAAACTTTTGATCGATAATGATCTTAATCAATTTGAAACTTCTTTAAAAATTAGCGAAAATTTTCCAATCAGCGAAATTCCTAAAATTGTTAATCGTTTAGATAAAGCCAATGATAATTTTAAAAAAGGTATTCTGGATTTTATCACTTACATAGAACTTGATTTGCAAGAATATCAACTAATTGAAACCGCCATTGATAATCAAGTTAGTTTAGCCGCCACTTACGCAGCTTTGATGACCAAAATTGGTAATTTTACTTTACCACAAAATGACTAAAGAAAGAAAATTTTTTAAAAAATTAATTGAGTTACGCAGCTTTGTTTTGATTGGCTTTGGGCTTATTGCTATCTTTGGATTTTATTCGCTGCAACATGTAAAAATTGACGCCATTCCCGACATAACAAATAAGCAGGTTATCATCAATAGCAAAACCTTTGGCATGGATCCAACTTTAGTTGAAAAATCAGTTACTTATCCAATTGAATCTGAACTTTACGGTATTCCTGATTTAGCAGAAATGCGCTCGCTTTCTAAATTTGGATTATCGCAAATCACCTTAATTTTTAAAGACCAGGTTGATATTAATTTAGCGCGCAATCAAGTAATGCAACGCTTGTCAGCAGTTGGCGATCAGATTCCTCCAAATATAAGACCAACCATCGCGCCTTTAACTACCGGAATTGGCGAGATTATTATTTATCGATTATTTAACCCCAAAGGTAGCGATAATTTGATGGAATTGCGCACCATTCAAGAATTTGAAATTGCTCGTGAATTAAAAAAAGTTAGTGGCGTTGCAGAAGTTGATACCATTGGCGGCTTTGAACGTCAGATTCACTTAAATATTGATCCTCGTAAAATTACTGATTTTGGAATGACCGAGCAAAAGCTGATCAATCAAATTCAAACTATCGGCGAAAATTTTGGTGGCGGCTATATTGAAAAAGATGATAAGCAAAAAATTGTTCGCACCTATTCAAATATTAAAAGCTTTGATGATGTGATGAATGTTCCGATCAAGATTGATTATAAAGGAA
Source organism: Rickettsiales bacterium (assembly GCA_033763375.1). Classification (GTDB taxonomy): domain Bacteria; phylum Pseudomonadota; class Alphaproteobacteria; order Rickettsiales; family UBA1997; genus UBA2645. Next base: position 6,509 of record JANRKR010000043.1, read on the forward strand.
ATATTTTACCTTTAAGAAAAGTAGTTGAAATCAGACAGGAAGAATCGCAAAGACTTGGCGCCGCAACTTATAAGGGTCAAGAAACAGTTATTGGAACAATCATGTTGCAATCTGGCGAAAACAGCCAAGAAGTTTTAAATAAAGTAAAAAAAGCCATCAGTAAAATTAACGAATCACGCAGCGATGTTGAGATTGAAATTCTTTATGATCGTCAATTTTTGATTAATTCAACAATCAAAACTGTAATACGAAATTTATGTGAAGGAATTTTGCTAGTTGTGGGCGTATTATGTCTAGTTTTAGGCAATATTAGTGCTGGTTTGGTGGTTTCGTCATCACTTATTTTTTGCATTTTTATTCTTGGTTGTTGCATGAAATTTTTTGAAATTTCAGCAAATTTGATGAGTCTTGGCGCAATTGATTTTGGAATATTAGTCGATTCTTCAGTGGTAATTGTTGAGTATTTGATCAGTCAAATGCACAAAATAAAAAGCCGCGAAGAAAAAATAGAAATGATTGCCAAACTTACAGCGCAAGTGGCAAAACCAACTTTTATTGGCATTGCCATCATTACCTTGGTTTATATTCCAATTTTAATGTTCACAGGAGTTGAAGGAAAAACTTTTCAACCAATGGCGATTAATGTTATTATCGCAATGTGCGCCAGCTTAATTACAGCGTTTTTTTTAATGCCAGTTTTGGCATTTCTTTTCATCAAAGATGTTAATCATAAAAACAGCAAAGCTTTTGAATATTTACTTAAATTTTACGAAAAAATTCTCGATATTGTTTTAAGAAATCAGAACAAAACAATTATTGTCTGCTTGGTTTTTTTTATTTTTTCAATGGCGCTGACTTTTTTTATGCCAAGCGATTTTCTTCCAAATCTTAACGAAGGTGATCTTGTATTTACAATTACTAAAGCCGAAGGAAGCAGCTTAAGTAAAACGATTGAAGTCGCTAAAAAATTTGAAGAAAATCTTAAAAATGATCAAGAAATTGATAAAGTTTTTTCACGAATTGGAACAGGAAAATCAGGTTTAGATCCGGCTTCACAAAATATTTGCGACTTATTCGTAATTTTGAAACCACAATACAAAATCGCTGCGACAAAATTATCTAATAAAATATTGCAAAAACTTAAAAATATCGAATGCGATAATTGTAATATAGTTGCTACCAAACCAATTGAGATGCGTTTTAACGAGATGTTGGAAGGAAGTCGCGCCGATCTTTCTTTGCGCATTTTTGGCGATGATTTGCAAAAACTTATTGAGATCAATCAAAAAATTCATGATCTTTTAAAAGATCAACCTCAAATTAAAGAAATTGAAGAAGATATGATCAATTCAATTCATAAAGGTTATTTTGTTGATGTAATTCCTGATTATGAAAAAATTGTTAAACACCAAATTACGCTTGCCAATGTTAATAACGATTTAAGTTCTGCAATGGCTGGTTTTGAAGTTGGCAAATTTTATGCAACTGAATTTCCAATCTCGATTATTTTGCATCTTGATGAAAAAAATCGCAGCCTTCATTCAATTGAAAATATTCCGGTTAATTTATCACAAGGCGGAAGTTTTCCTTTATCAGATGTGGTTACAGTAAAAGAAAGCGTTAATGTAAGTTCTATCCCGCGCTTGTTTGGTCAAAGATACGCCGCACTTTCAATTTACTTAAAAAATACTGAATATGAAAAATTCATCGCCGAAGCTGAATCAAAAATAAAGGATAATAATATTTTACCGCCAAATTATAAAATTGAATGGAAAGGACGTTTCAAAAATTTTAACAATGCAAAACAAAAAATTTTTACTTTGGTTCCGCTGATCATTTTGGCGATCTTCTTTATTTTAAAAAAAATGTTTGGCAGTTATAAAAAAGTTTTGGTGGTTTTGTCATCAATTCCTTTTGCTTTAAGTGGCGCTGTCATTTTATTATTTATTTGCCATATTGCGATTACTGTTTCGGTTTATGTTGGCTTTATTGCCTTGATTGGCATTAGCCTTTTAAATTCAATTATTCTGATCAACAGTATGGATAAAAATGTTGATCTAAGATCGGCTTGTCTTTCGCGATTTCGAGCAATCTTAATGACTGCAATTGTTGCTAGTCTTGGATTTTTACCAATGTCATTTGGTCATGGAATTGGTGCAGAAGTTCAACAACCAATTGCCATTACAGTTATTGGTGGAATTATAAGCTCAACAGCCACAACCTTATTATTAATTCCAGCCTTGGTAAAAAAATTTTTAACATTATCTAACCAATTTAACTAAATTATGAAAATTAAATTTGCGTCATTATTTCTAACTGCGTTTTTTGTTTCCTGCTCAATTAATAGCGCTAATGCAAAGTTTGCTATTACCAGCGTTGATATCGCAGCAAATTCTACAATCACTCAGAAGCATGTTTTCAAAGGTTTTGGCTGCACGGGCGAAAATATTTCGCCACAAATAAGCTGGTCTAATCCGCCGCTTGGAACAAAATCTTTCGCCTTAACAGTTTATGATCCAGATGCGCCAACTGGTAGCGGCTGGTGGCATTATTTGGCGATCAATATTCCAGCCAATTATAGTGAATTCAAATCTGGATTTGCTGCAGAAAATAAATTTATCACCAAAGACGGAATCAACCAAATTCGTAACGATTTTGGTGTTCACAATTTCGGCGGTCCTTGCCCACCAAAAGGCGACAAAGTGCATCGTTATATTTTCACAATTTTTGCTTTGAAAGTTGAAAAATTAGACGTGTCAGAATCATCCAGTCCAGCACTTGCGGGATATATGATCAATCAGAATGTTTTGGCGAAAGCTAGTTTTGCAGCAACTTACAGAAGATAGATTTTAAAAAAGTAATTTGGCTGTCTTGAAAACTTGAGCTTTTTTAAAAACCAATCTCAAAGTAAGAATGATTTTTTCTCGAACTTCTCTAAACAATTGCATGAATCTTTGATTGAAAGTAAATCTTTGAAGCCTTGCAAAATAAGGTCTAATTCAATTAGCACTTTGCATATTTATTTATTTTGCTGCGAATTATTACCAAAAAGTTTACTAAAAAATCCACTTTTAGGAGCTGCTTTTGGTTTTGTAAAATCAATTGTTTCTTGAATGTATTGTTTCAAAGATGCTACTTTTGCTTTTTTTTCTTCATCTCCCTCGAGTTCAGCATCCACCGTATTATAAATTTGCAGAAAATTTAATATACTGTTTCTAGCATTTTCATTTGGAACAAATCGAGCACTTACAATGTTAGAGACATCAATAGTATTGCTACAAAGTAAAGAGAAAAATTCTTCTCTGTCGGCTTTGGTCATTCTTCTCGCTAATAGCTTTTCAATTATATCATTAGCTTCAGTCTTATCTTTTGTTGCAAAAGCTTTTGAAAGTTCGGATTGATAACTACCGTCTTTAACTAAAAATTTGGATTCGATTTCAGTATCTATTTGATTACTTCCAAACGCTTTCTTGATGCTCTCTTGGTGTGCTTGAAAATCTGTTTTTTTCATAAATTTTTTTATTTGTTAAAAAGACATTTTTATTAAATACGATCAAACAACTAATACAAATTTATATTTTGGTATGTCTTTTAAGATTCAACCAAATTCTTAGCAAACTGCACCGCATCAAATTCTTGTAAATCTTCAATCTTTTCACCAAGTCCAACCGCGTAAATTGGCTTTTTAAATTTGTCGGCCAAAGCCACAACAATTCCACCTTTCGCTGAACCATCAAGCTTAGTAATTATTAGTCCGGTAATTCCAACAATTTGATCAAAAACTTCTAACTGCGCTTTAGCATTTTGACCAATTGTGGCATCTAAAATTAATAAATTTTGATGTGGCGCGCTTGGATCAATTTTTTTAAGAACTGAATTTATTTTTTTTAACTCATCCATTAAATTTTGTTTATTTTGCAGGCGTCCGGCGGTATCAATTAACAAAACATCAAAATTATTTTTAACTGCAAAATCAAAAGCACGATAAGCAACTGCTGCTGGATCTTCCGCCTCTTTGATGGGCAAAATAATTTCACAGTCAGCTCTTTTTGCCCAAACTTCTAATTGCTGCGAAGCCGCTGCTCTAAAGGTATCGCAAGCTGCGATTAAAACTTTTTTATTCTGACTTTTTAAGTTGAAGGCAATTTTTCCAATTGTAGTGGTTTTGCCAGCGCCGTTAACGCCATTAAAAATTATTACTTGTGGTTTTTGTTCGATATTCAACTTTAAAACTTTCTGACAAGGCAATAAAATTTTTTCAATTTCAGCACTTAAAAAAACTTTTACTTCTTCAAGAGTGATATTTTTGTGAAACTTTTTTTCTTTAAAAACAGCAATAATTTTTTTAGCAGTTTCAACACCAAAATCAGCTAAAATCAAGCTTTCTTCAAGTTCATCAATAATTTCTTCAGCAATTTTTTTATGACTAAAAATTTGTGAAACCGCCAAAGAAATTTTTGATAGCTTGTTAAATTCTTTGTCAATTTTTGTCTTAGAAAAAAAACCAAACATTTTATTTACTTAAATAATTCTCAGGATTAACCGCATCGCGACCTTTGCGTAGACCGAAATAAAGTTGTGGCGAGCCAACATTTCCGGTTGATCCAACTTCGCCAATTTTGGTCATTTTATTAATTTTTTGTCCGCGTTTAACTGAAATTTTTGATAGATGCGCGTAAGCAGTAATCCAGCCACCCGAATGTTTAACAATAACCAGATTGCCATAACCTTTCAACTCATTGCCAACATAAGATACAATACCATCTTCGGCAACTTTAACAATATCGCCTTCTTTGGCTTTGATATTAATACCGTCATTATAAAGTCCGCCAGATTTTGGTCCAAATTTTGAAATAATTTCACCGCGAACTGGCCAAGAAAAGTGATTAAGTTTATCTAATGTTTTTTCGATAAAACCCTGATTTGTTTGATTTGAAGCAATTTTTGGCTTTTCATCTTCAACAATTTTTTTAGCAGATTTTTTAGCATCAATAATTTTTACATAGTTATTTTCACTGGCTTTTTTGGTAATAATTTTTTGCCCAACTTGTAATTGATAAGGTGCTTTTAAATTATTGAAGGCGATTAAATCATCAACGCTAACATTATGAGAACGCGCTAAAGAGTAGACTGTATCACCTTTTGCAATTGTAACAAAAGAATCTTTACCAGCAGAATTAGTTAGATTTTTTTTGTCAGAATTACGATCTTTTTGTTGGTAGTTATTTTTGCCGTAAAAATTTTTACCATGATTAATCACTTCAACTTTTTTATGAGAGCAACTAAAAACAAAAAGGGCTACAATCATTATTTTCAGTATTTTGAGGCTATTTTTTAAATCATTCATTTTATCAAAATTATAACAATTAATTAGCGCCGTGAATTTTTTTTCTACATTCAACTTACAATTATCAAACGCGACAGAAATTTTTTTAATAACAATTTTTGGACTTATTTTTGGCTCTTGCGCCACATTTTTAAGTTATCGCTTGGCAATAAAAAAGCCGATAATTTTTGTTCATTCAAATTGTCCAAAATGCAATTTTCAACTTAAAGCAAAAAATTTAATTCCGGTTTTTTCTTATTTATTTCAAGGCGGCAAATGCAGTAATTGTCACGAAAAAATTTCGCTTCGTTATCCTTTAATTGAAATAATAACCACTATTTTTTTTATAATTATTTATTTTTCTCTGGATAAAAAAATTGATCAAAGACTGATCATAATTTCTCTAATCGCTTTCACTTTAATTGTGATGTCAATAACCGATTTAGAGCATTATTTTATTCCTGATTCATTACAATATTTTCTGGCAATATTAGCAATTATTTTGCGCATCAATGATGGCGGCGTTTTTGGGGCTTCGAATAATATTAGCGCGGCGTTTTTATATTCTGGCTTTGGCTTGCTGCTGCTTGGATTTTTTTATATAGTAACAAAAATTGAAGCAATTGGTGTTGATGATATAAAGTTTTTTTTCATCGCTGGTTTATTGCTTGGTTTAAAAAATTTTTTATTTTTTATGATGTTGAGCGGTTTTTTAGGAATTATTTTTGGCATAATTTGGCAAAAATTTAAGCGCGATAAATATTTTCCCTTTGCGCCGGCAATTTGTCTGGCGCTATATATTTGCTTACTTGCCAATGGTAAATTTGATCCAGTTAAAATATTTGGATCATTAATTTTTTAGCAAAAAATTTTTTATATTATCGCGATGAAAAAATCTTAATTGACTCTGATTATAGCTTTTTTCGGCAAAGACAAATTTTTCTAAAAAAAATCCACTTAATTTTAAACCATCAAGCAATTGATTTTCATCATGATGATGATCGCTTACTAAAAAATTTGGTAGCTTCAAAAGCTTATCTTTGTAAGGCGCGCCAACTTCATTACAAACAGCGCGCGCTGATTTTGGCGAAACAAAAGTCAGATTTTCGCTAACACCACTAACGGCGCAACATGACAAGTCAATTTCATAACCTAAAGTTTTTAAAATTTTTAACTCTAGCTTGATATAATCGGCAAGAAAATCTTTTTTTGTAATTGCATCGTCACTTAATTTTTGTAAAAAGTTTTGTAATTTTTCAAAAAGTTTTTGTTGGTTATCTCGTTCTAAAAAAACGCTGTCGATTATTGAAAATAAAGAATTTACACAAGTTAGGCGCAATTGATCAAACATCATTTTAGAACAATAACTTCTGATTAAATCTACTGCAAAAAATTGTCCCAAATTTTCTTCAATGCGCGAGCGATATTCAAAAGAAATCAAGTTACCAATTTGATAATTAACTTTGTCTTTGCTTGATTTTACTGATTTTACAAAGGCACGATAAATTCCATGATGCTGCGAAAAAACTTTTACTACCAAAGAATTTTCGCCGTATTTTTTTTGACTAATTATAATGCCAATATCATTAAATTTCATTTTCTAAAAAATTTAAAGCGGTTTTAGAGTCATTAAATACAAGCTTTTGTGGCAATTGATGACGAAACCAAGTAAGTTGTCTTTTAGCATAATTGCGAGTTTTTTGTGTGGCAATTTCAATCATTTTTTCACGAGTAATTTTTTGCGTCAAATAATCGCTTATTTCATGAAATCCTAAAGTTTTTGTAATTGTCATTTCAGTTGTAACGCCTTTTTTAATAAGACTTTCGACTTCTTCAATTGCGCCAAATTTTATCATATTTTCAAAACGCAAATTACAATTTTGATAAAGTTTTCCACGTTCCAAATTTAAGTTAATATGAATAAAGTTAGCTTCTTTTAAAAATTTTTTTGGCGGTTGTTTTTGCCAAAAAGAAATTGATTTTCCGGTTTGTTCAAAAACTTCATAAGCTCTTATTAAACGCTGCTTGTCGAGAATTTCATTTTCACCTAAATCAATTAACTTTTTTTGGAATTCACTATGACCAATTTCTTCGTAAAGCTGACGCGCTGCTTTTTTTATTGGCTCATCAATTTCAGGAATTTCAGAAATTCCCTCCACTAATTTTGCAAGATACATTCCTGATCCACCAACAATTACTGGTAGTTTGTTATTATTCCAGACCTCTTCTATTATTGGCTTTATTAGCTTTAACCAGATACCAACTGATGAGGTTTCCTGAGCTTGAAAATGTGAATATAAAAAATGTTTTACTTTTTTTTGATCAGCTTCATTTGGTTGCGAAGACAGAATTGGCAAGCCTTGATAAATTTGTAAGGCGTCAGCATTGATAATCGCTACATCTTTTTTTTGCGCTAATTGTAACGCTAAATTCGATTTTCCACAAGCAGTTGCACCAGAAATTATTAGAATTTTTTCGTTCATTGAATCTGCTTTTAATTTTTTTTAATCGTCACTCACCAGAAGCATAAAACAAGAAGCGATAATCTATAAAAGATCAAGAAAAGCTCCTGAGATTGCCGCGTCGCTGGCGCTCCTCGCAATGACGTAATAAAATTATCGCGTCGCTCTCGCCGCACAATGACATGATAAGATTGTCTTGTTACTAACTTCTGCAAATGACGTGATAAAATTTTAGCGATGCCCCAACTTCTTGCGAATAAAAGCTTTGTTGGTTTAGTTTTAACTTAGTTTTTAACGCAAATGCTTTTGCAACTCTTGTAAATCTTTGGGCAAGCTAATTTCAAAGGACATTTCTTGATCTGATCTTGGATGAAAAAAATTTATTTTATAAGAATGCAATGCTTGTCGTGGAAAATTTTTTATAAAATTTTTTGCCGCTTCGTCAATGTTTTCCGGCAGATTTTTTTTGCAAGAATTGTAAAGCTGATCGCCAATTAACGAGTGTTTTACTGATTCTAAATGAACACGAATTTGATGGGTGCGACCAGTTTGTAATTTACATTCAACGGCGCTAGCAAAACCATCCATAAAAATTTCTTTAGTTTCATATTTAGTAATTGCTTGGCGCCCAAGCGTGCGCGAGATTGACATTTTTAGACGATTAGTTCTTGAGCGCAAAATATTTTTGTCAATCACACCTTGCGCTGGGCTTAAACAGCCGTAAATAAAAGCCAAATAACTTCTTTTAATTTCACGATTTTTTAATTTTTCACTTAAAATTTGATGACTAAAATCATTCTTTGCAACCAGCATCAGCCCAGATGTATCTTTGTCTAAACGATGAACAATTCCTGGGCGAAATTCGCCCCCAGTTTTTGATAAATGATTTTTATGAGAAAATAAAAGTCCGTTAACCAAAGTATCATCTTGATTGCCGGCACCGGGATGCACAGTGAGTCCGGCTGGTTTATTAATTACCAAAAGATCATCATCTTCAAAAATAATTTCAAAAGGAATCTCTCGCGCAATCAGGTGTGAAGGCTTTGAATCTGGTATGGTGATAAAAAATTTCTGACCAATTTTAGTTTTTTGTGCAGGAGAATTAATTACTTTTTGTTTTTCGTCTAAAATCATATTAATCTCGATTAGATGCTGAATTTTAGTACGATTAATTTCTGGTTTTATTGCTAAGAATTTTTCGGTAAGAAATTTATCAAGCCTTATTCCATCTTCATTTTCAGTGACTTCAAATTCAAATTTTTCCATTAATTTTTCCTAGTTAATAAAATTTCTCTTAGTTCCTGATTCTTGTTGGCAATAATTTTAATTTCGATTTCAAGATAATTTTTTGGCAAAAATTCTAAAGCAATTTCTGGCCATTCGATCAAACAAATTCCATTTTGCAAAGCATCAAAAAAGCCGATATTTTCAAGCTCGTCAGCGCTTTTTAAACGATATAAATCAAAATGAAAAACTTCGCCTTTTTTAGTTTCATAAGAATAAACCAAATTGAAAGTGGGACTTAAAATTTCTGATTTTTTTTCTTGTAAAGCATTAATAAAATGTTTGGCAAAGAAACTTTTGCCAACGCCCAGCGTTCCTTTGAGTCCAATGACATCGCCAATTTGCGTAGATGCTGCAATTTCTCTGGCAAAGATAATCATTTCGTCTTTGGAATTTATCAAAATCTTCTTCATATCAAATCAAAAACAGTTTGAATTGGCACGTGATCCGAAGGTTGATTTTCAACCCGAAAATCACGATAAATATTCATCGATTTAATCTGATCCTTTAAATTTGGCGTTGCCCAAATGTGATCAAGCCTGCGACCGCGATCTGATTTTAAAGGATCAAGACCGCGATAACTCCACCAACTATAAAGTTTTTGTTTGTGATCAACGAAGTGTCGATGCGTATCAATAAAATCAAGACTTGTTTGTAAGCGTGTCATTTTTTCAACCTCAATTGGCGTGTGCGAAACTACGCTTAAAAGTTGTTTATGCGACCAAACGTCGTGCTCGAGCGGCGCAATATTCATATCGCCAACAACAATAATTTTTTTATCTTGTTGCGCTTGAAAATAATCATGCATCCAATCAATAAATTTTAATTTGTGATGAAATTTAGAATTAAGCGTAACATCAGGAATATCGCCACCTGCTGGCACATAAAAATTATGCAAAAAAACTTCACCAATTTTAGTTTCTAGCGCGCAAGAAATGTGGCGTTTATGGCCATAATTTTCGATGTCGATTTTTTCAATTTTTGTTAATGGATATTTTGATAAAATCGCCACGCCATTGTAAGATTTTTCGCCAGAAAAAATAACATGATCAAAACCCAAAGCTTTGACTGCTTTGATTGGAAAAGCTTCATCAGCAACTTTAATTTCCTGCAAACAAACAATATCAGGATTGGCTAATTCAATAAATTTTTCAAGCAAAGGTAAGCGCAAACGCAGCGAATTAATGTTCCAAGAAACTATTTTCATTTTGTAACTTCTATTTCTTGTAACCTTGGAAATATTGCTTTTGGCTCGTTAATTTGATGACTATTTTTAAGCGCATAATCGCTATTTAAAAAATCTAAAGCGCGTTGTTTTGGATCAATATTCAAAACATCTAAAACTTTAGCAGCAAGTGACGGAATAAAAGACTGAAGTGCAATTGCTAAACATCTTAAACATTCGGCAATCGTTGATAAAACTAGGTTCATCTCTTCAAGGCGATTTTCTTTTTTCAATGTCCAAGGCGCTTTTTGATCAACAAAAAAATTGCAAGCGCGCGCAAAATTTACAATTTTTTCTATCGCTTCATCAAAAGCAAATTTGTCCATTTCAACAACAAATTCATCTTTTATTTTATAAGCTTTCTCAAGCAATTCTTTGGCATCGTCATAAAAAGAAATATTAACAATTTTGGCGTCATTATTTTTGTAAATCATTGACAAAATTCTTTGCGCTAAATTGCCGATGTTGTTTGATAATTCTGCATTGACGCGCGCAACAAAATTTTTTCGGTTATAATCGCCATCATTACCAAACGGCACTTCGCGCATTAAAAAATATCTGAAATAATCAACTGCTGTATTATGATCACAACCAAAAGATTTTAGCCATTCTATTTCTTGATTTGGATCAATCACATTGCCCAAAGATTTTGAAATTTTTTGACCTGAATTTGTCCACCAGCCGTGGGCAAAAACTTTGTTTGGCAGCGGAATTTGTGCCGCCATCAAAAATGCTGGCCAATAAACAGCGTGGAAACGCAAAATATCTTTGCCAACAATATGCACTGGCGAATCAGTAGTATCGCACCAAAATTTTTGAATCAGCGGATCGTTTTCGTTAGGAAAGCCAAGAGCAGAAAGATAATTAGTCAAAGCATCCAGCCAAACATACATTACGTGATTAGAAATAAGGGGTAAGGAAGGATTAGGATCATTTGTATTTTGCGGAACAGGAATTCCCCAAGAAAAAGAAGTGCGCGAGATTGATAAATCATGTAGCGCGCCTTTGACATAATTTTTGCCACCGCGCACAAAAGAAATAACTTCATTACGTTTTGATTCAGGCTGAATAAAGTCAGGCACTGCATCGTAAAGTGCTAATAATTTATCTTGAAAAGCTGAAAGTTTAAAAAAATAACTTTCTTCTTTATGCCAAGAAACTTCAGCACCAGTTGGCGCTTTGCCGTTGATTAATTCATCTTGCGCGTAGAAAGCTTCATCACGAACTGCGTACCAACCTTCATAAACGCTTTTATAAATCCAGCCGTTTTTTTCTAAAATTCGCCAAAATTCTTGCGCTGATTTTTTGTGTCGCTCTTGCGTGGTGCGAATAAAATCGTCATTGGAAAGATTTAAAGTTTTTGTCAATTCAAGAAATTTTGCAGAAATTTCATCACAAAATTGTTGCGGCGATTTTTGTTTTTGCAGCGCTGATTTTTCAACTTTTTGACCATGTTCGTCAGTGCCGGTTAAAAATCGAACATCATAACCTTGAAGCCTTTTAAATCTTGCCATAACGTCACAAGCAACTGAAGTATAAGCGTGACCAATATGCGGCACGTCATTTACGTAATAAATTGGCGAAGTGATATAGAAATTTTTTTGAAACATTCGTAACTTGTGTTTTTTAATTCTGTTGCCTAAGTTTCTTGCAACCTTGATTTTAGATGCTTGCTGCACTTTAAACAGTTTCTAAAAGATTAATAAATAAATCAACTTCTTAAATCTCAAATGTCATTCATACAAAAACTCGAAGGCATTGTTGCAAAACATGCTGAGTTAGAAAAAAAATTGTCAGATCCTTCTGCGCTTGGTTCTGAATACGCTAAAATTTCGAAAGAACATTCGGATATGACACCAATTGTCGAGCTGATTAATCTTTATAAAAAAAATACTAAAGATATCACTGACATTACAGAAATGCTTGCTGCTGGCGGTTTAGACAAAGATATGAAAGATATGCTTAATCAAGAAAAATTTGATCTTGAACATAAAATTCCTCAGCTTGAAGAAGAAATAAAACTTTCTTTAATTCCAAAAGATGTCGCTGATGAAAAAAACGCCATTCTAGAAGTGCGCGCCGGAACTGGCGGCGAAGAAGCGGCACTTTTTGCCCAAAGACTTTTTGCCATGTATCAAAAATATGCTGAAAAAAATCGTTGGAAATTTGAGATTTTATCAATTTCTGACACTGGTCTTGGCGGCTACAAAGACGCGTCAGCTTCAATTTCTGGTCGCAATGTTTTTGCGCGTTTGAAATTTGAATCCGGCGTGCATCGAGTGCAACGCGTTCCTGAAACTGAAAACCAAGGTCGCGTTCATACTTCTGCGGCAACGGTTGCCGTTCTTCCTGAAGCCGAAGAGATTGATATAAAAATTGAAGAAAAAGATTTACGAATTGATGTTTTTCGCTCAAGTGGCCCTGGTGGACAATCAGTTAATACAACTGACTCAGCGGTGAGAATTGTTCACATTCCAACTGGTGTTACGGTTTCAATGCAAGACGAAAAATC
>JANRKR010000044.1:0-4810 GCA_033763375.1 Rickettsiales bacterium
AGCTTCAATTAGTTATGTGCAGCGTCAGTTGCGTATTGGCTATAATCGTGCCGCAACTTTAATTGAAAAAATGGAAGCTGACGGAATCATAACACCGCCAAATATTTCTGGTAAAAGAGAATTGATTGAAAATTCCTAGAGTCTGTTTTCAAACCTAATTATAGCATATCCCGAAATAATTGACACTTTTAAACTGCAGAATTTTGGTAAAAATTTGCTCGAAAAATAACTCTGTATCGCCTGATACAGCTTATATTTTTTGTCGCAATTTTTCCCTAAAATTTATTTGTTTAAAAGTGCCAATTATTTCGGGATATGCTATAGTTTCAGATTTTGGCATATTTTTAGAGATTTTTTTATGAAATTTTTTATAATATCGGAAAATATTTTAAAAAATTTCGTGAAAAAAAGAGCAAAAATAGAACTAAATATTAGACTAATTAGGTTTGAAAACAGGCTCTAGCTTATCGACCTTCAAATTAATTAATAAATTTTTATGGACAAATCTCTGACGTCTTTTTCTTTGTTTAGCTTGATTAGCGAAGCTGATATAGTTGTGCAAATGGTCATGATGCTTCTGTTATTTGCTTCCTTGTGGTCATGGACAATTATTTTTGAAAAGCTGATGAAATTTTCAGTCTTAAAAAAACGCAGCGATAAATTTGAAGAATCTTTCGAAACTATGGTTCTGGAAGACATTATTGCCGAAGCCAATCATAATAATAATCATCCTTTAGCTCGCGTTTTTCTTGCCTGCATGAAGGAATGGCAGTCAAATAATATTAAACAAATTATTGCTGATGGTGGCGATAAAAAAACCGGTTTGAAAGAAAGATTAGCTGGTGCTATGCAAGTGGCGACAAATAAGTCAATGCAAAAATTAGAAGGCGGTTTAGGATTTCTTGCGGTTGTAGGCTCTTCAACACCTTTTATTGGATTATTTGGAACGGTGTGGGGAATTATGAATAGTTTTCATGGAATTGCAGTCAGTAAAAATACCAGTTTGGCAGTTGTTGCTCCTGGAATCGCCGAGGCTTTACTTGCAACAGGAATTGGGCTTTTCGCGGCAATTCCGGCAGTATTTTTCTACAATATTTTTTCCGGTAAAATAAACCACTTTTCTGAACGTGTGCAAAATTTTTCAACTCAGCTTTTAAATATGTTTTCAAAAGAGTTAGATCGGTAAATCAATGGCGCGGCAATTAACCTGCCAATCGCCAAAGCGGGCTTAATATGAATCATCCAAGAGCGTAGAGATTTAACACTTTTTCTTGACGGAATTTTTACTATCTACTAGGCTTTCTAGTAAGTATTATTAACTTAACAATAAATCAAAATTATGACAGTTAACATTTCTGCTCACATCGAAGAAAGCTTGGCGGATAAACTAGAAAAAGTTTCTAGCTTTGAAGGTCGCTCAAAAAGCTATTATATTAAAAAAGGTTTGATGATTGTCTTGGATCAAAAATTTCAAGATTTGCAAGATATCTCAAGTGCGCAAAAAACTCTTAAAGCCGCCAAGGCAAGCAATGAGTTTGTTTCTTTTGAAGAAGTTTTTAAGAATGTTAAATAATGGCTTGGCAAGTTATCTTCACCAAGAAGGCGCAAAAGCAGATTCAAAATTTAGATAAGCCAGCTCAATTAAGAATCAAAAAAGCGATTGTTGAAAAACTATTTACCAATCCCGTGGCACATCTTGAAAATTTAGTCGGTGATCTTGGCGGCTATTACAAATTCAGAGTTGGCGACTATCGCTTAATTTGCACCAAAGAAGATGAAAAACTGATTGTTATTGTTGTTGAGGTTGGACATCGAAGAGAGGTTTATGATTAAATTGATTCCCATTAATTTAATACACGCCAAAACTTGGCACAAGTTTTAAAAATCAATGGCGCGGCAATTGACTTGCCAATCACCAAAATAAGTTGGATCTAATCTTTTTTCAGGAAAAGTTTTATTTTCTTCCTTGCTCTCTTCGCCAGCTTTTATTTCTAAATTTTCTTCAAGAATTTTTTTATCATCATTGGCTTCACATCCGCAAGATTCGCCACATTTTTTTTCTGCTATTTTTTTTGTTGTCATTTTTAATATTTATTAACAGTTTTAATGTCCTTGTTGCTGACCTGAAATGATTGCGGTATTGCCAGTAAGTCCGGATTTGGTTTGTTCGCCAATACTAACGTGACTTAAGTTTGCATTGGTAAATTCTGAAGTTACCGGAGCAAGAGCTGGTTGAGTAGAAAACTTCATTGGCGCTAAAGTATCGCCCATTCTATCAATAAAACCAAAAACATTTTCATTAGTAGCGCCACCTTCAATTGGAAAAACGCTGGATAAATCTCCTTTAAATCCGAAGTCGCTGACATTGGCAGATTTAAAGTGTTCATCAACATTAACACTTAAAGAATCAGCTCCACCGCCAGGAATTGCAGCGCTGCTGCGGTGATTAGTTGTTGCTGAGGCATTTTGTAATTCAAAAGAACTTGGTACGTGACCTGAAGCCATGTGATCAGACATTTTAAAACCTATCCATTACTGGTTGCGGCAATTGCTGCCATATTGATAATTTCATTAATTGAAGAGCGCATAGTGACAATTTGTACGGGCTTTTCAAAGCCATGTAAAATTGGACCAATAACCGTACAATTTCCAAGTTCTTCCAAAAGTTTGGTGGCGATATTTGCTGAATGAAGTCCCGGACAAATCAAAATATTGGCAGGCGCAGTTAAGCGGCAAAACGGATAGCGCGCCATTTTGTCCATGTTTAGAGCCACGTCAGCGGTCATTTCACCGTCATATTCAAAATCTACTTTTCTGCCATCCAAAATTTGCACCGCATGTTTGATGCGGCTTGATTCAGTTTTGAGCGCTGAACCAAAATTGGAAAATGACAAGAAAGCAACGCGCGGTTCGTAACCCATATCGCGCACTTTTTTGGCAGTTTGAATGGCGATTTCAGCTAAATGTTCTGATGAAGAAAGTTCAGAGCAAGCAGTGTCAGAAATGAAGATGGTTTTGTTTTTGGAAATCACCATGGAAATTCCTAAAACAATTTTATCTTTTTTATTTTTGATAACTTTCCAAACGTCAGTCAAAGATTGGCGATAGCCGCGAGTTAAACCGGTAACCAAAGCGTCGCCATGTCCGCAAGCTAACATTGATGCAGCAAAAATGTTGCGATCGTTTTTTACCATGCGCGAGCAGTCAGAGCGCAATACGCCATCGCGTTGTAGTTTTTTGTAAAGATAGTCGGTGAATTTATTATTTTCTTCGGAAATGGCGGCGTTGTAGATTTCAATGCCTTTTGGATCAACGCCGGCTTCTTTCATATTTTCTAAAATACGTTTTTCTTTGCCGATTAAAATTGGTTTGCCATAGCCCGAATCGCGCCACATTGCAGCAACGCGAATGATTTCTGGTTGCTCGCCTTCGGCAAAAATTACTTTTTTTGGATTTCTTTCCAGCTTGTCAAAAATCATGCCCATGCTATTGACAGTTGGGTCGCGACGTGCTTGAAGTTGACGTACATAAGCATCCCAATCTTTAATTGGTTTTCTGGCGACGCCAGTTGCAACCGCGGCTTTAGCAACAGCGACTGGAACAACGTGAATTAAACGCGAGTCAAACGGAGTTGGAATTATGTAACGCGGGCCAAATTTCATATCGCGGCCGCCGTAAGCTTTAATAACTTCATCAGGAACATGTTGGCGCGCCAATTCAGCAATTGCTTTAGCGGCAGCAATTTTCATTTCTTCATTAATGGTTGAAGCGCGCACGTCTAAAGCACCGCGGAAAATATAAGGAAAACCCATTACGTTATTAACTTGGTTTTCGTAATCCGAGCGACCAGTGGCAACGATTGCGTCTGAGCGCGTAGCGTGAACTTCTTCAGGAGTAATTTCTGGATCAGGATTAGCCATCGCAAAAATCACCGGATTTTTCGCCATTGATTTCACCATTTCTTTGGTAACAGCACCCTTAACTGAAAGGCCTAAAAACACGTCAGCACCTTTCATAGCGTCAGCCAAAGTGCGTGCTTTGGTGTTGACAGCGTGAGCCGATTTCCATTGATTCATGCCCTCAGTTCGACCTTTGTAAATTGTGCCTTTAGTGTCGCAAAGAATGGCATTTTCGTGCGGCAAACCCATGGCTTTTAAAAGCTCTAAACAAGCAATTCCAGCAGCGCCAGCGCCGTTGACGACAACTTTAATTTCTTTAAATTTTTTGCCTGAAATATGTAAAGCGTTGATAATCCCCGCAGCAGAAATTATTGCCGTGCCATGTTGGTCATCGTGAAAAACCGGAATATCCATAATTTCACGCAAGCGACTTTCAATGATGAAGCATTCTGGCGCTTTGATGTCTTCTAAATTAATGCCGCCCCAACTTGGTCCTAAATATTTTACGGCGTTGATAAATTCTTCGGCATCTTCAGTGGCAACTTCAACGTCGACAGAATCAATATCAGCAAAGCGTTTGAATAAAACTGATTTTCCTTCCATAACTGGTTTGCCAGCCAGCGCACCTAAATTTCCTAAACCCAAAACTGCCGTTCCGTTAGAAATTACCGCAACGTAATTTCCTTTCGCGGTGTAGTCGTAAGCTGCATCAGGATTTTTTTCAATTTCTAAACAAGGAATTGCCACACCCGGCGAATAAGCCAAAGCCAAGTCGCGCTGAGTATTTAGCGGCTTAGTTGGCTGCATTGAAACTTTTCCAGGTTGACCTTGCATGTGAAATTGCAAAGCTTCTAAATCTTTAGAGCTCAAGTAACTTTTTGTTGCAGATTTTACAATTGGATTGTTCTTTA